>JAIROL010000283.1 GCA_031257565.1 Tannerella sp. | reverse complement strand
TACTTAAAAACCGACGGCGATTGATTTTGTTACTTTTCATGCATACATTATTTAGAATTTAACATTAAGGAAACATAGAACTCACAGTATGTTCATAACTCTTTGGCGCAAGCCGTTTTTTTAACGCTTCGCTAAAAGACCGTTGGTTCATGTTCGTTTCATATGTACTACTTTTTAAATTAAACTTTGTTGTTTTGTTCGATTGACTAATTGAAAGTAATCGTCACTTTATTAACGTCAAGAGTTGTACAGCGCACTTCATATTCGGCTGTCTTATTGTTCACAAGAGAGGTTACGTCGCTAATTACAGGCACGCCTTTAGCCGGGTTAAACGTCTGAACTTTTATCGTACCGTTCGGGGAACCCTGTGCGCGTTTGATTTTGATATTTTGAATCGCCTTTTTGGCCTGGGGCCATGTAAGCGAATAGCTACCATCGGCATTAGGCGTGATAACCGTACCGTCTTCCCGTGTGACGGTATAATCGGCGCCTGCCGTCAAATCGCTTTCCACCCAAACGAAACTCACAACATCGTAGATGCGTGTCTGTTTGCTGCTGAACCGGAACGGAATGCCGGCTACCCACTGTTCATTTGAAGTCACCCATGTTCCGGTGGTAGCGCTGGAACCATACCGCCATCTGGAGTCGCCGTTTTGCGCTATTTCATACGACAGATAATCCACTTGATTATCTGGTTGATCAAGTGCAACTATATACACATGCTCCAAATCGGCGCGTCCATCTCCCCACATCTCGTGCGCTTCGCAGCCTGTCAGACAAAATGCGGCCGCTATTATTATAAATCCTATTATCTTTTTCATAAAATTGTTTTTATATAAAATTTATGTTCATTTAACGATTAATGCCATCCCGGATTTTGAGTGATGTTTCCGTCGGATTGTGCAATTTCGTAAGTGGGTATCGGATAGAAATAGTCCTTAGCGGGATCGAAGCGTCGCGTGTTGGTTTTTTCTGCAATACGGATATTCGCTTCGGGATAATCGTATTCCTGTACTCCTCCTATCTTTCCCGATGCATCGGTAAACAATTCGGGAAATGTCGGATCGGCTGCCTGCGAGTAACCGTTAAATGCTTCGGCTTCGTTAAATTTAGCGCCAACCATTGCTTTGGGTAAAACCGATTCTGCAATCTTCCATCGGATGATATCCGGATAACGACGGTTTTCAGCCATCAGTTCTACGGTACGTTCGCGGCGGATTTCCTCCCGCATATCCAATCCGTTGGCGGCTGCAAAAGTATTGGTAAGCGGTACTGCAAACCCAACCCTGTCGCGTAGCGCATTTACCGTTTCGTCTAATTGCGCATCGGTGATGGAACCGTTGATTTCATAGAGCGCCTCGGCATACGAAATCAACATTTCTCCCCAACGGATGATGATGCGGTCAGTGTAATCCTGGCTGAAACGCTCTCCGGAAAACCCTTTTTTGCACACATAGCCGAGAGGTTTCGATGCGTTAAGGGGCAGGTACACGCCACCTTGTCCTGTTAAGCGGTATGAAACCCTGACGCCTCCGATTGTTGTCTCCTCGTCCTGTTGCGGGTCGTTAAACAGCAGTACGCTCATCGGCAGGCGCGGGTCGCGGGCGCCCATACCGCCGGCTATCGGCGTGAAACCATCGCTTTCGTAACCCAGCGCATGATTGAATGACGCTTCGGGCATGAATACCAGCGGCGATTTTTCGCGGGGCAAACCATCGGCATAGAGGTAGTAATCTATCATCGAGCGCGTGATATTGAAGTTCACGTCACAGCTATAGGAGTGAGCGTGGAGGGAAGCATTCGATCCGGTGACGCCGTTAGGACCGTAGGCTTTTGAAAAGATGACTTCCCTGTTGCTGCTGTTTCCCTCGTCGAAGAACAGGGCCAGGTATGCCACCGAAGCTCCTCCGATCGCGTAAAGTTGATGCCTTTCGGCTTTCAGCAGATTGTAGCTATCCATACTTTTTTGCAGATGGGCTTTCCACACTGTTTCGTTGCTCAGGTTGTGATATTTCAGCATGGTACCTTCGTGCAAGCCTATGCGGACCATCAGACCCAAAGCCGACGAACGCGTAACGCGACGGCGATCGAACTCATCATTCACTGCCTCCATCGCAGCGCGTCCGGGCAACCATTCCGCTGCAAATGCAAGGTCCTCGTAACATTGTTGTATCACCGTTTCGCGCGGGGTACGTGCCATCTTCAGTTCAGGGTCGGTGGTTCCCGTAAAAGGCTTCATTACTAAAGGCACGTCGCCGTATTTGCATACCAGATCGAAATAATGCCACGCACGGAAGAAACGCGCTTCGCTAAGATACCTGTTGCGAACACTCTCGTCGACAGGAGCGTCTGCGGCTTTTACGAGAATGTTGTTGGCCGTAAAGATATACGCGTATGCGTTTGTCCAGTCGCTACTCTGGGCAGGGATAGACCAACTGCCGTTACTGATTACGTTTGGATTGAACCTGCCGACCTGATCATCGGCGCGGAGATCGTAATCTAAAGGAGCGAACTGTTGATACAAACGGTTACAGGCCGCTTTCAGGTCGTCTTCCGTTTTCCAGAAATTATTATCCGTAAAGTCGGTTTTCGAGGTAACGTTCAACATGTCGTCACAACCTGTCCATACAGCCGCCAAACACAATATACTTAAAATAATGCTCTTTTTCATAGCTCAATTTTTTAAAAGGTTAAGTTAACGCCCAACGTCCAGGTGCGGAAAAATGGGTAATAATTTAAATTTAAGTTATTGCTCACTTCAGGATCGAACACTTTAAACGCTTTGGTATATTCCCATACGTCGACGCCTGATATATAGACGCGCAACGATTGCATCACATTTTTAGGAACCGGTATCGTATAGCCTAACTGTATGTTTTTTAATCTGAGGTATGCCCCGTTTTGCAACCACCGGTCGGTAACGTGATAATTGAATCCCATATTACCTGTTAAACGGGCAAAATAGGCGTCCTGATTGTCTTCCCTCCAATGATCGCGGTGTATTGTAAGCGGCGTTCGACCCGTACTTACCATAGGTCCAAAAGTTTGACTATGTACAATGTATTTACGGTATCCGACGCCTTGCCAGAACGTGGAAAAGTCGAATCCTTTCCATTCTACGCCCAGATTGACGCCATACAGATAACGCGGCGTTTCAGTACCGAGTTTGACTAAATCGCCCGAATCTTCCGGACTACCGGCGCCGACGCCTACTTTATGGTCGGCTTTCCCCTGTGTCAGATAACGAACGTCGCCGCCTGAGATTATACCGTCCTGTTCTATTGATTCATACCCCGGATTAGCCTCCTTATAAGCCAGATATTCATCACGGCTTTTCCATAAACCGTCCGTCCGGTACCCCCATATCGTATTGATGGGATATCCTTCCAGATGTTGTACCAGACCTTCCGTTATCACATTGTTTCCGGTGTATTTGACTAACTTGTTCCGGCTGTCGTCGATATGGAAACTTGCGTGATAAGAAACTTCGCCGATGCGGTCGCGCCATTGGAGCGACAGTTCCCAGCCCCAGATTTTCAACACGCCGACATTTTCCAGGGGAAGATTGGCTATACCGATCATATTTCCCGTTTTCAATCGCGCCAACATGTTGTCATTCTTCTTCCAGTAATAATCGGCGGTAAAATTCAGGCGATTGTTTAGCGCCCCCAAATCCATACCCACATTGGTCGCCGTTATGGTTTCCCATTTAAGATTTTTTGATACCAGCGCATTTGTGTAGTAAACAGGCATACTCCAGAACGTTGCCCTTGAAATCATATCCAGATAAGGATAATAATCGCTGCTGAGCGCGGCGCTGTTGCCTAAAGTCCCCCACGAAGCGCGCATTTTGAGGTTGTCGATAAACTTTTTGGTTCTTTCAAAAAACGCTTCTTCGCTGATGCGCCACCCGACGGAAGCCGACGGAAACAATCCCCACCGGTTACCCGGCGACAATCGCGAACTGCCGTCATAACGCAGGTTGGCTTCCAAAAGATAGCGACCGGCAAAATCGTAATTGATGCGTCCGAACAGGGAAGCCATTTTCCACGGCTGTATCGCGTCGCTCAACACGGAATTGGCCGCCTCATCGCTGGCATAGTAATTGAAACTGAAGAAGTCATTCGAAATACCATTTCTTGCTTCGGCAGACATATAATCTCTGAGATACTGTTCGTATGAGGCTCCGCCTAATAGATGGACGTGATGTTTACCTATGTTTAAGTCGTAATTCAGTAAAGCTTCCAATTTGTCCTGATAGGAATTGGCCTTTCTTTTGACTACTCTTTGCGGATTGTTGACATCGGTAGGCCGGGTCGCGCCGTTTCTGCCATGTCCTTTAATGAAACGATAATCTCCCTCATACGCTTCAAATTCTGCCCGTCGCGAAAAGTTTAGGTCAAGCGTCAGATCTTTCACCACATTCTTAATACGTAACCCGGCAAATCCCGTAAAATAGTGGTGGTGATTTCTGACTTCTCCACCCTCTTTCATAATCTGGATGGGATTCGCGGAACTTCCATTGGAATACGGGTCGATGTCGTAATAGGTATCTTCTTCAGGATTATACAGTCCATGATATCCGGCTTTAGTGTATAGAAGACCCAATAATCCTGCCGCTCCTGAAGTATATGCAACTTCTTTCTTTCGGGTTCTTTCGTATGTAGCTTGCACATTGAAATCCAGATAATTGTTGATTTCAGTATTCAACGAAGCACGGAAGTTGGCGCGGTTACTGTTATCGGGTCCATATCGAAGTATTCCGCTTTTGGTATAGAAACCACCCGACACATAATACTGTGTTTTGTCGTTTCCGCCGGTAACCGATACCGAATGGGTATGCTGGGTGGTATATTCTTTCATTCCTAAATGCATCCAGTTATTGGCGTAATATTCTTCCCAACGCGTTCCCATCACACGATAATTGTGATTGGGATTAGCTATCATATCGACAGCTTCCCTGTTAATGACAAAGGCGGGGTTAATGTTATAAAGGGATTGGTGTATCCATTCATAATCTTCCCATGGCGGCACACGCTTCGGCGTCAGACCCGGCACATTGAGTCCGAACGAACCGTTGTAAGTTACCTTTGTTTTTTCTGCGGCGCCTTTTTTAGTAGTTACCAGAATTACGCCTGCAGCAGCGCGTGAACCGTAAATGGAAGCCGACGCCGCATCTTTCAATACCGAAATGGATTCAATATCCTCAGCATTTAACGTGTGTAATAATCCTTCCACGCCATCGATCAGAACGAGGGCTTGGGAATTGTTAACCGACGTAAAACCGCGTATGCGTATGGAAGCGGTTCCAGCAATTTCTGAGCCGGGTTGTCCGCTACTACGCGTAACAAGTAGTCCGGGTATCTGCCCCATCATTGCATTCACCACGTCGGTAGAGGACTTCGAAGTAATATCCTGCCCACTGACGGAAGCCACAGCGCCGGTGAGATTTACCTTTTTCTGCGAGCCGTATCCGACGACGACAACCTCTTCCAGATTTTGCATATCTTCATAGAGTGTGATTTTTAGCAGTTTATCGTTTCCTGTTTTTACCTCCTGTGCGATATATCCGATATACGATATTTTTAATATGCCATTCGGCGCTATTTGGATGGAAAATTCTCCATTGGCGCCTGTTATTGTACCGTTTTTAGGGTTTCCTTTATCTATGATTGTAGCGCCGGCGACGGGTTCTCCGTTCTGATCCTGCACGATTCCCGATACGGTTTGTGCCTGTTGCATTTCATCCGATGACAAGTGTTCCGCATGCATCGTAAAAAAGCATGCAAAGAACATTGTGACGGTTATTAAAGCGTTTTTACTAAAAAAAACTCTAAGTAATCTTTGTTTTGTCATATCATTTTCCGATTTTATTAAATATATTTTTTTTTCTTTACATCTATATATCCCATACACAGTATTTTTAATGTTTTTAATTTTCCTGACAGTAACGTGTTATTTGATTTGATTTTCGGCTGGAAATTCCCTCATTCCATTTATAAATGGAATCTGCAATTAGTATTTAATGTGATTTACCTCCTTTCCTGAATTAGTGGATGAATTTTATTTTTCGGCGCGCATTTTTACATGATCAAGCAAGACGGATGCGCTATCCGTGTCTGCATAAACGGTAGAGTAATTTAACAATCGTAGGCAGGTAGATGGTACGGTTTCTGATATTTCATCCGCATAGGTATGGAATAATGCATTTGCCTTTGTCTGTCCCGGAACCATACAAAGAAAATACCTTGCCTGCCTGAGCGCTGAGATGGTTAATGTTAACGCATGGGTAGGCACGTCGTTTAAATTGTTAAAACATCCGTCATTTACCTGTTGTTGACGGCAGATATCATCGAGGTTCACTATTTTTACCCAGCGAGGATCTTCAAAATCTGCCACATGCGGATCGTTAAATGCAATATGTCCGTTTTCGCCGATACCGAGACAAACAACATCTATGGGATATTTGTAGAGAAGTTCCGTATAACGTTTACATTCCTCTTCGACTCCGTTATCTCCGTTCAGATAATTGATTGAATGAAACGGTCGTTTATCAAAAAGGCGCGTTTTAAGAAAGTTCCCGAATCGTTGAGGCGCGCCTGTGGGCAAACCGAGATATTCGTCCATGTGGAATACATTTATTCTATGCCATTCGATATCGTCGTATTTGTTTAGTTCTTCCAAAAACTCTTCTTGTGAAGGCGCCGAGGCAAAAACGATATTTATATAATCCTGTTTTTCAAACAGGGGCTTTATAATATTTACCAGATCGCAGGCTGCGGCAATCCCGAGATCTCGTCTTGCTTCGAATATTTTAATCTCCAGAAAATCTTTTTTTAAGGTCTCAATCGGATCGTTCATATTTAAAAATTATTTAGTATTAATTCTCCATTTATTATAACAACTTTATTCTCATTGAGATTGCAAAAATAGGTGGTAATGAAAAAAAAAGATGTTCAGAATGCGAAGTATTTTCCTCAAAAAGCGTCATTTTTTTATGCGTACATTATTTAATTTTTAACATTAAGGTAACATAGAACTCACAGCATGTTCATAACTCTTTGGCGCAAGCCGTTTTGCATGTTCGTTTCATGTTATAAAATAAATTATAATGGCGGCATTAGTTATGAGACATTTTGCTGAACGGTAAAAAAATGACTATAAAGAATCTCTTTGAAAAACAAGCAAAAAAAATTGACGTTTTTTGAGGATTAAACGACGCAAATAACCCTTATTTTGTATGCCTGATCATGCTACTTTTGTCTCTTGTTAGTTTGCGGGAACTTTCGGAGACGATTTGATAAAAAAATGATAAATAAAAATGTATATGGAAAAAAAACTGTTGATTTTAGTATTGTTACTTATAGTATACAATGTAAGCGGAACAAATAAAACAAAATTGGGAATTATAGGACTTGACACCTCACATTCCGTCGCTTTTATCAAAGCCATTAATGATAATGAGAAAAATGAGAAAGCGTATGCTGATTTTCGTGTTGTCGCAGCATATCCTTACGGGTCGAAAATCATCGAATCCAGTTCTAAGCGAATTCCCGAATATATAGAAACAGCAGAGAAAAGCGGCGTTGAGATTGTTAACTCGATTGAAGATCTGCTGAAAAGAGTCGATTATGTTTTGCTGGAAACAAATGATGGTACGTTGCATCTGGAACAGGCGATTGAAGTTTTTAAATCAGGAAAACCTGTTTTTATCGACAAGCCGATTGCTGCGACATTAGCTGATGGAATCGCTATTTTTAAATTAGCGGAAAAATATAATGTTCCGTTGTTTTCCGCCTCCTCGCTTCGTTATAATCCGGCCGTTGCAGCTATAAATAGCGGCGAGTACGGGAAGGTCCTTTCTGCAGATTGCTATTCGCCTGCCCATCGGGAAGCTACTCATTCCGAATTTTTCTGGTACGGCGTTCATGGAGCGGAAATGCTTTTTGCCGTGATGGGGACCGGTTGTTTAACGGTCTGTTGTATTTCTTCCGAAGATCAGGATCTGGCTGTCGGCGTCTGGAATGACGACAGGATCGGTTCATTTAGAGGATTGACGAAAGGGAGCGCCGGATACGGAGGAACCGCATTTTGTGAAAAAAAGATCGTTCCTGCAGCTAAGCATGAAGGTTATGAAGGTTTGTTGAAAGAAATATTAAAGTTCTTTACGACAAAAGTACCTCCTGTTCCGGCGCAGGAAACTTTAGAGATATTTACTTTTATGGAAGCGGCAAGCAAAAGTAAGAAAAACGGGGGGAAAACAGTGAAGCTGGCTGACGTTTACAAAGAAGCGGAAAAGAAAGCAGATAAAATTATCGGTAATAAAAAGTAGCAATCGGCTGATAATAAATTGGATTTACTAAGTATCGTATATTCTGTATCTTAAATGACAATATTAATACATCATGAAACGAACATGAACCAACGGTCTTTTAGCGAAGCGTTAAAAACCAACGGTCTTTTAGCGAAGCGTTAAAAACCAACGGCTTGCGCCAGGGATTTATGAACATTGTGAGTTCCATGTATCAAAACATACTGTTATGCAAACAAAATTGAGTCGAAGAAGTTTTATTGAAAGAGCGGTAACAATAAGCGCCGGACTGGCATTTGTAAATATTCCAACCATTGTGTCCGCGCGGAATGCGGATCAGTTGAAGCCGGCTATTTTAGGGGGAACGAAGACTTTTACCGGAAAAGCGCCCGGATGGCCGATTATCGATACGACTGAAGAAAAAGCGTTGCTGAAAGTACTACGTAGCAAGGTTTGGAATCGTGTCGCAGGAAAAGAAGTCAAATCA
Source organism: Tannerella sp. (assembly GCA_031257565.1). GTDB lineage: Bacteria > Bacteroidota > Bacteroidia > Bacteroidales > Tannerellaceae > Tannerella. The sequence continues at coordinate 9,371 of JAIROL010000283.1, read as the reverse complement.
TTTGAAGAACAATATGCGGCGCAATTAGGCGTAAAGCATAGTCTTGGCGTCTCCAGCGGAACAAGCGCTCTGTATATTATATTAGGAGCGAACGGATTAGGGCCGGGTCAGGAAGTGATACTTCCGGTATACACTTTTATTGCGACCTATAATGTGATTGTTTTAAATTATGCGCTTCCGGTATTTGTAGATACGGATATAGAATCTTTTCAGATAGATGCGAATAAAATTGAAGCCGCAATTACTCCGCAGACAAAATTGATTATGCCGGTACATATCGGCGGAACGCCCTGCGATCTGGATAAAACGCTGGAAGTGGCAAATAAGCATAATCTTCCGGTTCTGGAAGATGCATGTCAGGCTCACATGGCGGAATGGAAAGGAAGGAAAGTCGGAACCCTGGGTATGGCAGGCGCTTTCAGTTTTCAGGCTTCTAAGAATCTGAATTGTGGCGACGGCGGCGCTATCACTACAAATAGCGACAACCTCATCGAAGCATGTTACCGATTCCATAATCAGGGACGCGGTAGTAGAAGCGGCTTATACAATCCGGGTTCAGGTATCAGGGGAACAAATATGCGATTGACCGAATTTCAGGGCGCAATATTGTTGGCACAGATGACGCGTCTTGCAGAGCAAACCGAAAAAAGATCTGTAAATGCGGACTATCTGACTAAACTACTAAATGAAATTCCCGGCATTATACCGGCAAAACAATATCCGGGAACAACAAAAAGCGCTTATCATTTGTATATGTTTCGTTATGATGAAAATCATTTTTCAGGTCTTGGCCGCGATCAATTTATAAAAGCTCTGAGCGCGGAAGGCGTTTCCTGCGCATCGGGATATGCTGCAATGAATAAGGATAAGTATGTGAGGGACTTGGCCGAAAATGAGCATTATATTAAGATGTATGGGAAATTGAGAATGAGAGAGTGGCTGGAAAGAAATGAATGTCCTCAAAATGAAAAACTGACCGGACAAGCCGTATGGCTTACTCAAACGACATTGTTGGGTTCGAGGAATGATATGGAACAGATTGCGGCTGCAATCCGGAAAATTCAAAAGTATGCGGCTGAAATAAAAACAAAATAACCTGTTGATAAGAAAAATCAATTTAACTATAAAATAAACAATTATGAATGATCCTAAAATTATAGCCAAATGTTACTATTCAGGATTTGCAGATGCGCATGATACATATAATGCCATATCGGCAGCTAGCGATGGTAAGATTTATTATGTCCTGTCTTCCATGAAGCACGAAGTTGGAGGACAGTTTTATGCGTATGATCCCAAAACGGATAAGACCGAATTTATTGCCGATTTATCGGAAGCGCTTGGCGAAAAAGCCGAAAAATATATTCCTCAGGGAAAAAGCCATGTGGAGTTTTTTGAACATGATAATAAATTATACTTTGCTACCCATGTAGGATATTATGAAATGATAGCCGGCGCAGAGTGTTTGCCTCAGAATGCTCCTGAAGGATATAAACTATATCCCGGCGGACATTTTCTGTACTATGATTTACTTGAAAAAAAACTGGTCAGCCTGGCTATAGCGCCCGAAGGCGAAGGGATTATTACAATGACAATGGATAAAGAACGGGGGCATTTATATGGTATAACATGGCCAAAAGGTTACCTGATCGATTATGACCTGAATAGCAAAACGCTGAAAAATTTGGGTTTAGTGAATTGTTCAGGCGAATTTGGCGAGAGAGGCATTGATTATCGCGTATTATGCCGATCCATGTTTGTGGATACACGCGATGGCGCCGTGTATTATTCAACTGCCGAAGGGGATATTTTTTCTTATAATCCGGAAAGAAAAATTCCTGAAAAGTTGGAAGATCCGGATTTGCGGATCGATTATTTCGGATCGTATGACTACAAAGATGCAGGGAGCATGGGATATAATTGGAGGAAGATTTTCTGGTATGAACCCGAGCATGTAGCTTATGGCGTACATGGTAATTCCGGCTATTTATTCAGGTTTGACCCTCGTGCCGGAAAAATAGAAATCGTTGAAAGAATTGTATCCGAACCGTCATTTAAAAGCGGTATGTACGACTTGTTCAGTTATGGCTATTTGGGCTATATGCTTGGACCGGATAATACCATATACTATCTGACCGGCGCGCCTGTCTATAAGGATGGAAAAAGATTGAAAGGAGTTGACAAAATATCCAAAGGGGCCGCCAGGGGGCTTGAATACTTACACTTGGTAACGTATCATATTCCCGGGAAAAAATATAAAGATCATGGCGCCATTTTTTATAAAGATGGAACATTTCCGACTTATGTCAATTCAATAGCAATCGATCAGGATGGAAATATCTATACGCTTGCCCGATTCGTGCATGAGGGTAAAGAAATAGAAGATTTAATAAAAATATCAGCGACAGATATTTAATTGATTACGAAAAGGGTTAGAGTCATTTATAACGATAGAAAAATGGATTGTTCACATATCAATAAACGGGGAATAGCATTTTGTGTAATGTTATGTTTTTGTTTATCGTTTTTCAGTTGCAAACAAAAACCGCTTGGAGATAATGTATCTTCCTCGACTTCCGCATTTTATGGCTGGAAAACGGGAATGGCAAAAGCGATCATTACGCCTGCCGATTCGATCTGGATGGCCGGTTATGCCGCAAGACAGGAGCCGGGCAAAGAGGTGATGCATGATTTATGGGCTAAATCTTTTGTAATCGAAGATGCGAACGGGAAAAGAGGAGTATTGATAGCTACCGATCTTATTGGATTTACAAGAGAGATTTCCGGTCGGATAAAAAAACAAATAAAAGAAAAGTATGGCCTTTCTGAAGAACAGGTGATTCTGAATAGTTCGCACACACATTCCGGACCTGTTCTGGAGGGTTCATTGACCGATATTTATCCGGCGGATATTTATAAGGATGACAGGATCATTTCATATACGCGGAATTTAGAGAAGCAGATCGTTGCATTAGCGGGTGAAGCGCTGAAGTCATTGAAGCCTTCGAGGATATATTTCGGCAATGGCGTTTCCCGTTTTCAGGTTAATAGAAGGAATAATGCGGAAAAAAATATAGAACTTCTGACACAGTTACAGGGTCCTAATGATTATGCCGTACCGGTCATTAAAGTAACGGATCTCAATGACAACGTAGGCGCCGTATTGTTTGGATATGCATGCCATCCGACCGTATTAAGCGGTTATTCCTGGAGCGGAGATTATGCCGGTTTTGCTCAAATGGAACTGGAGAGAAAATATCCGGCTGTGCAGGCGATGTTTTTTCAGGGCGCTTGCGGGGATCAGAATCCTGTTCCCAGAAGAAGCGTTCCGTTGGCCATGCAATATGGATTGACGTTAGCCGCCTCGGTTGAACGTGTCATGGAAGAGAATATGATTGAATTGAAACCTGATTTGAAAATGGCATACAGTTGTGTGGATTTACCCTTTGATGAATTACCTGCCCGGACGACATTGGAAAAAACCATGGAAGAATCAACTGTCAATTATCATAAACGATGGGCAGAGAGGATGTTAACCATACTTGAAAATGAAGGTTCGTTTATGTCTTCTTATCCGTATCCCGTTCAGGTTTGGAGTATGGGAGATATTCCGGTTATAGCGCTAGGCGGCGAAGTAGTGATTGAATATGCGATAAATATGAAACGTAAATATGGGCCAAACGCCTTTGTTATGGGATATTGTAATGATGTTATGGGTTATATTCCTTCTAAGACAATTCTGGAGGAAGGCGGGTATGAGGGTGAAACATCTCAAATGGCTTATGGTCTGCCTGCCAAATGGTCTGAAAAGATAGAACCGATGATTTACGCTGAAGTTGATAAACTGATGATTGCGGTTGAATTACTGGAATAGAAACTTTCCGGATTTATATCTGATAAAAAAACCGGGAATAGGAAATCCAAAATTATACAGCGAGTAACTTTTAATATTTAATATTTAAGATTATGGGAAAACATGGAGTTTATAAAAAAGGACTGAAATCATTCTTTCTTTGCATAAAGAGCGCTTCAATTTTAGTAATGATATTGTCGTTTACTTTTATTACGCAAGCAAAGGTTGTGGAGTTATCCGATCGTTCATTCGAGGATAATCAACAGGCGCGGTCGGTAACGGGAGTTGTAACAGATGAGAGCGGGGAAGCTTTGTCGGGCGTGTTGATAAAAATAAAAGGCACAACGCAAGGTACAATCAGCGAAAGTGACGGACATTTTGAAATACGGAACGTTCCGGAGAACGGAATTCTTGAATTCTCTTATATCGGTATGCAAACGGAAGAAATAAATGTTGGAAACAGGATGCATATTAATGTTGTATTGAAAGAAGATGTGATCGGCTTAGTCGAGGTTGTCGCCATCGGATACGGAACAATGAAAAAGAGCGATCTGACAGGATCCGTATCTCAAATAAGTGCGGAAAATTTTAAAACACAGCCGTTAACGCAATTTACGGAAATACTTTCCGGAACGGTTGCCGGCTTTTATTCAAAACAGAGTACCGGTGCATCGGGCGGCGGATCCATGCAGGTACGTGGTCCTAATTCGCTGACTGCAAGTACTTCGCCGCTTATTGTTGTCGATGGCGTTATTTTTAACGGGAGCGTGGGAGATATTAATCCGAATGATATTCAGACGATTGATGTTTTGAAGGACGCCAGTTCTGCCGCCGTTTATGGAGCGAAGGCCGCATCCGGAGTTATATTGATTACGACAACAAAAGGGAAAAAAGGTAAACCTACGATTAACTTATCGGTCAAAAATGGCTTTAGTTCAGCATTGAATCAGGATTTTATGGCTCGTTCTCCGGAAGAATACATGGAATTCCGGAAGAACTATTACAGGACCTTAGGGAATAATGTTCCGGATTATTATTGGTTTTCTCCGAATAATTTGCCGCAAGGCGTCACGTTAGAACAGTGGAGGAATGCTGCAAATAACCCGAATGCGGATAATACGCTGGAGTGGTTAAGCCGAATGAATTTCTTTCCGGAAGAAAGGGATAATTATTTGGCCGGTAATATTGTTAATTGGCAGGATCAGGTCTTCCGGAACGGATACAGACAAGAGTACGATGCGAGTATAGGAGGAGGGAATGAGAATGCTACTTATTACATTTCGTTAGGCTACGTGGACAATGAAGGGATCATTGTCGGAGACGATTTTTCTGCATTCAGAACCCGTATAAATGGCGAATATAAGATTACTAACTGGATTAAAACGGGAGTGAATGCTCAATATGCAATCCGGGACGAAAGTTCTGTAACTGCCACTTTATCGCAAGCTAGCGTGCAAAGTCCGTATGGCCAGGTCTATAATGATGATGGAACCGTAAATTGGTTTCCATACGGTTATTCGCCGAGTCCGAATCCGTTAATAAATACATACGGACAGGATAGATTGCGAAAAATACATAGTTTGTTTAGCGCTTTATATGCCGAATTGACATTGCCTTTTGGATTTTCATATCGTTTTTCATTTCAGCCCAGAATTGAAAACCTGAAAGATTACAATTACTGGTCTCCCGAAACGCAAAAAGGCGCAGAAACTTATCCGAATGGGCGTGTTGAGAGAACAGATAATTCTGTATATGAATGGATGATTGATAACTTGGTTAAATGGAATAAAACAATCGGCGTCCACTCGTTTGATTTTACATTTTTATACAATGCCGAAAAGAAACAGACATGGAGCAGTTTTGGCTCTAATTATGACATTCAACCAACATCTATATTGGGTTATCATGGTATGCAATATGGCGCTTATCCGTATGTTAAAAGTGATGATACCAGGGTAACAGGCGATGCGCTTATGGGCAGATTAAACTATACGCTCCAAGATAAATATCTGTTTACCGGTACAGTAAGGCGGGATGGGTATTCTGCTTTTGGAACGAAACATCCCCGGGCTACCTTTCCGGCATTATCCGCAGCCTGGCAATTATCCCGGGAAAATTTCTATAATGAATTATGGTTTATGAATAAGGCTAAAATGCGATTTTCATGGGGACGTAGCGGAAACAGGGATATTGGTATTTATTCAGCGCTTTCGTCCTTAGACCTTAATAATTATTATAACGGCAACTCCGTCCAGGTAGGATTAACAGGATCCAGACTTGCAAATAATGAACTAAAATGGGAAGAAACGGAATCATTTAATATCGGTCTTGATTTAGGTTTTATGAGTAATCGAATTGAGTTGACGGCCGATATTTATGCGACAAAAACGAATAATTTGCTGGTAAATAGGGTCTTACCTAAAATTACGGGATATTCATCCATTATGACTAATATAGGTCAGGTAAAAAATAAGGGAATTGAATTAACCGTAACTTCCCGAAATTTTGATACGCCAAACTTTAGCTGGAAATCAACGCTTACGTATTCAATGAATAGAAATGAAATCACAAAATTATTTGGCGACGTCAGCGAATATGTACTTGAAGGACAAACGCATGTGGGTGAAATTCCCGATTATACGAATAAGTGGTTTCCTGGACATGCCATTGATGAAATCTGGGATTATGACATTATTGGGGTTTGGCAAGTCGGAGAGGAGGAAGAAGCGGCCAAATACGGTCTTAAGCCGGGCGATTATAGAGTACGGGATATGGATGAAAACAGTAAATATGAAGCGCTACAGGATAAAACGTTTATCGGCTATAAAAATCCGAGGCATCGATTTGGTTTAATAAATGAATTCACTATTTTATCAAATATAAAGGTATTTCTTTTTCTTCGATCGGATTTGGGACATAAAATGGCTTTTAATCAATCGGTTGCCAGTTGGAGTATGTTTGACCGGCAGAATACGCAGAATTATCCGTATTGGACATTTGAAAATCAATCCAATGAGTGGCCAAGGTTAAATAATAACTTAACGCCCTTCGGCGGAGGCGTCACACCTTATAAGTCAGCCTCATTTTTACGATTGCAGGATTTATCCATATCGTATAATTTTTCAAACATCGGCAAGTATATTCCGACGATCAATCGGATAAGCGTATTCGTCTCCGGACGTAATCTGCTGACTTTTTCTAAATGGTCGGGGTATGATCCTGAGAATTCCGATAATACGACCATGTATAGAACGCTCTCTTTTGGATTAAATGCAACATTTTAATACTTACTTAAATAGAATTGAAAATGAAAAAAACAGTTATATCATTATTGGTTGTTTGTAGTATTGTAGCATGTTCAGATGATTTTCTGAAGCCGGATCCGTTATCGTTTTTTGCTCCGGAAGCGACATTGGCAAATAAGGACGGCTTTGAATCAATTTTAGTATCATTGAGAAAAGACCTGTCAAAAGAGTTTATTGCTCAAAAGAATCTGATGGCGCATCAATTTATGACTTCTGAAATAGGCGTTCCCTGGTTGCAGTTAGACTATCGCCAGCTTACTCCGACGACGGATCAATACCAACAATTTGTAGGCCAGATTAATACCATTTTTGCCGTCGTTAAAAATTCGAATATGGTTATATCGAGGGTCGATAATCAAAATGTGACATGGGCTAACGAGGAAGAAAGGAATGTCGTTTTAGCCGAAGCGCTCTGGCATCGCTCCTATTGGTATTATCGGCTAATCGGTTGTTATGGCGATTTACCTTTTGTAGGAAAAGAAGTAACGACGGCGAAGTTGGATTTTCAAACGCATTCCAGATGGGCAATATTAAGTAAATTACAGAAAGATATGGAATGGGCTGTAAAATGGTTACCTGAAACTACGTCTATTGGCGTTCCATCAAGAGCGGCCGGCAATCAGTTGTTGACAAAAATATATCTGGCGAATCTTGAATTTGATAAAGCAGTTTTAAGCGCTTCTGAAATAATTGACAATCAGAAATATGCATTAATGAAAGCTCGTTTTGGCGAAGATGCCGATGAGCCGGCAAAGAATGTCATATGGGATTTACATCGTCCTTTGAATAAAAATTTGCCGGCCAATACGGAAACTATTTTAGCGATAGTAGACCGTTATGAAGCGCCAAGCGGCTCCAAGACAGACGGCGTTTTCACGATGAGGGTTTATAATATAGCTTTTTATAATAACCAGAATGCAAAAGATTCTGAAGGGAACCTTGGATTCGTAGCTAGCGGACCCTTATATGATTCGTTGGGACGCGGAAATCCGGATTGCTCATTAACTCCTTATTTCTGCTATAAAATTTGGGAAGAATTCGAGGCGGATTATAAAAGTACGTTTGATTTAAGAAGGGCCGATATCAATTGGTATGATCCTGAAGAATTAAGATATAATAATCCAAGTTCTGTCGACTATGGAAAATTAGTAGATCCGGCCAATACGGATTATCCTGCTGAGTTTTGGGCTAGATTTTATCCGATGCCGTTTTATAAAACGTATGTTCCCAACTATCCGGGTCAACAGGGAGTTCCATATGGTAGTAATGGCGACATGTACATCTATCGATTAGCAGAAACCTATTTATTAAGGGCTGAAGCGTATTATTGGAAAGGAGACTTGGGTAAAGCTGCCGATGATATCAATAAAGTAAGGGAACGGGCGAGTGCGATCCCCGTAACGGCAGGGGAAGTTACGCTTGATTATATTTTTGATGAAAGGGCCCGCGAACTTTTTATTGAAGAACCTCGTCAAAATGAATTGAATAGAGCGTCATATATATTAGCCAAATTAAACAGAGACGGATATACTTTAGATAACATTCATCAAAAAAATTGGTTGTATGATAGGATTATCGCACACAATGATTTTTATCGCCGGAATGTTATTTCCTTAGGATGGAGCCCTTATATCGAACCATTTAATTTCCAGTGGCCGATTGACGATAGTTTGATCAATGCAAACACCTTGGGAAGAATTAATCAGAATAAAGGATATACGGGTTCCGATAGAAATAAACCTCCTCTTGAAGTGATTGAAGAATAGAAATGGTTTGTTTCCAAAGGAACAAATTTAATCTTTTCAAATATTTTTTCCGCATTCGCTTCTGCAAATGTTGAACTGTTGAATTGTTTAGTTGTTGAACGGAGACACGAACTCGTATTTCCCCGACGTCGCCTCGACCACAACGTAACCATTGTCGGAGCCTTTTGGAATGACGCTTTCGGCGATATTCAGCGAATGGCCGCTTTCGGTGATTTGGTCGGCGGGGCGAGAAGCGGGAACATAAATGGTAGCCGTCGTATTGGGCGGCGCCGTTACCGACAGGATGATATTGTTGTCTTTGCGTTCCCAGCGGCTGACGATTTCGCCATAAGGAGAACCCACCGACGCTTCGGCAAAATTGACTTCATCGACAATGAACGGTTTCACGATAAAATGTTTGTATCCGGGGTTCGTTTCGTCGGGTTGAATACCGCAAAGGCCTTTGGC
>JAIROL010000223.1 GCA_031257565.1 Tannerella sp. | reverse complement strand
ATTCGTCAGACATTCCGCTTGCCGTCTTTGCTGTCCGATATTGCCACCCGCCATCAACGGCAAATCTAAAATGAGGGAAAACTTCTTTGTAAGTATAGCCGACAGGCAATTCGGATTCTCTACTTTGGGGCGACCTGCAAAAGCGCCCATAGATACGCTGCAGCGAATATAATACACGTTCCCTGATTCAATATTTATTGGAACTTCCGACTTGGTTTCGGTTTTCGCCCACAATGAATTTAATCCGTCTTTGTTAATTTTGATTGATTTACAAAAATTGTTTGTAACACGGCAAATTGTCGAATCGCCCAAATGTAAATCATAATTTATCAACGCTCCCTGTCCACTCATCCGATAAACATTGATAATTGCATAATCGGCGCCAATCAAAGCGCTGTCAATTTCGGTTGTTTCCGTACCGGCTAAATAATTTTCAATGTCTTCAATTTTTAAAACATCTGCTGTAATTCTATGGCACGAGCTCCAAATATCAGGTAATGAATGTTTTGTGATTTTCAAAGCGCTTCCGATAATACATAATACATTGAATTTCATTAATATTTATCTTTCAGTTATTAAATTTATTACGGATTTTATTTGATTTTCCTTTCACCAAGGTAAGAGTATCGGTGATACATTCCGGTAGATCCTGCATATAATGCGTAACCATAATCAACGTTTTATCCGGACAACGGCAAAAGGCTTCCATCACAGTTTTAACCAGTAGACGATTATATGAATCCAATCCGTGCATCGGTTCATCCAGAATCAGTAATTCCGGATTTTTAACAAAGGCCCGCGCCAATAACGCCATACGTTGTTCTCCATCGGATATCTGCAAAAACCGTCGTTCCCTAAGGCGAGAAATACCAAAAACGTCCATCCACCATTCACAGGCGGCGTACTGTTCCGGCTTCGGACGAACATAAAGCCCTACGCTATCATGCAATCCGCTTGCGACTATATCTATAACAGGCAGATCTTCGCAATAGGCGCGGTGCATCTCCGGACTCACATATCCGATACGTTTTTTGATATCCCATATACTTTCACCCGAACCGCGACAAAAACCGAACAAAGAAATATCGCAGGCATAAGATTGTGGGTTGTCGGCACAGACAAGGCTCAGTAATGTCGATTTGCCGGAACCGTTCTCTCCGAGTAAAGCCCATTTTTCACCACGTTTCACTCTCCAGTCGAGCGAACTCAGAATTGTACGCATTCCATACCGGATCGATACATGACGTAAATCTATCACGATATCATTCTTCTTTTTATCGCCGCCTTTTTTATCCCGTATATAAATACCGGATACGTAAGCGCTTTCCGGAGGGCATAGTTCTTTTACGGCAGGTATTTCCGGAATGACAGGGTAAAATACTTCCCGTATGACTTTTTCCCCGCAGGACATGCGCTCAACCGGGATTATATGAGTAATAAAGTCAGGTATTTCATCCGCTTTGGATAATAATAACAGAATCTGAATCCCCCCCATCCCGGAAAGCTCATTCAGCAAATCAGACAACTGGTTGCGCGTCATGGCGTCAAGGCCTATAAACGGATTATCTATCATCAGGATACGCGGACGCTTAAGCAGCGCTTTTGTTAGCTGGAATTTACGCATCTCGCCGCTTGACAACAAAACGAGCTGTTTACCAAGCATTTTACCGATATCAAACAAATCAAAAAGTTTATCTGCTAAATGATTCTTTGAAACAGGCCCTAAAACATCCCCGACCAGTGGAGATTCTTCCCTGTCCTGCGAATTCCATCGTTGCTGCAGATAATAGGAGGAATCCGCAGGCCCATAGCTATCCCGGAAAGCTACAAATTTAACATTTTCATAAACAGGAGAAGGAGAAAATTCATAAGAAACTTTTCCTTCTTTCAGCGGATAATGACCAATCATCATCCGTACCAATACGCTTTTTCCCCCGCCGTTAGGACCCACAAATGCAATATGCTCGCCAGACTCTATTACAAATGATACAGGCTCGCGAAATCGAAAGTCCGGATTTCGTGGAACAGCATTCTCCATCAATATCATAGCACGCCTAATTTATTCCAAAACAAAAGTAAGGGACGCTTCCGGCAATACAATACCGGTTAAAAAATTAACAGGTTTTTTCCTGTAATGCTGTCCATAACTTCAAGATGTGGGTATCCATTTCCGGACACCTCCATTTTCATTCTTGCATATTACTTACATACCAGTCGTATAATCTTTCTACGCCTTCTTCTATCTCAATCTTATGATACCATCCAAGAGCATGCAATCTGGTAACATCCGTCAATTTACGCATCGTTCCGTCCGGTTTTGTAGCGTCAAACGACAGTTGTCCCTTATAATCCATCGTTTCAGCGATCAACCGTGCCAGATCTTTTATGGATATATCTTTTCCTGTCCCGATGTTTATATGACAATTACGAACTTCGTCCGAAGAACCTTTCAAGTCTTTGAAATGAACCTTCTCCATAATATAAATGCAGGCGTCCGCCATTTCCTCGCTCCACAGAAATTCCCGTAAAGGGCGACCGGTTCCCCATAATGTAACGCCCGAAGAGGTTATTCCATATTTGGAAAGGACATTCATTATCTTATCTTCGTCCGCATGACCATTGATATTCTCGACAGGACGTTTATTCAAATCCCCGCGTACGGCAGCGAAATTATTATCCGATAAACATTTAGCCAGATGGATCTTACGTACCATAGCCGGTAATACGTGACTGCGCTCAAGATTAAAATTATCATTGGGACCATATAAATTGGTCGGCATTACGGCGATATAATTTGTTCCATATTGGAGATTAAAACTTTCGCACATTTTTAATCCGGCAATCTTAGCAATTGCATACGGTTCATTTGTATATTCAAGCGGTCCGGTCAACAAGGAGCTTTCTTTAATCGGCTGTTCCGAATCACGCGGATAGATGCAGGTACTCCCCAGAAAAAGTAATTTTTTCACTCCGTAAAGGAAGCATTTACTTACGACATTGTTTTGTATACTCAGATTTCGAAAAATAAAATCGGCACGATATTTATTGTTTGCCATGATGCCGCCGACATAAGCCGCAGCAAGAAATACATAATCGGGACGATGATCTTCAAAAAAGCGATTTACCGCCCCATCATCAAGCAAGTCAAGTTCCTTACTCGTCCGGCCGATAAGATTAGTATATCCTTTCAGCTTGAGTCCGTTCCATATAGCTGATCCGACTAATCCCCGATGGCCGGCCACATATATTTTCGCATCCTTTTCCATATCAGATATCTTCTTTTGAACGTACATATAATTTACGTGCAAAACGCAGATCATGTTCAACCATTATTTTCACCAATTGTTCAAACGACGTCTTATTCGGGTCCCAGCCAAGCAGCGTTTTTGCTTTTGTCGGATCGCCCAAAAGCAATTCTACTTCCGCCGGTCGAAAATATTTGGGATCAACCTCGACAAGAACGCGTCCGGTATTTATATCGATTCCTTTTTCGCCAACCCCGGACCCTTCCCAGCGCAATGCTATTCCGACTTCATGAAATGCCAGCGTACAAAATTCACGAACAGTATGCATCTGCCCTGTTGCAATAACAAAATCTTCCGGAGTTTCGTACTGCAGCATAAGCCACATACATTCTATATAATCTTTAGCATATCCCCAGTCTCGTTGGGCGTGAAGATTTCCAACGTATAACTTATCCTGAAATCCCTGCACAATACGTGCCGCCGCCAATGTAATCTTACGAGTAACAAAAGTTTCGCCTCGTCTTTCGCTTTCATGATTAAATAATATCCCGTTAACAGCAAACATTCCGTAGCTTTCGCGATAATTTTTTGTAATCCAGAAACCATATTGTTTCGCCACTCCATAAGGAGAACGCGGATAAAACGGCGTAGTTTCTTTCTGTGGTACCTCCTGAACCAATCCGAATAATTCTGATGTTGAAGCCTGATAAATCCGCGTCTTATTCTCCAGTCCGAGAATACGAACAGCCTCCAGCAATCTCAGCGTACCGATGGCGTCAGCCTCCGCAGTATATTCCGGCACATCAAAACTGACTTTCACATGACTCTGGGCGGCAAGATTATAAATTTCATCCGGCCGGACCATCTGAATGATACGTATTAACGAACTACTGTCGGTCATATCGCCATAATGAAGGTTTATTGTGCGCTGATTCCTCATGTCGCGCACCCATTCATCAAAATAAAGATGATCAATTCGCCCTGTATTAAACGAAGATGAGCGACGTAATATCCCGTGCACATCGTATCCCTTTTCTATCAAAAACTCGGCCAGAAAAGATCCGTCCTGTCCGGTAATACCGGTTATTAATGCAATTTTCTTCATTTTTAAAAATATAATTTCTTATAATGTAAATGCAAAGATAGAAAAAAAACATATCTTTGCGCTGTTTTTAATGTAAACAATATTATGAGTAACTATTTATGGAATTTAACAGAAGAAAATTTATCAAGACCGGAGGGCTTATGTTAGGATCACTGGCTGCTCCATCTATGTTCGGAAGTAATAAAATCAATCTTATAAGTAATGATCCGGCAACGATGAATTTTGCCATGGAACATTTCGGCGTAACCGAAAGCCAACTTAAACAGGTTTTATCCACCGCGCTGGAAAAAGGCGGTAAATACGCGGATTTATTTTTCGAACATACATTTTCAAATAGCCTGCGTCTTCAGGACGGAACCGTTAATCGCGCCTCTTCGAACATCGATTTCGGAATGGGGGTACGCGTTGTTGCCGGAGAACAAACCGGATATGCTTATGTTGAAAACATTACAATTGATGAAATGCTGAAAGCGGCGCGCACTGCAGCGCGTATAGCAAACGAAAACGGTTCTGAAACTCCGGCCGATCTGACGGATATAAGTATCAAAAACAGTCTGTATAAGGTCAAAACGGCATGGGAAGAAGTTGCCGTTAAAAATAAAATGCCCTATCTGCAGAAGATAAACGATCAAATGTTTGCCGCAGATAATCGCGTTACAAAAGTATCCGCATGGTTGAGCGATACAACCTCTCATGTCATGTTTTGTAACTCGGAAGGACATTATTTCTACGATTATCGTCCGATGGTTATGATTGGCGCACAATGCATCATGACAGAAGGAGATCGCATGGAAAGTAATAGCTCTTCACGCGCGCTGCGCATGGGAGCCGAATTTCTTACTGACGACCTCGTTGGCGCAATCGTTCATGAAGCGATAGAGAAAACGTCCATTCTGTTCAAAGCCATAAAGCCAAAAGGTGGAGAAATGCCGGTTGTTATGGGCGCCGGAGGCTCGGGTATATTGCTTCATGAAGCGATAGGACATGCTTTCGAAGCGGATTTCAATAGAAAAAACACGTCCATTTTTTCCGATAAATTGAATAAAATCGTCTGTGATTCGACAATAAACATTGTCGACGACGGAACCATTCCTTCAAACCGTGGATCCGTTAACATTGATGATGAAGGAATCCGGGGACAAAAGACATATATTGTGCGCGAAGGAGTTCTTACCAGTTATCTGCATGACCGTATCAGCGCAAAATTCTACAATGTAGCCCCCACCGGTAACGGACGACGCGAAACATTCAGAAATATGCCTATACCGCGAATGCGCGCTACCTACATGGAGGCCGGAAAATACAGTGAAGAAGAAATCATCGCTTCCGTAAAAAGCGGCGTTTATGTTTCCAACTTCACAAACGGCCAGGTACAAATAGGGGCAGGAGACTTCACGTTCTTTGTTAAAAACGGATATCTTATCGAAGACGGCAAACTCGCGCAGCCGATCAAAGATATTAATATTATAGGAAACGGACCTAAAGCTTTGGCTGATATCACAATGGTCGGTTCCAACTTTATGATGGACGAAGGCTCGTGGACATGCGGTAAAGATGGTCAGTCTTGCCCTGTAACACTTGGTATGCCGTCGGCATTAGTCAGCAAACTTACAGTAGGAGGAGAAAACTAATATGATAACGAATACACAAAAAGAATTAGCTCAACGGGCGATGGAGTACGCCCTCAAAAACGGTTGCCAGGCTGCGCGTCTGAGTTTATACAACAACTCAAATACTTCGTTCGAGGTTCGTAACATGAAAATCGACAATCTTCAACAGGCCTCGGAAAACGGACTATCTATACAATTGTTTGTTGACGGCCGGTTTGGAAGTATTTCAACCAATCGTCTTAATAAAAAAGAATTGGAAGGTTTTATAAAAAACGGTATCGAATCAACGCGTTACCTGGCAGAAGACAAAGCGCGCATATTGCCTGATACTTCTTTGTATTATAAGGGAGGAAGCCCGGATTTGCAGCTTTACGACAACAAATTTTCAACGATACAACCGGATGATAAAGTGGCCCTGGTCATGAAGGTGTGCGATGAAATTATGGATAAAGATAAACGCGTCATATCGGCAAGCTCATCCTATTCCGACGGCGATAGTTTCAGTTATTGCATAACAAGTAACGGCTTCGAAGGAGAAGCCTCCGGTTCGTATTATACGCTTGTTGGAGAGGCCAGCATCAAAGGAGAGGGAGACGCGCGTCCAAGCTCTTACTGGTACGAGACATCTTTGTTTTATGACGAACTGATAAAAGATGGAATAGGGAAAAAAGCCTTGGCGCGCGCATTGCAAAAGTTAGGGCAAAATAAAGTCGCATCTGCCAAAATGCCGATGATTGTGGACTTTATGAGCGCCGGTCAATTGCTCTCGCCGGTGATGAGCGCAATCAGCGGCTCTTCCATACAACAAAAGAACTCGTTCCTGCTTGATAAACTGCAGCAAAAAGTTTTCAATGAAAAAATGACGTTGATTGACGAGCCTCACCTGATAAAATCTTCAGGAGCGCGTTATTTTGACGGCGAAGGTATCGCGACCCAAAAAAGAAATGTTTTTGATGCAGGCGTATTGAACATGTATTTCATTGATACATATAATGCAAACAAACTAAATAGGCCGGTAACAATAAGTTCTCCATCCATTCTGACGATGCCCGGAGGCGCGAAAAATGCCGAAGGACTTGCCGAATCGCTGGAGAAAGGGATACTTGTAACCGGATTTAACGGGGGTAACTGTAATCCGACCACAGGAGATTTCTCATATGGCATAGAAGGTTTCTTGATCGAAAACGGAAAAAGGACGCAACCTGTAAGTGAAATGAATATCACCGGCAATATGCTTACATTATGGAGCAACCTGATTGAAATCGGCAATGACGCACGCCTTTCGTCAAGTAGACGTATTCCGTCATTATTGTTTGATCAGGTAGATTTCAGCGGAATCTAAAAACGCGAATTTCATATCTATTCACAAAAGGCGCGTCAAAAAGTGTTTTAAAGCGCCTTTTTTATGTTTGTTTGTGACTATTTTGCATAATAAGATGCAACAATCAATTGTTAAAAGCGTTATTTTTACGTACTCTTTATTAAGCAAAATAATTGTATTACTAAAAACTAATAATTATGATATTAGATTCATTAGAAAACGCTTATCAGTATCACTCTTTGCATCCTTTATTTAAAAAGGCTTTCGATTTTATCAGACATACTGATTTTACCCGGTTAAAAGAAGGAAAAATTGAAACAAATGATCCGCGCTTATATTTTTCCATCGCACGATTGCGCGGCAAAGACCCACAGGATGCAGTTCTTGAATCACACAAAAAATTTATCGATATACAGACCCCGCTTGTAGGAGTGGAAAGTATCGGATGGAAAGCCGGCGACGAACTGATGATTATCTCCGAACCTTATGATGAAAAAAAAGACATTATGTTTTACCACGATTTCCCGACTACCTATTCCAAACTCTATCCCGGACAGTTCGCAATCTACTTCCCGGAAGACGGGCATGCCCCTGGAATCGGACAGGGAGACATCCGAAAAGTTATCGCTAAGATAGCAGTCGAAGAATAAAAAAGGCGCTTTAAGCGCCTTTTTTATTCTTCAGCTTTCAACCGGCTCATCATATATGCATAAGTCGCTATGACAATAAAGCAAATCAATGGTAAGACAAATGATACGCGCACCGAAGACAGCGAAGCAAACCAATGAGCCTTATCAATCAACAACCCTTGCATAGGAGGCATCAGACATCCTCCGCCAATAGCAAGTATTAAACCCGCCGAACCTAATTTGGCGTCATCCCCCAACCCCCTGAGTGCAATACCATAAATTGTAGGAAACATAAGAGACATACAAGCAGATATAGCCACAAGACAATAAAGCCCCGTCATCCCTTTGATAAAAATCACGCCTGCGGTAAACAGGATTCCACCTATCGCCAGTATCATCAACAACAGGCTTGGTTTGATATATTTTAAAAGAAACGTACAAATAAACCGACAGGAAACAAACGTAACCATAGCAACCATATTGTATCCCTGAGCTGTAGACTTCGCCATACCCAATTCCTTTTCCGCATACTGGATAATAAATGTCCAGACCATGATTTGTACGCCGACATAAAATATCTGAGCAACAACAGAACTCACATAACGTTTATTTTTTATAAGTCTTCCGAATACGGATCCGTTTTTTGATGTTTTTTCCGAAGTATCGCTTTCCTGTGGAAGCTTTGAGATGAGGAAGACGATGAGAAACGCCAGGACTACGGCGCCTAACACAAGATAAGGACCGCTTACTACATCCATATCCGCTTTTTGAATAGCCGCAAAGGCTTCCGGATTTGATATCCGTAACTCGGCGCGCTCCGCCTCTGTTGCCGGATTCAGACGGGCCAAAATCAGCTCTTTTGCAATCAACATACCCGTCAACGATCCCATCGGATTAAATGCCTGAGCAAAATTAAGTCGTTGCGTTGAAGTATCTTCCGGCCCCATAGACAAGATAAAAGGATTGGATGTTGTCTCCAGAAATGCCAGACCGCATGTCATTATAAAATAGGCTATAAGAAATGCCCAGAAAACCATTGCATTACCTGCAGGAATAAAAAGAAAACATCCGACGGAGTACAAGGCTAAACCAAGAAGAATGCCTTTTTTATAATTAAACTTTTTTATAAAAATAGCCGCAGGTATTGCCATGAAGCAATAACCTCCGTAAAAAGCAAATTGCACCAGAGAACTTTCAAAATTTGAAATCAGCAGGATGTTTTTGAAAGCAGCTACCATCGGATTTGTGATATCATTGGCAAATCCCCATAAAGCAAATAATGAGGTCACCAGAATAAACGGAAAAATCAGCGCCCCGGGTATAACGTTTGGTTTTTGTTCTTTCATGCGTACATTATTTATTTTTTAACGCTAAAAACTTTACTTATAAAGCGGACCGTAAGTCTGACAAGCGCGGTAATCCGCACCCTCCTTATCCATTCCAAATGCGTTCCATGCGGCAGGACGGAAGATATTTCCATCTTCAACATTATGCATACAAACCGGTATACGCAACATGGAGGCCAACGTAATCAGGTCTGCCCCGATATGTCCGTAACTGATTGCGCCATGATTGGCGCCCCAGTTGTTCATTACCGAGTAAACATCTTTAAATGCATCGGAATTATTCAGGCGCGGAGCAAACCATGTTGTAGGCCATCCTTTATCCGTGCGATCATCCAGAATCTTATGTGACGCCGGATCTAATTCAACCGTCCATCCTTCCGCTATTTGTAAAACAGGCCCTAACCCTTTCACTAAGTTCAGACGAACCATTGTACAAGGCATATTCTGACGTGTTAGAAATTTAGAGGAAAAACCGCCGCCACGGAAATATTCACGGTTAGCCGGAACCCAATTTGTTGCATCCAGGCAAGCCTGCGCTTCGGCTTCGCCGATTTCCCAGAAAGGTTTCATCGCCGGATTACCATCCTTATCGGTCTGACGCGCCGAACCATCTAAAGAGGCGGCCCCCGAATTAATAAGATGGATAAGACCGTTTGCGGCTTTACCTTCCAGCTTTTTGCCTGTCACTCGCTCCACAGAGTCCGGACTCCAATAGGTACGCACGTCTGCAAATATCTGTGCCGTATTAGTCAACAGATAACCAAGCAACATGGCTGTTCCGTTCAATGCATCATTTTCCGTCGCAAGCACAAACGGCTGACGAACGCCCGTCCAATCAAATGAAGAGTTCATAATTGCTTCCGTAAAGTCTCCGTTCGGATAGAAATCCGTCCATTGGCGTTGCCCCTGGAAACCTCCGGCAATCGCATTATGTCCTAATGATTCTTCTCCGAATCCCATTTCTTTCAATTTCGGATTTCCGATCATCAAATCACGCACAATGAGCGTCATTTTTACAATAAACTCCCAATCTTTATCCTTTTCTTCACGGGATTTCTGCAAATCTGCACGATTACAGATATCTTCATATTCTTTGCAATTAGCTTTAGCCCATGCCAGCGCCTTTTCAAACTCTTCTTTATCATATATACCCAATGTCATACGACGTATGATTTCCACTTCATCGACGCCTTCGCAGCGCATACCCAGATAATCCTCGAAGAAGTCCGTATTGACAATCGAACCGGCTATACCCATACAAACGGCGCCGATAGATAAATATGATTTACCGCGCATAATTGCAACCGACATAGCGGCACGGGCGAAGCGAAGTAACTTTTCTTTTACGTCACAAGGCATGCCGGTATCCGACATATCCTGCACATCATGTCCATAAATTCCGAAAGCCGGCAAACCTTTCTGCGCATGAGCCGCTAATACTGCCGCCAGATAAACAGCTCCGGGACGTTCCGTTCCGTTAAACCCCCAGACAGCCTTCACCGTATGCGGATCCATGTCCATCGTTTCACTGCCATAACACCAACATGGAGTAACCGTAATCGTCACGCCGACATTCTCTTTTTTGAACTGTTCGGCACATGCCGCACTTTCCGCTACACGTCCGATTGTCGAATTCGCTATTACGCACTGTACCGGCGTACCGTCCGGATATTTCACGTGGGTAGCGAGCAATTCCACTACGCTCTTTGCCATATTCATGGTTTGTTCTTCGAGCGACTCGCGCACGCCACCCATACGACCGTCTATTGTCGGACGAATACCTATCTTAGGCCAGTCGCCCTGAAATCTTTTTGTTTTCATCTGTATTGACATTAAAAATGAATAAACTTATTTGTACTACAAAAATATAGTATAACAAACAATTACAAAATATCTATTTTATCTATCTTTGTATCCAAAACAAACATATTAGTATGTTATTATGCAAATAGAGCGGATAGATAAGCATATTATTGAAAAAATAAACGAAGGAGATGAAATATCTTTTAAGAAGCTTTATGACGCCTATTATGTCTATCTAAAGACAGTTGCTTTTTATTATATAAATGATGAGGATGCTTCATGTGAAGTGGTGAATGATGTTTTTTTGCAGGTTTGGAATAAACGGGGATCTCTTGTTTTTCCAATAAAGTCCTATCTGTTCAAAACTGTTCAAAACTGTTCGATTGATTATTTACGCGCCCGACAATCTCTCCGTCGGGCGTTGGAAAGTCATAGGGAACAATTCATCTTATCTTATCAGGAAAATTATATCCGCGCTACTCCACAACCCTTAGAATACGTCGAATTGAGGCAGGCTGAAGAAGAAATAAAAAAAGCTATTGATCAACTACCACCACGGTGTCGGGAGATTTTTACCATTTATTTCTATGAGGGTAAATCCGCAGAAGAAATTGCCGAATGTATGGATATAACAATCAGTACGGTTAGGGTACAACTAAAAAACGCTTTTGACCGCCTTAGAGAGCTGTTAAAACACCTGTTACTTATTTTTTTTCTATAAAAATAAAAAAAAACGTCTTTCATCTAAATGTTTCTGTTACGAGATTCGTATTATTATTAAAGGACGTAATATATGCAACAAAACGATCAGTTATTCGATAAATTATTAGCGGAATATATCTCACGAAAAATTTCTGCAGAGGATAAAGAGAAAATGTTCTCCATGATTCTTCAGAATCTTTCTTATAAGGAACAATTTGAGGAGGCCATGAAATTGAACGCCTTACTACGTATTCCGGTTTTTGAATCCTCTAAAGAGGCCAACTTCCTCTTATTAAAAGAAAAGGCGAATATCGGCTCTGGAAATCCATACAAAAGAAACGCTCAAAGGCTTACGACGTTAAGAAATATCGCAGCGGCAGTTATGCTTATACTGTTAAGCTCTATCAGCTCTATCTATATGTATACTAAATATATTCATTTAAACGAGGATATTAGCTGGATCGAAACAGCCACGCCCTTGGGTGGACAAACCCGGCTTCTTTTACCCGACGGAACGATTGCCTGGATAAATTCAAAGTCGGAATTAAAATATAGTACTTTCTTCGGAACAACAGACCGCCATCTTTATCTGAAAGGAGAAGCTTATTTTGAAGTGAAGAAAAATAAAAAACTTCCTTTTTCCGTTCATACCGGAGATATAACAGTAACAGCTACAGGCACACAGTTCAATGTACGTTCTTATCCCGAAGACAACAAATGGGCGATCGACCTGTTGGAAGGTGGCGTAGATATTGATATATCCGGGAATTTGTATTCTTTGGTTCCGGATGAAAAGATAATCTATAATAGGGCTTTAGATTTGGTTGTTATCGAACAGGTCGACGCCTACTTAGCCGCACAATGGACAAAAGGAAAACTTTCATTCCATCAGGCTTCCATACCTGAAATCTATAAAATGCTGGAAGAACATTTTAATGTCCGTATCCTGATTGAGTGTGATGAGTTAAAAAAAGAACATTTCATGGGTAGCATCAATCTGGATCTGAGCCTGAGTGAAATCCTAAATTATCTGGATGTGGATAAGAAATATAAGATCGAAGTAAAAAACAATACCGTTAGCGTGAGTAAAAAATAAATTGTTTAACCTTTAAATCCGTACATATATGGCAGATACCTCTTGAAACACACATAAGAACCGGAGAAAGGACGAGTTTCTCCGGTTCAAGAAATTGTTATTAAAACATAAGTTATTAACAAACAATCACAACACAAAAGTATGAAAATATACATAAAAAAAGAATTTAAATATAGAATTAATTTCAATTTGAAGCAGAAAAAAGATTATTTTCGCTTTTTCTCATTGACTTTATTACTAAGTTTTCTGACTACGGTTACATTGTCTGCAAATCTATGGATTTTACAAGACACAATAATTACGATTAAACACGCCGAAACTCCGCTCAACCGCATCATTTCCGACATTGAACAAAAGAGCGGCTACTCTATCATTGTCCGCCTTAACGATGTTGACGTAAAAGAAAAGTATTCTATCAACGTAACCAATAAAAACTTGAATCAAATCTTAACGACCTTATTTCGGAGTAAAAATATTGGTTTTGAAGTAAAAGGAAAGGCTATTTCTATTTTCAACGCTCAAAATAAAGGTACAAATGCTAATTCCCAAAACAAACGTGAAATAGCCGGAACCATAACTGATGAATATGGCGAACCAATTATTGGAGCAAATATTATAGAGAAAGGAACAACAAATGGATCCATAAGCAATATTGATGGGAAATTTTCTTTTTCAGTTTCAGAAAATGCGATACTACAGGTCTCTTATATAGGGTTTTTAACTCAGGATGTATCAGTAAGAAACCAAACCAGGCTTTCAATCATCTTGAAGGAAGATTTGTTGAATTTAGAGGAAGTAATTGTTGTCGGCTACGGAACGCAAAAAAGAGGCTTGGTTACGGGAGCGCTGTCAATTACTCAAGGAGAACAGATCATTCAGAGTAAAACGCAGAACTTAAGCATGTCTTTGCAAGGAAGACTTCCGGGGGTAGTGATAAGCAACCGTACCGGTGAACCGGGAGCCGAGAGTACATCCGTGAATATTCGGGGAAGAAGCACTACAGGGAATAACGATCCTCTTATACTTATAGACGGAATAGCGAATCGGGGTTCATTGGATAGAATTAATCCAAATGATATAGAAAGTGTCACAGTGTTGAAAGATGCTTCTGCTGCCATTTATGGATCACGTTCAGCCAATGGAGTAATTCTTGTTACCACTAAACGGGGTAAGGATGGAAAGCCGATGATTGATTATTCTTATAATATCGGCATGCAGACGCCTACCCGATTACCTAAATTAACAGATGCAGCGACTTATGCAGAAGTACTTAACGAAATTGAAAGTTATGCAGGTCGTCCGTTACGTTATACAGATGAAGAAATACAAAAATTCAGAGACGGTTCCGATCCCCTTCATTACCCCAATACAGACTGGTACAAAGAAACATTACGCAAAGCAGCTTTGCAACAACGACACAATATTTCAGTCAGAGGGGGTAATGACCGGGTTTCCTATTATGTTGGCGGGGGATACTCTAACCAAGAAGGAATATACAAAGAGAATTCAACCAAATATAAACAATACGAAGTCCGTTCCAATATAGACGCCAAAATAACAAATAACCTCACCTTATCAGTTGACCTGTCAGGACGTATTGAAGACCAATATTTCTCGGGAGAGAGTTCAAATCAAATATTTTGGCTATTAACACGCGGTTTTCCTACAGCAATAGCACGTTATCCAAATGGTTTACCTGCTTATGGCACGAATGATGGTAATCCTGTTACGTTGGCAACCGATGAAAGCGGCTACCGGAATTATAAAAAGGGCGTCTTTAATAGTACCTTTACAGCCAAACTTGACTTGCCTTGGATTACGCAAGGCCTTTCAATAGATGGTTATGCAGCTTATGACAGAGTAGGTGAAGACCGTAAAGATTGGTATACGCCAATGTATTATTATGAATTGGATGAAGCTGCTGATACTTATACCAGACAGATGTATTCAAGACGTACAAAAGCGTCCCTTAGTCAGGAATACAAACCAAGCGCCAGTCTTACACTGAATACAAAAATCAATTATTACCGAACCTTTGTTTCTACACATGGCGTAAATGCAATGGTTGGATTCGAACAAAACGAGTTTCTGGGACATAATTTTGGAGGTTCCCGAAATAACTATCTCTCAACTGCCATTGACCAGTTATTTGCCGGAAGTAGCAATAAAGATGACATAAACAACTGGGGAAGCGCTTATGAACAGGCACGTAGAAGTTTTTTGGGTCGTTTTGCCTATGATTATTCAGGTAAGTATATGGCACAGTTTAATTTCCGCTATGATGGTTCATATATTTTTGCATCGGGTGAACGATGGGGCTTTTTCCCCGGCGTTTCATTGGGATGGAGATTATCTGAAGAAAATTTTATTAAGGATAAAACTTCCTGGCTAAATAACCTGAAACTACGCCTGTCATATGGTCAACAAGGTAATGATAATGTCGAGGCGTTCCAATATATGCTAAAGTATGCTTTGGGTAAGAATTATGTATTTGGCGGTAAAGATGTTGAAGGCATTTATCCGGAAGGTCTGTCCAATGAAAAAATTTCCTGGGAAGTCGCAAATACATATAATATCGGCTTGGATGGATCATTATGGAATGGGAAACTGGGATTTGAGATAGATGCATTCAGGACTTCCAGATCTAACATCCTTGCTTCCCGCAATGCTTCTATACCACAATATACGGGACTTATAAATCTTCCGAATGAAAACATAGGAAAGGTAAGAAATCAGGGTGTAGAACTTCTGCTTACACACTACAGTAAAATAGGAGATGTAGTGACAAATTTATCAGGGAATCTTCTGTTTGCACGTAATAAAGTAATTGATATTGATGAAACTCCATGGCCAGAAGGTCACGATTACATGAAAGCGGAAAGTAAGCCTATGGGTACCGAACTTTATTATCATGCCATAGGCATTTTCCGCACTCAGGAAGATCTTGATTCATATCCCGGTAAACCGGGCGCAGAACTCGGTGATCTTATCTACGAAGATGTTGACGGGAATGGCGTTATTGACGATTTAGACCGTGTTAGGACTAATCTGATGCACTTTCCGGAAATCGTTTTTGGATTTAATATTGACCTTAATTGGAAAAACTTTGATTTAAGCATGCTTATGCAAGGACAGGCTCGTGCACAACAACTTGTTCACATGAGAATCGACCATACCGGAAATGCATTTAAGGAAAGAACAGATAATCGCTGGACTCCAAACAACGTCAACGGCACAATGCCCCGGGTGGAGTCGATTACCTCTACATCTGCGGAATCAGATTTTTGGATGAAAGATGCTTCGTTTGTCAGACTGAAAAACCTGGAAATAGGATATACATTACCAAAAACATTGGCGGAAAATCTTAAAATATCAAACTTACGCATATACCTGAGTGGTCATAATCTGCTTACTTTTGATAAACTCAAAGTAATGGATCCTGAGTCAGATCAAGCCGGAGCTAATTATTATCCACAGATGAAATTATTTAATACCGGAGTAAATTTAACTTTCTAAAAACATTGGAGACATGAAACGAACATGCAAAACGGCTTGCGCCAAAGAGTTATGAACATGCTGTGAGTTCTATGTTACCGAAATGTTAAAAATTAAATAATGTACACATGAAAAAGAATTTATTAATCAGAATATTGCTTTTTAGCATCGTTTTATGCGGTTGTAACAATGACTTTTTGGATCGAAAACCGATGAACAAAGTTTCAGAGGAGGACGTTTTTAATAATGATGATCTGCTTACGGCATATGTGAATGCCTGCTACCATACTATTCCCGGAGGGTTTGATTTTGTGATGCTTTCTTCACTTACAGACGAGACGCATAATCGCCATGGTTATGCTCCAAACTCTTTCAGGCAAGGAGGGCTTACGCCTGATAATGTAACAGATAACAATTGGGGTTGGTTCAATTCATTCAATTATTGGAGTAGCGCTTATGAATATATTAGAAATATTAATGTTTTTTTTGAAAAAATAGAATCGGGGAATATTTCAGGAAATTTGAAGAAAAGGCTATCCGGAGAAATGAAGTTTCTTAGGGCATATACTTATGCAAGTCTTATTTGGCGGTTTGGAGGCGTGCCTATTATTACAAAAGTCTATACGCTTGGCGAACCGGATTATTCCCTTGGACGTAACACTTATGATGAATGTGTTGAATATATACTAAAAGAACTAGAAGATGCGATAGCTCTTTTACCGGATAAAATGGAAGGCGACAATTTAGGGCGCGCTTCAGCCGATGTCTGTAAGGCTCTACGTTCCAGGGTGTATTTGTATTGGGCAAGCCCATTTATCAATACAAATAATGATAAAACCAAATGGGAAAAAGTAAGGGATGCAAGTAAAGAAGTTATTGACTTAACTAGATATTCCCTTTCTGAAAATTATAAGGACATATTCATGAATGGATACGGGAATCAAGAAGTAATCTTTTGCCGTCTATATACAAAGGCCAATGGTCATAGTATGATGTCAACCAATACAGCAAATGGATATGGCGGTAATGGAGGTAATTGTCCGTTGCAGAATTTAGTAGATGATTATGAGATGAAAGCTACGGGTCTTAAGCCATTGGAAGCCGGATCAGGATATGTCCCGACAGACCCTTATATTGGACGTGATCCACGGTTTTACTATACCGTACTTTACAATGGCGCTCCATTCAAAGGTCGCGCTATTGAAGTCTTTACTCCAGGGGGAAAAGATTCGGAACAAGGCGACGGAGGCTGGAACTGTAGTCAAACCGGCTATTATATGTGTAAATTTCTCAATGAAGATGATTTACTAAGTGAACCAACTATAACGCCACATGTTCTTTTTAGATTGAGTGAATTTTACCTGAATTATGCGGAAGCACAATATTACCTAGGTAATGAAGAACAATGCCGATGGGCTGTTAACCAAATACGCGGACGTCAAGATATTGACATGCCCTCGATCCCAAGCGCTATAACAGGGGAAGATCTTCTGAACAAAGTATATCAGGAACGGAGAATAGAGTTAGCGCTTGAAGGACATCGTTATTATGATTTGCGCAGATGGAAACTGGCGGCAACCTACGAAGGCGTAGATGCTATGGGAGTTTCGGTGGGAAAGACAGGAGACGACACCTTTACTTATGATTTTAATCGAACAGTACTAAAAGTTGATTTTAAGGAACAGTATTATCGGTTGCCAATTCCTCGGTCAGAGATAGTTAAAAGCAACGATGCTCTAATTCAAAATCCGGGTTATTAATTATATAAATACCGGTATTAATATTAATGCCGGTATTTATTTTCATTTTCATAGTTCAATGATTTTTGCAATACATGAATAAAATACAATCTCTCATCTTATTATACATAATCTGCACGATTATTGGCATAGACGTTTCAGCCCAGAGCGCTTTAAATGCCGGTTTCAAGAACCCGCCTACGTCGGCGAAGGCAAGAACATGGTGGCATTGGCTCAATGGAAATATTACCAAAGAAGGTATTACTGCTGATTTAGAAGCAATGAAACAAGTCGGTATCCAGGAAGCACAAATATTCAATGCCGATATGGGATATCAGGATGGGCCTATCGCTTTCTTAAGTGAAGAATGGCTTGGGTTGGTTGAATTTGCAGCATTGGAAGCAAAACGGTTAGGACTCGAACTGGGAATTCATAATGGCGCCGGTTGGTCTTTAAGCGGGGGACCATGGATTACCCCAGAATATGCGATGCAAACGCTTGTTTTTACCGAGTCTTCTTGCGAAGGAGGCAAGTTGATTAAAATGAATATCCTCCAACCATATACACGCTTAAATTATTATAGGGACATTGCTGTTCTGGCCTTCCCTAAGCCACAGAGTAAAGAACGGATAGATGATTTGGACATAAAAACATTGTCGGGTAGATTCCGGAATCATTTAGATCCCGACATGAAACAGGTACCCAAATCTGCTTTAATTGACAAGTCTAAAATAGTAGATTTAACCTCATTAATGTCAGAAGAAGGTTCTCTAGAATGGAAAGCTCCTGACGGGGAATGGGTCATCCTGCGACTGGGATATACTCCTACGGGGGCAGAAAACCATCCGGCTGTAGCTGAAGGAAGAGGTCTGGAATGTGACAAAATGAATAAAAAAGCAGTTGATGTACATTGGAAAAATGCAGTAAAACCAGTTATAGACAAATTGGGCTCATTCGTAAGTTCGACCCTTACAAATTGTATTCTTGATAGTTACGAAGCCGGTTGTACAAACTGGACAGCTGATTTCGAAAAAGAGTTTAAACGTTTTAGAGGATATGATTGCAGATGTTTTTTACCTGCTTTAGCCGGATATTATGTAGATAATGGCGAGGTGACAGAACGTTTCCTTTGGGATTTCAGGCAAACGGTCGGCGACTTGATAGCTGAGAATTACTATGGTTATTTTAGAGAACTCTGCCATCAAAATGGGCTGATATTGTCGATAGAACCTTATTGGGGACCTTTCAACAGCATGCAGGTTGGTGAAAAAGGAGATATCGTGATGTGTGAGTTTTGGAGTGGTGATTTAGCCTTTTTCGATTCTCCCAAATTTGTGGCTTCCATTGCTCATCTGGAAGGAAGTCCAATTGTGGGAGCAGAAGCATTTACCGGCAATGGAGGTTGGCTCAATCATCCGGCAACCATAAAGTCTATTGGGGATCGGGCGTGGGCTGAAGGCGTCACCCGTTTTATATTTCATACCTATGCACATCAACCATGGAATGAAAAGCCGGGAGTTACTTTCGGTAATTATGGATTTGATCTGAACCGTTTAAACACTTGGTGGGAACAAGGAAAAGCATACATGGATTATATCGGACGATCCCAATTTCTTCTTCAACAAGGCCAGAATGTTGCAGATTTGCTGGTCTTCATAGGAGAATCCTCTCCTAATGACGCCCTCTTAATGCCTGAAATAAAGTCATTAGGCTATGACTATGACCTGATTGGGGCAAATAAATTAGCATCGCTAAAAGTAGAAAATGGTTTTATTTGTAATGCCACAGGGGGAAAATACAGAATTCTTGTGCTTCCCGAAACCGACTGGATGACTCCGGAGGCGCTGTCGATCATAGAAAAACTGGCAAACACTGGCGCTACGATAATAGGAACTAAGCCGCTGAAATCTCCAAGTCTCAAGCATTATCCCCAGTGTGATCAAACGATAATCCGGTTGACTAAGAAGCTATGGGATACTGGTAAAATAAAGGATAGAGACATAGTAGATGTTCTCAAAAAAGGAGACTTTCCGCCGGATTTTTCTTTGGAAACTACAGCTTGTGATGACATCAATTTTATTCATAGGAGGGTTGGAGGAGATGCAGATATCTATTTTATAACAAACTCGAAGAAAGAAAGTCGTGAGGTAATATGCCGTTTTCGTGTGGCAGGGAAACAACCTGAATTGTGGAATCCTATAACCGGCAAAATTGGAGACATCTCCCTATGGAATAAAAACAAAGATGGGACTACCAGTATCCCTCTTCAATTTGATATTGAAGGATCTGCTTTCGTTGTTTTCAGAAAAGCAGCTACCGAGCATATCTGCTCTGCTACAATAGAATTGAATACTCCACCAAAAGAAATACTTCCCGACTTGCAGATAATAAAGGCTGAATTTGGCGCTTTCTTACCTAAAGGTTTGGTTGACGTAACAGAAGTTGTTGCAAATAACGTACACGACAACAAACTCAATATACATGCGGGAAGCCATCTTAGTTCATTAGATCCGGCCCAAGGATACATAAAAGAACTTCGCTTCGAGATCGAGATTGGAGGAAAACAAAAAGAAATTCGTGCAATAGAAGGAGAACCTGTTAAAATTCAGTCTGATAATGGAGGCGATTTGAAAATTCTAAAAGTTGTATATGGTAAATTTGACAAAGAAATACATAATGTTCCTTCAAGTTATCCTACATACGATGTTACAGAACAAATAAAGATGAAAGTGTCTTCCGGCATCGGGGAAATTATGATAGATGAACAATTGATTGGAGTTACAGCAAAACCGAATCAGAAAAGAGAATTGCGTATTAGCTACTCAACCGAGGGTACGGTCTATAATATATCTGTTCCTGAGGGACAAATGTTGCGTCTTACCCGGGATATTCCTTTCCCTGTATTTGAGAAAGAGGGAAATACGATTATCTGGAAAACTCCATACCCGGGAAAGATGACATATCAGACATCTTCAAATAAAACAAAAACAATTCAGGTAAAATCAATATCTGATCCTATTTCCCTAACCGGATCATGGGACGTAAGTCTTCCATCAAATCAAGGAGAGCCGACAAAAACAATTTTCGATGAATTAGCCTCGTGGACAACCTCTCAAGATAACGGAATACGCTACTTCTCTGGTACGATCACATACCGAAAGCAATTTAAACTTTCGAAGAAAATTATCAGGCAGGAACATTCATTGGAACTGGATTTGGGAAATGTCAACGTTATTGCAGAGATTTTCGTTAATGGGAAAAATCTAGGGACATTATGGAAAGCCCCATTCAGAATTAATCTGGATGATGCTGTCCGTGAAGGAGTGAACGACCTCGAAGTGAGAATAACAAATCTATGGCCAAACCGCCTGATTGGAGATGAACATTTAGCCGGAGACTTTAAATGGAATGGTTTGCAAGTTAAGCAATGGCCTGAATGGTTGTTGAATAATAATCCACGTCCATCGGAACGTACCACGTTTACCACATGGAGACATTGGGGTAAAGACTCCCAACTACTACCATCAGGTTTATTAGGACCGGTGATAATACGCCCTTATGCCCGCATAAAAGTTTTAGACTGAAACGAACATGAACCAACGGTCTTTTAGCGAAGCGTTAAAAAAACGGCTTGCGCCAAAGAGTTATGAACATGCTGTGAGTTACTAACGAGTGATAATTATTAAAGGAATAAGTGAATGCTTCGCATTTCTATGTTACCTTAATGTTAAAAAATTTTTGAAACATACCCCATGACTGAACACCTGACAAATTCCAAGATTGGAGTTGTTTTAGAAACCCGCTATTCGCCTTTTAGTAAATATATGTTAAGGGGAGAATCCCTGTATATCTGTTATTTAGGTAGATATTATTATTGGCGTGTATCTGTTTTAATTTTATTTGTATGTGTATATATTATTATTATTATTATTGCGCGGGGAGTTTCTGCAATCAGCGAGGCCTCCGTAGGTATTTTTACAGGCAGTGCCGGAGTCTGTTTTTTCCTGTCATCTGCAAATAGTGTATTGAATATTTTTTAGAAATTTTATGTCAAAAAACACACACTGGAAGAAGTGGTAGTAGTAGCGTACGGCGTACAGAAAAAGGTCTCCGGAGAGCTTTTTGGGAAAAGAAAACCACTTGACTATATTTAGCATTTGATATATTTGAATAATCAATTATAGCCCTTTGTACGCTATGTCTTCTTCAAGACCCGTATTGTTCTCAAAAACAGCACGATTGCCGGTTGTCAGCCGAATATTTTTCAAACGAAAATTATCCGAATATTTTATACGACCTCCGGATTTGGCGTCTGCAACTACATTATAAACGCCCATATCTTCTATTTTCAATGATTCGTTCCATCCGGAAGCATGAATAAGAGTACCCGTATTTGTAGATTTTACATTTGATAAATAAATTTTCCTGAAACGGGGATATCCTTTTTCAGCCGGTTCCACTTTTGTCAGCATCGTTTTCCAATGCGGGGGAATATCTTTTCCTTCGTATTCTTCCGGCAATGTCGAATAACTATAACTCGGGTTCCAGTTAAGATCCACGGAAAAAACAGTTCTAACGCTATCAGCCTCCACATCCGTTACATAAACATTCTCGACGATACCTCCACGGTTAAGAGCCGATTTTATGCGTAAAAGATTCGATGTTCCATAAGCTTTCAGGTCATAACCGACTATGTTCCGGATGTCGCCGGACGTCTCGCTTCCGCATGTTATCAATCCGCCTCCTTTCAGGGATATACAATTGCGTATCACAATGTATTCCGTGGGACGGTTTATACGTAACCCATCCGCATCACGGCCTGCTTTAAGGCATATATTGTCATCATTGCAGTCTACCGTACAATTCTCAATCAGTATGCGCGCCGAAGAGTCGATATCGATACCGTCCGTACTCGGTCCGTGTTTTCCATCCACATTATTATTGATCGTAACGCCATTAACCGTACAATAGCAGGAATATAAAATCTGAATAGCCCAAAACCCGCTTCGCATAAGCGTAAAGTCGCTCAATGTAACATCCGAACTATTGGAAACAAGCATACCGCGTACACGTTTACAATCATAATCGACTATCCATCGTAATCCGCGCTGTTCGTAATCCTTACGCATAGCCCAGTACTTATCCCACCATACTTCCCCCTTACAATCAATCAGGCCCTCCCCGCTCACGGATACGTATTGCTGATCGATCACATTTATAACGGCGGCAGGCCACATCATTTCAATACCGGCAATACGCGTCTGTATCTCAGGATATGCGGCGCTATCCGGTATTGCGAGCAGAGTAACCCCTTTGCCTATGCAAAGGTTTACCCCGCTTTTCACAAACACTGCGCCTGTTAAATAAACGCCCGGCTCAAACGTAACGGTTCCGCCTCCCGAATCATGGCATACGTCAATAGCCTTCTGTATCGCATCTCCGCAAAAAGTAACGCCATCGCCAACGGCGTCATAATCATTTACGGAAAAGAAATCCTTACCGGGAACAGTTCTTGCTCCGACCTGATTGATCCAGGAGATATCAGGACGTTCCTGTTCGTCCATCCATTCAAATGCCGGCAAAACCGGCTGTTTCTCCACGCAACTGCAAAGGATACATAAAATAACCAAAAACAGAAATTCATCTTTTCTACCGTACCTCATTTTCTCTTTCATCCTGTTTATTCTATTCTGTTAATCTTCATTTCTCAATTTCCATCCGGTTTCTCCACTTCGGTAAAAGGACTCGGATTCCACTTGAACGATTTCACAGGATCCGGGAGCGACGGACTATAGGGCATATAATCATCGCTCAGATATTCCATAAAATCAAGTTGAAACCCTTGTTTACTGAGATTATTCAGGCCTGTAATGACACATTTTGCTATCTGGTAAGCTCCGTAAGGATTGAAATGCGTATTATCTTCCAGCGCCTTCGTCTGCCCCGGCCATGTGTCAGGGGGATAATGCACAAATGCCTTTTTGGAATTTTCAACGCCAAGCGATTCATATAAGGTGCGCGTCATAGCATGAATATCTATCAACGGCACATTTTCCTCCTGCGCCAGTTTACGCATCGCATCCGGATAATCCTCGTGCGTATCTATTATCCGTCCTTTTTCATCAAAACTCCGGCGTTGCGTGGGGGTCGCAAAAACAGGTTGCGCTCCGCGGGCGCGGGCCTCGCGTATAAATGTTCTGAGACTTTCCGTGAATGACGTATACGCCCCTTTTCCTTCTCCTTTCTGCTTTTGGTCGTTATGTCCGAATTCCACAAGCAGATAATCCCCGGCCTTCATCTGTGTCAGTAATTTCTTTAAACGACCGGCTGCGATAAAAGTATTGGCAGACTCTCCGGATTCCGCATAATTAGCAAAACTGACCGGAGCGCTAAAAAAGCGCGGGATCATTTGTCCCCAACTCGCCCACGGTTCGTTATCCTGATCGACAACAGTCGAGTTGCCGCATAAAAAGACAGTAATAGCGTCATTTTCCTTTTCTATGAGAATTTCCGATACGGCAGGATCATCGCCGTTAAATTCAAATGTCAGCTTATCATCCCAGTTCAGTTTATTTTTTTCACGGGGTTTTATGCGAACGCTTTCGCCATCCGGGTATATCCGGGTATTACGTTTATTGATAACAAAGGCGCATTCCTTAAATTCTCCCTTTCCGGTCGGCAGGTTTTCGATAAACAAACGACGCGATTCGCCACGAACGGTTGTCACGCCCGCTTTTGTCGCAGAGCCAACGCGAACAGTCACTTTATAATTCCCGTCGGGAACGGCTACGGAGAAATAGAACGGCTTATTACTTCCTTCCTCCCATTTCGTCTGCAAATCATAGCCATATCCGGCTTCATCGGTATACATGCCGGAGACCTGCCGACATTCCGTTTCCGATAATTTCGAAGCGCCGTCAAAACTAAAATAATAGGCGTCTTTAGGGCGAACCGTCGTTCTTACCGGTTTCAACTCGTCCGGAGAATCTTTGGCGTACATATTCACTTTCGGAGCGTCTTTTGTAAACAAGGAACCGATCAGTTCGGGAGCAAGCGTCGAGGCGGGACGGAAACGATCCGACCGCATATAATCCAGTATCGATTTATACATCTGGCGCGCCACAATACGCTTCTCCCCATCGCTTGTAATATCCATACTTGTCATTATCAATCTGCCGTTCAATACATTTGCCTCGAACATCATACCGGCTTTACGACTAATAAACCAGGTATCAATACTCTGTACGAGCGGTTGAAAATCCGCCGGAAATTCCGTAAACTGCATCGCCTGCTGTTTATTCAACAATTCCCACCATTGCAGATTACTGTGATATTCGGTCGGAAATCCGTCGAATACAGGATGACGCTCATTTACAAGTATCCCCGTCGTATGCGGCGGACGCATCTTAAACCAGGACGTATTCCAGAATACAGGAGAAAAATGTTGTACGATATCCATCCCAAAACGGATTTTCCCTGCTGCAGTAATTAATACTTTTCCTCCGCCGTTTAAAACCTGTATCGCGTTTTCATCAAGGGAATCCGTTACAAAAACGTCTCCTGCTTCAGGTTTCGCCACGGACGGATAGACCCAGAAGTCCCAGTCATTGACAACTTCGGTATATTCTTCATCTTTAAGAGATTCGCTTTCAATACGGACTTCCAGGTTATAACGCGCCGGAGCCTTTAAATCCTTAAGATCAAAAATGACTTTTCCCAGTTCCGTGCAGTTTCCAACCGGAATATCCGTATTCCCGCCTGCGATCTTGTCCGACGAATCTTTAATAACGCCTTTTCCGGTAATCCCGCCGAACGCATTTCGTATAACATACGCCACACGCGCATTTTTCAACGGTTTTTTACGGAAATGAGAAACTTCAATATCAGCGCGAAATGTTTCGCCGTTAGTATAGGTGAATTTAGGGATACGCGCCAACGGTACGGTCGGACTACAGAAACGGCGCATATCGGCAGCGCTTATATACGCTTTCGGATCAAAGAAAACATCCGTCAATCCGACGAGAGCCGTCCCCTGACCGGAATAATCATTCAGGGCAAGCAGTTGAAATCCCGCATAATCGGGCGTTCGTAACGTTTTTTCTATCTCATGTTTATAACAAAGAGCCTGTAGTTTTCCGGAAGCCATGACAAAGTCGCGGGCAAGATTTCCCATATTGTTTTCCGAAAGTATATCGCGGAATATTTCAAAGTTTTTCGCTTTGTTTACTCCGGTATATTTTTTGATTTCGTCAAAATTGGGAAATACGACCCATTGTCCGGTTTCATGCGAAACATAAGGCTGCTTTACCGAGTCAATACGGGAACGATAATCCGTCATTGATTCGGGAGGACGGACGGCCCAATCCAATCCGCGAGCGCCGGCTTTCACATGGTACCGGCTGCGTGGCTGCCATTGCCAGCTATTTCCCACCGAGGCTCCCGTATAAACGCGTCTCGGATCTGTCTTCTCCCAATATTCGACAAAGTCGGTCGCCCACTCGACCCAACGGCCGGCCGGCTCATTGCCGCATGCCAGCATACAATACGAGGCATAATTACCATACGCCTTCGTCAGGCGTTGGGTCTCTTCCATCAGGTATTTATCGATCGGCTGTCCCATCCCAAGCTTCGGACCGTGATTGGGCCAGCTCGGCCCTTCGGGCTGCAGATAAAAACCAACCAGATCAGCCGCGATAAAAGCGGCTTCCGGCGGACAACAGGAATGAAAACGCATATGGTTTAGTCCATAGCTACGGCAGATACGAAAAACCCTTTCCCACGATTCCACATCCATCGGCGCATAGCCCGTATGCGGGAAATCACAGTTTTCAACCGTACCGCGGAGCATCGTCTTATTTCCGTTCACATAAAACCATTTACCCTGAATCTTAAATTCACGCATTCCGAATTGCGCCTCATGTTCTCCTTTATCTTTCTCTACTGCAAACGATACTCTTAAACGATACAATACCGGATCAAACTCATCCCATGTCTGCATATCTTCTCCCATCGGCAAGAGTATTTCCGCTTCACAAACGCCGTCTGTCAGATTGAAAGCGGTCGTTACAGGCAGTACCGTATGGGGGTTGGGCGAATTAAAACTCTTTGCAGATACAGTAATCGTTCCTTTCGCGCTTTTATACTTATTACTTTTTATATGCACACGGACTTTTGCCGATTTGCCGGCAAGATCCGGAAATACCTGCACATCATCTATATGAGTATCTGATGTGGCAAATAACTCCATCCGCCCCACGATTCCGTTCCAGTTGCCCTGCGTCTGGTCCGTTATACTGTGAGAATCAGGACCTACGTTGATCTCCTTTATACGATTGTCCACACGAACCGTAATGCGGGACTTACCCGACATCTTCTCTACATTATTATATATACAGGATGTTATATCATATTCATGGGGTACGCAAAGACTGTTCCGCATACCGGCTTTTTGCCCGTTTATCCACACTGTCGTTTCTATATGCGGCCTTTCGAGAAACAGCACGATTCGTCGTCCTCTCCATTCAGAGGGTATGTAGATCTCTTTCTGATACCATGCCACCCCTACATAATGTCTATCCGGAGTAAGGAAAAACGGCAATTTGACATTCCCTTCCACACGGTATTTTTCCATTGCCGGATTAAAAAAGTAAGAACTGTCGTATAAGCTACCGGTCCACTGCGTATGTATCGTAACATCGTCGCCTTTTAATTTTTCCGGCATTGAACCGGGAAGAAAGATGAAATCGTTCAGCGCGCGGTTAAACCATCCCTGCCGCTCGCCTTCATCATTCCTGTCTATCTGAAACTGCCATCTTCCGGATATGTCCAAAATGTCGGAATCACGATTGTTTTCACCGTACATTACGGAGGCGGACATGATTCCTGCGAACAAGCAAATAAACAAACGCAGATGATGGACATTTTTCATTTCAATATAGTTTACTCGACCATAAATAACTATTAACTTCAATAACTATTAACTTCAAGGGGCGAAATTATTATTTATACTGCATCCGTGAAATAGATAAATGTACAAAATAATAGAAAATCGTATAAAATACGTTTAAAAACAATAACAGAACCCTTTATAACTATGGATTTTTACACAAAATTTCCATGTATATTTTTATTTTTCATCAAAAACAAAAAATGCGACTATAAAATTCCATGCATTTGTACAATTTTTCATTTCCGCATAAACTTAATTTATGTTCTTTTGTATTCGATTATTTTTATTTTAAATTTAACGTCTATGAAATTCAAAAGATTACCGACAATTTTGGCCATTTGTACTTTTGCAATATTGGCTGCACAGGCGCAAACTCCGCAACGAAGAGGACAAGGAGCAGAACAAAGACCGGCTGAAAATCCATTACTTTCGTCTATTAAAACCGACCTCGATCGGGTATTCGATTTTCTCAACGCCAATACCCCGCCCCGATTAATCGACCGCGAGACGCAAACGCCTGTTACCGATTATAAAAAAATCAATGCGGGCACGGCGCTCGAACAAGGGCGTTTCGGTCTGCTCACCTACGAATGGGGCGTAACTTATTCGTCGATGCTTCGCGCTGCGGATATTTTAGGAGACAAACGCTATACCGACTATGTTTACGAGCGATTCAATTTTATTGGGGATATTTATCCCTATTTTGTAAAAGTAAATAATGAAACGGGAAAAAGCGCTTTACGGGGTCTGATAGCTCCGATATGGCTCGACGATTGCGGTTCGATGCAGGCCGCCTTTGTCAAGGGTGTATTGGCCAATCCGGCGCTGGCGACCAAGCTTCGCCCGATAATAGATTGTACATTTGACTTTACGATGAATAAAGAGCATCGCCTCCCCGACAGAACACTTGCACGGTTACGCCCAACCGTCAATTCGCTGTGGGTAGACGATATGTATATGGGTATTCCTCCTATCGCTTATATGGGTAAACTCGTTGAAAAAGAAGATTCGGTACTTGCCGGAAAATATTATAACGAAGCAGCGCTCCAGATTGAATTGTTCAAAAAATATCTCTGGGTTCCCGAAATGAAACTTTTCAAACATAGCTGGATCGAGTCGATGACCTATCACCCATCCCTGTTCTGGGGCAGGGCAAACGGCTGGGCATTGTTGTGCATGAGCGACGTACTGGACATACTCCCGCCCGACCATATCAAACGTCCTGAGATTACGGCATTACTTCTTGAGCAGATTCACGGTTTTATGGCATTACAGGGCGGCGACGGATTCTTTCATCAGCTTCTCGATCGCAACGATTCCTATACCGAAACGAGCGCAACGGCGATATTTGCATACGTTGTTGCACATGCCGTTAATGAAGGATGGGTAGATATACAGGCATTTGGCCCTTCGGCGGTAGCTGCCTGGAAGGCGGTATCTACGAGAATTAACGAGCAGGGCGAAGTAGAAGGTACGTGCGTAGGCACGGGAGTGGCTTATGAACCGGGGTTCTATTACCGGCGACCGACAAATGTCAACGCAGCGCACGGGTATGGCCCCGTTATTCTTGCCGGCAGCGAAGTACTGAAAATGATACGCACCGCCCCAAGATTCTATTAGTCCGTTAAAAATGAATACAACTCCGGATGTGTTTTTATGATAAATGACGGAGTTGCCAAGATTCTATTAGTCCGTTAAAAATGAATACAACTATTGATCTCGTTTGCCGGATCAATAGTTGTATCGCTTTTAATAATAACCTCAAATCTTTTACCTCACAAAAAAAACTATTTCAATTTATATATTTCCGTACCCGCAAGAAGAAAACATCCCAATCCGTAATCTTCAAAATCAGGCTCCTTGTCATAAGTAACCGGCTGACCGTCTTTTGGTTCTTTCCCGGTTCCCTGTACATAACCCAGGAATCCATTCGGATGAACAGCCTCTTTACACATAGCGTCCCATGCTTTCAAGACAACAGGTAAACAGGTTTTACGATCCAGGATTCCATGATTTATCCCCCAGGCCATTCCATATACAAAAAGCGCCGTTCCTGTAGTTTCTTTTCCGCCGTAATTATTCGGATCATGCAAACTTACATTCCAGAAACCGTCTTCGCGCTGACATTTTATCAAAGCCTTACTCATCGCCAGAAAATCTGCAACATAATCTGCACGATGGGTTTCGTTCTGCGGAATATCTTCCAGTATACGCGCTAAGGCTGCATAAACCCATCCGTTACCGCGCGACCAGTA
The DNA here is from genome assembly GCA_031257565.1 of Tannerella sp. GTDB lineage: Bacteria > Bacteroidota > Bacteroidia > Bacteroidales > Tannerellaceae > Tannerella. The sequence continues at coordinate 22,002 of JAIROL010000223.1, read as the reverse complement.
ACAATCTTCTCCGTTCGGTTCTTTATAAGGAGGAACAAAATTCTTATCGCGCCACCAGAGTCCGTCTTTCGGATTATACAGACCGGTTTTGCCTTCGATGTTACGGATATGATGGTACATCGCCCACATCTTATCAAAATACCGCTGATCACCGGTAAGCTTACCCATCTTTGAAAACACGGGCATACTCATCTGAATGGCGTCAATCCATGTCCAATCGTCATTCTGCGGCGTATTTAAAAACATGTTCGTATTAATAATAACGTTCTTCAGCACATTCGGATCCGGACATAGATTATACAGATCTATGTAAACCTGACTGCAACATTGATTATCCGCATTACGGTTTGTATTGCCCCTGCGAAAACCCCATTCATGAAATTTCCCCCAGTTATAGGCATAATCATAATATTCCGGAAGCGGATATATGGTATGTAACGCCATCAGTCCTTCGTAATAAACCGCGCGCGTCCAGATATTACTGGGGCGCATCACTCCGCCACGATGGGACGGCCAGGTATAATCCGCATATTTTTTCATGAAATAATCATTGGTAAGTATGAGCGTTTTTAAAACCTCTCTTCTATCAGGAAGTTGCTGCGCACTCGCCGGAATGGAGTTAACTCCTAAAGAAAAAATCAGAAATAAAGACAATACAATTTTCTTCATGGTTATTTTATTAAAATTATAAATTTAACATTTTGAGAGGCCAAAAATATAAATTATACAACATTCGCGCCAATGGAAAATCGTACAAATAACCCGAATATAATACACCTGAAATAACGCCGGTCCCTATCGGGAAAATACGGGGATAATATTCTATGCATTTGTACAATTTTTCATTTTGTCTGAATCTTTTTTTATGTTTTTTTGCACTCGCGAATGTATGCAATTTAAAAGTTTAATTTTTTAAAAAAGTAATTTTAAATTAATATTTATGGAAAACAGTCAAAAAAAAGAAAGACAATCAGTCGGCAGGTTATTATCCGGACTGATGTTTACTGCTTTGTTTTCATTAGCGACGATCGTCGCTTTTGCCCAAAGTAAAACAGTAACAGGTATTATTCTCGATGAGACGGGCGAACCCGTAACAGGCGCAAACGTCATTGTTGTCGGAACAACAAACGGCATCATTACCGACATGGACGGTAATTTCAGATTGTCTAACGTGGCGGAAAGCGCCAAAATAAGGGTAAGCTACATCGGATACCTTTCGCAGGAAGTCTCTGTTGCCGGAAAAACGCACCTGCAAATTCAGTTACAGGAAGATACGCAAGCGCTCGACGAGGTGATCGTGATTGGATACGGCGTTCAGAAAAAAAGCGATGTGACGGGCGCCGTGGCTGTCGTATCCTCAAAGGATCTTACGATGAGACCGGTATCCAACGCGATGGAAGCGCTGCAGGGAAAAGCGGCGGGAGTAGATGTTACCTCCAATCAACGCCCGGGCGAGCTGGGAAAGATAAGGGTACGCGGCATGCGCTCGCTTGATGATGATTTAAATGACCCGTTGTACGTTGTGGACGGTATCGTGCTGAGTTCGGGGGGTATTGAAGCCCTGAACCCAAAGGATATTGAAAGCATCAATGTCTTGAAGGACGCTTCTTCTACAGCCATATATGGTTCGCGCGGAGCAAACGGCGTTATACTCGTCACAACCAAAAGAGGAAAAACAGGCGCGCTCAATCTCAACTACTCCGGAACGGTCAGCTTTGAAAAAATTCACGACCTGCAACCCTCGATGAGTGCAAGCGAGTATATTACCTGGCGCAGATGGGCGTACCACAACGCAAATCCCGAAGCATTTGCGCCCGGCAACCAGCCAAACAAAGAACAGGACATGTCAATCTTCGCTTCATCCGACCCTGCCGCATTGGATAATGTGATGAAAGGCTGGGCAAGCGGAACATGGGATCCCTCGAAAGTAACCAATACCGACTGGGCAGACCTTGCTTCACAGACAGGTATATCGCAGGAGCATACCGTGAGCGCCGGCGGAGGAACGGACAAAATGAAATCGTTCTTTTCGATAGGATACCTCAACAATGAAGGTACGCAAAAAGGACAATCCTATGAACGATACAATCTCACAGCCACCGTCGATATCACCCCCGTTAACTGGTTTACGTTAGGCGGCTCGGTAAACGCGGCATGGAGCAACCAATACTACGGATACTCCCGTACAGGGCAGAGTTCCACCTCAGGCCCCACTGAAATATACAACGCAGCCAAAGCTATTCCCAACTGGACGACGCCTTATGATGAAAACGGCGATATTATACAATCTCCCGGAGGCATAAACGGCGTTTATACTGTTATAGACGAATGGAAGTATTCCAAAGACGACCGTCAGGTGTTGCGTTTGCTCGGAAATGGCTATGCAAACTTCAATATAGGCGAAATGTGGAAACCCCTGGACGGATTAAATTACAAAACAAGCTTCGGATCCGATATGCGTTTCCACCGCCAGGGTATCTATCTTGACCAGAATTCCGCCACGCGCGGCGGCGGAACAAACTACGCCCGTTGGGACTACGACCGTAGATTTTGCTGGGTATTAGACAATGTGATTTCGTACAATAAAACCATTGATATACATAAGTTCGACGTCACCTTATTACACTCGGCAAGCCAATACAACGCAGAAACAGCCAGAATGAGCGAAGAAAACGTACCGAAAGCCAGCTACCTGTGGAATAACATGGGGGCGGTAAGTGTTACGGATGCATCGGCAAAAGTAAGTATTTCAACCGGATTGGCTGAAAAAGCGCTCGTGTCGTACGGATACAGGCTCAATTACTCGCTGATGGAAAAATACCTGCTCACCGTTTCGGGACGCTACGACGGCGCTTCGCAGTTGGCCGAAGGCAACAAATGGGCATTCTTCCCAAGCGCGGCTTTAGGCTGGCGTATGGAGCAGGAATCGTTCCTGAGCGACGTGGACTGGCTGCATCAACTCAAACTGCGCGCAGGCGTAGGCGTGACGGGAAATTCAGCCATTGACGCCTATGCTACCCTGGGAAATATCCGTTCAAATTACGCTCCTTTCGGCGGACAATCGGATGTGCTGTTTTACGTGCCCAATGAGCCTTACTATTGGAGCGATAATGTTAAAATGGCAAATTCTCAACTCGGTTGGGAAAAAACGACCCAGTGGAACTTTGCCGTGGACTTCAGCATATTGAAAGGACGCATAGGCGGTAGTATAGACCTGTACATGTCCAATACCGACGATTTGATAATGGATATGAAGATACCGACTATCACCGGCTATTCCAGTACCATGGCAAATGTAGGAAAAACAAAGAATCACGGCGTAGACGTCTCCCTGCGATTTATCCCTGTAGACGCGCGCGATTTTACATGGACTTCCAACTTAAACGCGGCATGGCAAAAGGATGAAATAGTCGAGCTTGCATATGGTAAAAACGACATGGTGGATAATAGCTGGTTCATCGGCCAATCCATTCGTGTTTACTATGGTTATGAATCTGACGGATTATGGCAGGAATCAGATGCTGCGGAAATGGCAAAATTCAATGAAAAAGGCGAAAAATTCACTGCGGGTATGGTAAAACCCGTCGACAAGAACGGCGATTACATCATGAATGAAGAAGACCGCGTGGTACTGGGCAATCGCATGCCAAGGTGGACCTTAGGCTGGAGCAACTCTTTCAGATACAAGAACGTTGAGTTAAACATCGAGATGAACGGACGCATGGGCTACATGGTTTCTACCGGCGGCGAAGCGCAGGGAGCCGTAAGTAACCAGCGTACAATCAATTATTGGCGACCCGATAATACGAACGCCGATTATCAGAAACCGATTTATACGGGTACGCCGGGTTCAAGTCTTGACCCCTATTCCGGTTTGCTTGGATTCAAAGATGCGTCCTACATTAAAATGCGGAATATATCGTTAGGATACTATTTGCCGAACAAAATTTGTAACAGGATAGGCCTCAATAACCTGAAAGTATACGGACAACTGCGTAATCCGGGTAATATTTACTCGTCGATCGATTTTCTGGATCTTGACCTGGGCGAATCGGTATCGTTCTACAATCGCGGGGTAACCCTGGGACTCGAAATCAGTTTCTGAAATATCCATATAATTATAAAAAATAAGAATTATGAAAAATATAGTAATCATCATCAGCCTTGTGGCGGCGTCGATGTTATCTTTCAACTCGTGCGGAAACGATTTTCTGTACGAAGAACAAACCACAGCTTATACGACGCAATTTTTTGAAACCGAAGATGGTATACTTAACCTGGCCACCGGCCTGTACGGTAATATCCGCTGGCATTTCGCTTTCGAGTGGGCTTACGCCTACACGCTGGTCGGAACGGACGAGTTCTCGATTGGTAATGACAATACCAGCGAACCGTGGTATACTTATAGCAACGCTTTGGGGCCAAACAACTGGACAACGGCAACCGGCGCGCCGAACGGCAACTGTCCCGGCGTCGACGGACTTTGGAACCAGGTCTTTTTCGGCATAGCGAATGCAAACCTGGTTATCGCTAATGCAGACAAAATAACCAATGAGGATTTACGCAATAAATGCCTGGGGGAAGCCTATTTTCTGAGAGGCTACAACTACTACCGGCTTTTCGCTCAATACGGAGGCGTACCTCTTATCGACAAACCGCTGGAAGGCGTGGTACGCAATTTCCAGCGCGCTTCGGACGAAGAAACAATGGCGTTCGTTATTTCAGATTTCGAGCAGGCTTACAATCTTCTTCCCACCGACAGATGGCGCGGCACAGGTACATGGACGAAATATTCGGCCGCCCATTTCTGGGCAAAGTCGCTGTTGTACAGAGCTTCCGAGCGCAATGACGGCTGGAACGGCAGCTATAAGAGCGCCGACTTGGACAAATGCATCTCACTCTGCGACGAAGTAATAGCGGCATGTCCTCTTGAAAGCGACTTTGTAAACGTATACGGACGATGGACAGGGGTCGACTGCGCCATCGAATCTTCAACCGAAGTACTGATGTCCTGTCAGCATAATGCAAATTCTTCCACACAAGGGCGTTTCGGAAACCGTACCCACTCCTATTTTACGCCACAATTCAATACCTTCAGCGGAAACTGGGTAAACCGTGGTCCTTTCAACGGAGGATCCGATTTTCAGCGTTGCCGGCCTACCGAATACAACTATTCTACTTACGACAATGTGAACGACGCCCGTCTGTGGAAATCTTTCCGTACAGTATATGGTATAAACAATGTAGCCAACGCAACTTTAAACAACTCGTTCGGCGATCATGCGACGGCATTAGGCGAAATCGGAATCGTTTTTATCCTCAACAAAAAAAGCGACGCCCGTTTTAACGGCGAGCCTTACGGAAGATTCGGCCGCGCGGTAGACGGAGGCAGTACTTTCATCCACCCGGAAACCGACAAATGGATACCCTGCGCTTTCCCGCTTTACTTGAACGGACAGTATGTGCTGACCAACTACAGCAGCAACGGGAATCCTTCCCGTTCAAACGTATTCTGCGGATTGAACAAAACGCAGGACGGTACGCGTACGGCTGACGGCGGCAATGCTTACCGGGATGTGATCATGGCGCGCACTGGCGAAACCTATCTGATAAAGGCTGAAGCGCAGGTGCGCAAAAACGATTTTACAGGCGCTATTACAACGGTTAACCGCCTGCGTCAGCGCGCCGAATGGAAAAACGGTGAAGACCGTGAACTGTACGTGGAAGGCTCCATTGGTTTTATGAACAATGCCATTTATACAAATAACACTTCATACGCAAGATCCGGCACCACGCATGCGGGTAAAGACTGGATGAATTACTCGCATCCGGGCTTCAATAACGGTACCCTGAAAGATGCTGCCGGCAATGTGTACTTATCCAGAAACTCGTATTACCTGTCAACAGGCGTCGAACGTACAACCGGCGCTTCTTCCTTACAGATAGCAAGCCCGGGCGCGCTCCCCGCAGAAGATGAGGCTATTCTTTCCGCCCTCGGCGCTTCCGGCGATTACGACCGTATGCTGAACTTTATTTTCAATGAACGTACCCGCGAATTGAACGGCGAATGGAATCGCTGGGAAGAGTTGAGCAGGACAAAATTGCTGGTGAGACGCACAAAATTATTCAATCCTGAAGCGTCGCCCAACATACAGGATCGTCATAACCTGCGCCCCATACCGCAGACTTTCCTTGACGCTTTGCTGAATGAAGACGGCTCCGAGCTTACCGACGAACAAAAAGCGGCCATGCAAAATCCGGGTTATTAATTATAAAAATACAAACAGGCAGCTATATGGTAAACAGGGCTGCCTGTTTGTATAATGTACAATTCAAACCTGCTATTCATGAAAACGAACGGCAGGTTTGTCTATTTTTTTCTATTTTTTTAAATTTACAATATCATGAAGAAACATAACATACTGCTGTGCTTATTCTCTGTCGCCTGTACTTTACATGCGCAGGATCCGCGCGAACGCGCCTATTATTACGAAATCCTCGAACCGGGACACGAAGCCAAGCCTAAAACGGAAGGTTGGGCGGAAAACAAGGTTACGGAATATCTGGACAGAGGACTGACGGCCGCCGTAACAAAAGATGGCAACGGGCTATACGTCAACTGGAGATTATTTAAAAATGAAAACGAAAACATTTCCTTCAATTTGTACCGCACTGCCGGCGGAAAAACAAAACGGCTCAATGCTTCACCCATAACGGGAACGACCGGTTTTACCGATACAAATCCGGTAAACGGAAAAGCCGCGTATGCCGTAAAACCTGTTATCAAACGGAAAGAACAGGATACATCCGGCTCTCTGGAGGCGGATTTCAGCGCTATAAACAAATCCAATTATCATTCTGTTCCTCTGAAAGATAAATCGACAAAGGCCGGAAAGATTGCCGTAGCGGATCTTAACGGGGACGGCTTTTACGACTATATCCTGCGTACCCCTTCGACCAATACGGATCCGGGATTTCAGAAAGGAGACACGCTGGGCCGCACTTATAAAATAGAAGCATACCTGCATGACGGAACATTCCTGTGGTCTTACGATATGGGGCAAGGCATTGAACCCGGAGTATGGTACTCTCCGTTTGTCGCCTTTGATTTCAACGGAGACGGAAAAGCGGAAGTCGCACTGAAAACAGCTCCGGATACAATCAGGCGTGATAAAAACGGACATGTGGGCTATGGAGAAGAATATCTTACGATCCTCGACGGTATGACAGGAAAAAAAATTGCACAGGCAAACTGGCCGGAACGAAATGACAGATATGGTAATCTGAACAGGCAAAACCGTAATCAGATAGGAATCGCTTACCTGGACGGAAAAACGCCTTATATACTGGCGTGTCGCGGGACATACAAATTAATGGTCGTCGACGCATGGCAACTGAATGGCAACAGATTAGAACGCGCATGGCGCTGGGACGGGGACGAAGAAAATCCGGTAACGCGCAGCATGGGTTCCCATAATATGGTATGCGCAGACGTCGACAACGACGGCAGGGATGAAATCCTCCTCGGCTCATGCATGCTCGACGACAACGGAACATTGTTATGGTCCGCCGGACTCGGACATCCCGACAAAATATACCTGACCGATATAGACCCGCAACGTCCGGGAATGGAGGTCTTTCTTGCGCTGGAACCATGGCATGACAACGGCCGCGGCGTGTGCGTAGTCGATGCCGCAACCGGAGAAGCCGTATGGAATATCGGACATAAAACAATGCATGTCGGAGACGGCATGGTCGCAGATTTCGACCCGAACAATCCGGGAATGGAATGTTTTGCCTCGGAAGACGGCAAAGGCGGAAGCACGGATAAATATTTACTGACCGCACAGGGAGGATATCTGGGCAAAAACGAAGATGTACCGGGCTGTCGCAACTGGATATGGTGGGACGGCGACCTGTTACGTGAAACATTCGGTAATGTAAACGATCGCTGGGGTGCAGAATCCATGTCCGGAGGACGTGCGCAGCAAATCGTAAAATGGAAAGGGGAAACGCTGAAAGAAGACATACAGGGCGACATTATTATGATTGCAGACCTGCTCGGCGACTGGCGGGAAGAAGTTATAACGGCTCTCGACGGAGAAATCCGTATTTATTATACCGGTATCCCTGCGGAAGATAAGCGCGTCTGCCTGATGCAGGATGATCTATACCGCAACTATGTAGCTCACCGTTCCATGGGTTATCCGCAATCGCCCGTTCCCTCCTATTACCTGGGGCTTCCGGTCGAAGAAAAACCGGAAATCAATACCTCTACGTATGCACAGTGGTTTACCGACTCGGAAATAAAAAGATTCCCGCAAGCATGGCAGCTAGACCACGGCAAGCGATTATTCTTCGGATATGCACAAGGAGTAGGATGTTGCGCCATGTTGAAAATGTGGAAAAAAACCGGCGACCGGCGTTATTTCGATTATGTGGAAAAATGGGCCGGTTCTCTTATCGACAGCAAGGGGGATATTCGCCTGTACAACGTCGAAACATTCAATATCGACTACATCAATTCCGGAAAAGTATTATTCGACTTATACCGCATCACAAATAACGAAAAATACAAACTGGCAATGGATAAGCTTACTGACCAGATGAAAAATCAGCCGCGGACAACAGACGGCGGCTACTGGCATAAGTTAATCTATCCTTGCCAGATGTGGTTGGACGGATTATATATGGCGTCGCCCTTTCTGGCTCAATACGGAGCGGAATTCGACAAACCGGAATGGATAGACGAAGCCGTAAAACAATTCAGACTATGCCGCCGGCATACCTACGATGAAAAAACAGGATTATATCATCATGCATGGGATGAAAGCCACAGCCAGAAATGGGCTGATCCGGAAACCGGACGCTCTCCCAATTTCTGGGGACGAAGTGTCGGGTGGTGGTTTATGGCGCTTGTTGACGCACTCGATTTTATTCCGGAAAATCACGAAGGACGCGCCGACATGATCAACATGATAAAAGGCCTTGCCGAAACTTTACCCGGATATCAGGATAAAGACGGACTCTGGTACCAGGTCCTGGACCAGATCGAAAGAGAGGGCAATTTTCCGGAAGCGTCCGTTACGGCGCAATTCATGTATGCATACGCCAAGGCCGTAAATAAAGGATACATCGACCCGAAATACAAAGCGGTAGCCGAAAAAGCGTTCAAGGGATTAAATACCCGATTGATTGTAGAAAACGACGATGGAACGTTGACCTTGACGCGTTGCTGCCAGGTAGGAGGACTTGGAGGCAATCCATACAGGGACGGCAGTTTCGAATATTATATAAATGAAAAGATTCGCGATAATGACGCAAAAGCGACAGGCCCGTTTATCATGGGATGTCTGGAACTGGAAAAATAACAACAATATTCCTTTATTTACTGATTGCCAAATTTTTACAGCAGCATGCTTTTTACGTCACCACCTATATTTTTCGTAACTACTTCGCATCTCCTTGTTTTGTTTTCAGGCGTTTATCTGCGGACTTTTGCCTCGTCCCTCCATTTTGTTGTGAGCCGGTTCACCATCCGCAGGTCAAACCGTCCCTGGCTTTTATCGTTTTCCGATTTTTTGCCAAGACGTTCGACCGCCTGCCGGACATGCCGGCTATCTTCCCCCAGTTGGTCGATCACGTTCAAGGCAAACGTACGAACCATCACATTCGGATTGTCCATGACCGTCAGCAACGTTGCTACGCTGCGTTGACGTCGACCGAGACGGTATAGAGCCTCCGCCGCCACGATGACAACGTCGGGCGACGGGTCATTGAGTGCGGCAGTCAACCGGTCTGCGCAACTTTCCGCCTCATTCCCGAGAATCAGCAATCCGGTTGCCGCCCAGTAACGAATCGTCCGGTTATCGTCGTTCAGCCATTCCGCCAGGTACGGCAGGTTTTTTTTATCCTTTACGATCGCCGTATTCGCCACATGGATGATCTCGGCAATCGGATATTCCGGCGAATGCAGGTAGTCGTACATCGTTGTCGTCTCACTTATTCGTTCATATTCGCCTTCCTGGATAAAACCTGCATCGCGGATACGTATCATCTCGTCGTCCAGCGCACGTCTCATCCGGTCGAGTATCCTCCCGTAATCAGGGTTGTCGGCAAGATTCAGAATCTCCCATCCGTCCGCTTCCGTGTCATATAGTTCCTCCGCCGGCTTAGCCTCCCAGAAGGCGGATTGGATGCGGTTGCAGCGCCCAGATCGGTACGCATTTTCCCACGACGCCACCGAGGGCGCCAGCCAGAGGTAATTATTATGCTGCCCGTAAATACGGTGCGGCTGATAGTTGCGGATATAGCGGAAACGTTCGTCGCGGATGGCGCGCGACATGTCGTAGCGTTCGTCCATCCGGTTTCGGAACATGAAGACATATTCCGGCGCTTCCGCTGCCTGCTGTCCAAGAAACGCCCGTCCCTGCATCCATTCGGGCGCCGGTACTCCGACGATGCTCAACAGAGTAGGCGCCAGATCCACCCAGCTGATAAGGCGGTCGATGGTCGTACCAGCCGGTTGGCCATCGGGATACAAGTGTTTGAATCTTTCGGGAATCCTGACAATAAACGGGACATGCGTCCCCGTTTCATAGACGAAACGTTTGCTGCGACACAACACGCCTCCGTGATCGCTGTAATAAAAAACAATCGTTCGGTCGGCCTCCCCGCTTTCTTCCAGCTCGCGAAGTATCTCGCCCACCCAGGCGTCCATCTCCTCGACTTTGTCGTAATATTGCGCCCAGTCGTGCCGGAGTTCCTCCGTGTCGGGGTGATAGGGGGGTAACGTAACAAATCGGGGATCGTGCCGGAGTTTATCCGTCGGGATGGATTGATGAAGACAACTTTCGTGCGAAATGCCGCTGTTAAAGACGGCAAAAAACGGTTGTCCCGCTTTCCTATTCTTATAATGTGCGTTTCTGCCCGATTCGTCCCAGACGCCGCGAGTTTGCTCCGCCGGATGATTGTAATCTTCTTTCGGGTTATTCGTGCAATAATACCCCAGCTTACGCAAAAATTCAGGATAATAGCGCACCGTATTGGATTTCCCATACCAACTGCGCATGTGTTGGTTCCCGGCTGAACAAGCGTATACGCCTGTTATAATCGTGTTTCGGGTCGGGGCGCTTACCGGTGCGCTGGCGTAAGCATGCGTATAGCGAAAGCCTTCGTCAGCAAGACTATTGAGATGGGGCGTCGTGGCGAATTTGTCGCCGTAGCAGCCCAGCATCGGACTATTGTCTTCGCTCGTAATCCACAATATATTCGGTAATTCTTCCTCGTTTGCTGCCAGACCGTTTTTATGGGCAAAAACGGCGAGCGTACCAAATATAAAATATTTACAATTGTTCATCAGTTTTTTTTTAATTTGAAATATCTGCAAAGTTACCATTATTCGTTGAATAATGAAAAAACAAAATAAGAAATAGATTTCTTATATAGAAGAATATTTATAATCGTTAATAGGGTGTTTGCAGTTTGAAATAGCTGCAAATAATTATTGTTCCTTTACGATTACTCCATCAGAGATCTGTTGTTGGGTCGGACGCTGATTCAGGTTATTGAACTCTTCCGTCAATGATGTCCATTTATCCAGCATCTTCTTTAGTTGGTCAGGATAGACGGATGCAAGGTCATTTGTTTCGCCCCTGTCTCCGGAAATGTCGTAAAGGCTCCATTTGTGATGATCCAGTTCCGATGTGACGATTTTCCATTTTTCCATGCGTAATGCATAATTACGCTGGTGATTAAAATAAATATAATCACGTTCAATCGTTTTATCTTCGGGGAAAGCAGGTAGCAGACTTTTCCCATGCAAGGCGGGGTAATTTGTCCCGGCGACGTCGTACGGGTTAATGTCTCCGGCCAGTTCTAATATAGTTGGCGCCAGGTCGACCAGATGTGCGGGCGTATGCCGCAGTTCGTTTACGGCATGAAGACCTTTGCCCCAATGAACTATCAAAGGCGTGGAGATGCCGCCTTCGTGTACCCATACTTTACTGCGGCGCAAGGGGGTGTTGGAGGCTGAGGCAAATCCGGGTCCGAGACAGAGATGCGTTTTTGCAGAGCCAACCGGCGCATTTCGGTCATGTCCTTCTCCGCGTACCATAATCTCTGTCGAACAACCATTATCGGAAAGGAAGAAAATGACTGTATTGTCAAAATCTCCGCTTTCGCGTAATTGGTTGAGCGTCCGTCCGATTTCCTGATCCATCCGGTCTACCATGGCTGCGTGTATCGCCATTTTAGTCGCCTGAAATTCTTTTTGTTCTTCGGTCAACGTTTCCCATTCTGCGTATTCGTAGACTTCGTCGATACCGAACGTGTCGCGAAGCAATGTTTCATCCTGATATATCCAGCGCGCCTGCGGCTCTATAACAGCCGGCCGGTAATTGGCGACACCCATTTGCCGCAAGCGGGAGAGACGTTCTTCACGCAATTTATCCCATCCGTTCCGGTAGCGGTTCTTATATTTTTCGATGTCTTCCGGTGGCGCCTGCAGCGGGAAATGAGGCGTGTGATAGGTTAGATAGAGAAAGAATGGCTCACTGGGATACTGCGCCTTGTGGTCTTTTAACATACTTATCGCCCGGTCGGTAATAGCCGTCGCCTGATAATAACCGATCGAGTCGACGTCGGCCAACTCGTCGTCCACATAATCTTTCGGTATAAAATGACTTGCGCCATACGAAGTCAGGTAGGAATGCTCGAAACCTGCATCGGCGTGAGGTTTCGGCATCTCGCTCACATGCCATTTCCCGGACTGGTAACTGTGATATCCGGCGGATGACAGGAAATGCGCGATGGAACGCGACCACTTATCCGGACGATTTTCGGCGGACGATTTTTGTATGGCCTGGTAATAATAACCTGTCATAAGCGAAGCGCGCGTCGGCCACGATCGTCCTGCATTGTAAAACTGCGTGAAACGAAGTCCGTTGGCTGCCAGGCTGTTTATATTCGGCGTTTCTATTTCTCCGCCAAAACACCCGGAGTCAGAATAGCCCATGTCATCGGCTACGATAAGCAGAATATTCGGACGTTTGTACGTTTTAGCGTCATTTGTACAGGATGCGAACGCCAGGAAACAGACTCCGGCGCTTGGTCCGATGGCAAATAACCGGTTTTCGCCATGAAACATTCGTTTCCGGCTAATGGGCATTTGGAGATTATTTTTCATTGTGTGATGATGATTTAAAGAATGAACATGATCGGAGTCAAAACCGTCGGAAAGGGACGCCCAACTGTTTCCGGCGGGCGAGCTTTTCCTCGCGATACCAGTCCCAACCTTTGTCGAATTTACCTTTATATTTGTCGATCCATTCCTTATGGACGTGATGCGGAGCATGTCCCGATCCGGTCGAGAAATAGAGGAAAAAAGGCTTGTCTGGCGCCGCCGTTTTCTGGTCGGCAATAAAGCGGAAGACAGCATTCCCGGATTTTTAGTTTTCAAGATATTCATTATGCGTAAATTTTGATTAATTCGTATTGGTTCTTTTGGTATATTTTTTAATCAGCGGATTTTTGTTTTCCCACTTGTTTTTGAGTGGATACACGTTATATTTCCATGCTTCCGCCTCAAAGACATTGGCCAGTTCTTTTACCTTTTCGGGATATTTGCCTGCCAGATCATGGACTTCATTAAAATCTTCACGGACGTGATACAGATACACTCCATTCGGGTTTTCGGCTCTGTTGGCCACGCCGTTGGGGAAGGAGGCTTTCCACCCGTCTTTATAGATTGCGTACGAGCCGGTCATTTCGTGGTATTGCACCGTATGGCGTTCGGGCGCGTCGGGACTGTCGATGGAATAGGCCAGACTGACGCCTTCGATGGGTTGCTGACGGTAGCCGTCGATTACATCCGGCGCTTTGGCGCCGGTCAGTTCGATGGTTGTGGGCAGGATGTCGCTTACATAGGAATATTGCGTGCGTACGCCGCCTTTTTCCTTGATTTTTTTTGGGTAAAACAGGATCAGAGGGTCATGCGTACCGCCTTCCCACACAGGATTGCCCTTGTAATAACGAAAGGGCGTGTTGGTGGCGGACGCCCAGCCGGCAGGGTACATCGGTTTTGTTTCTGCAGAGCCTGTCTTGTCAATATTTGCTAAGTCCCGTGCGAAATGTTGTTCTGCCGTTTCGCCTTTCCTGTTGGGTAATACCCGTCCGTATTCCTTTCCCGCACCTGTTGCGCCGTTATCTCCAATCATTACCACTATCAGGGTATTGTCCAACTGGCCTAATTCTTCCAGCAAGCTGACAATACGTCCTATTTCATGGTCGGTATGCGACACAAAGCCTGCATACGTTTCAATATGCCGGAGGGCGAGTTTCTTTTCGTCGTCCGACAAACTGTTCCACGCTTTGACTTCCGGATGTTGCGGGGGTAATGGGGTATTGGCCGGTATCACGCCGAGTTTTTTCTGGCGGGCGAGCGTTTCCTCGCGGTACCAGTCCCATCCCTTGTCGAATTTGCCTTTGTATTTATCAATCCATTCCGGCGCCACCTGATGAGGGCCATGCGCCGCTCCCGGCGCATAATACAGGAAGAAAGGTTTTTCGGGATCGGCTTTTTTCTGTTCGGAGATATACCGGATAGCCTCGTTGGTAATCAGTTCGGTGAAATGCCTTCCCTGAGGGTCTTGCGGTTCCCGTTGGGTATCGCGGTAGATTACCGGATTCCACTGGTCTCCGGCTCCTGCCGCCGGAGAATATCCGTAGAAATGGTCGAACCCGCGTCCGGTAGGCCATCGGTGGAAAGGGCCGGCGGCTGTCACGTCGGATGTCGAGGTGACGTGGTATTTACCTGTCGCGAAAGTATTGTAGCCGTTTTCGCGGAGTATTTCGGCAATAGTGCCTGCTTCAAAAGGCAGGTAGCCGTCATATCCCGGCGTGCCGTAGGATTGGTTGGCAAAGAAGCCGAAATGCACGGAGTGTTGATTGCGTCCGGTGAGCAGTGCGGCGCGGGTCGGCGCGCTGAAAGCGCAGGTGTGCCAATTGGTGTAACGCAGGCCGTTGTTGGCCAACCGGTCGAAGGTGGGCGTTTCGATCCGTCCGCCGAACGCGGTGGTAGCGCCGTAACCGATGTCGTCAATCAATATCCACACCACGTTGGGCGCGCCGGCCGGAGCTTGCGGATGCGCGGCGGGATACGCCTCTATAACGTCGTCGATCGTTTTCCCTATTTTCCCCTCGAACTTAGGCGTGGGGCTGTACTGCGCCACTGAAGGCGCGCTCAGCATCAAGGCGGAAGAGAATAATCCGACCTTGCCGAGGATGACCTGTTTTTTATGATCTGTTTTCATATTGCTAAAATATTATTGTTTTAATAGTTTATTCCAAACACTATATACGCCGCCAGCAGAGTGAAGACGACGTTGAACAGTTGAGCGCCGATAAAAACGAGCGCGGCTTTACGGTTTTCGTTTCCGATGAGCGCCCTGAAATTTGTTTCCAGCCCGATGGAAACAAATCCCATCGTGAACCAGAGATTCTGAAATTTTTTCAACGAGGCGGCAAGCGGAACGTATTCCCCGCCTGCGAAACACAGGGAGAACAGGAGGGATACGAGCACGAATCCCAGCAAACGAGCCAGCGGAGGCATGACGAGAATCATCGGCACGGCGACTATCAGGACAAGCGATACGACGTATAACAGTTTTTTCGGATCGCCCTTGATTGCTCCGGCGCTTGCAATCGCAGCCGACACGCCGCATATCGAAACCGCGCTCGAGAGCATGACCGACATCTCTTTGTCGATCTTGAAACGGCGGCACAGCCAGAAAGAAAAATACCAGACGGAGAATACGACTGCGACCGACTGTATCAAACCCAGTATCCCCGACTTCAACAGATGCTGGAGGAGGATGGTTGATCCGAGCAGTATCACCCCGATCTTGATATACAATTCCGATGATAGCGACTTTTTCAGCCATTCGGGAATGCCGGAAACGTGATTGATCAACAAACCTGCCGACAAACTGAAAATGACGCTTTCCGGACCCCATTGGTTCATCGTCCGGTTGCCGCCGGCCAGCAAAGCGACGGCGGCAACCAAAAAGACGATGATATAACCCGGCGTATCCTTCAGCGATTTCCCCTGCAGGACGTACCCAAAGGCAATAATCCCGTAACTCACGGCAAAAATCACCGACAAGCTCAGCAGATTATCCGGCGAGCAGACAGACGCCAGATCACCTGTATGCTTCCACTCGAAAGACACGGACGGCAACGCCTGTCGCGTCAGGCCGAAGACGACCAGCGCCGCGGCGATAAACAGCAGTCCGGCAACTGTCGCCGCCCCGTCTTCCGTAAAATGCAATTTCACCTTTGCCATAATTCCACTACAATCGCATGAATTTCCCAATCGTTTGCGATAGCTCCGTCTCGTTGATAAATCCCTTGTGCCTCCATACGGGTTTGGACTGTCTGAAAAGTATGAGGGTGGGCAACGCTTCGATTTTCTGATCCTTGATTATCGCCGGATTTTCTTCCAGTTCTATTTCCACGGTTTTCAGCTGCTCCGCGTATTCTTTTTTCAAGGCGTCCACCACGGGAACCAACCTGCGACAGCCGCCGCAGTATCCGGACCCGAAACTTGCCAATATATACGGCTCGGAGGCAATAATCCGCCTGAATTGCTCGACGGTCAGCGCCGCATCGTTTGTGCCGGATGTTTCGAGCGGATAACCCTCGCCTACCCAGCCGGCAAGACCTCCAGGTAAGGCATAGACCTCCCTAAAACCGGCCTTGCGCAATCTGTCGGCAAGGATTTTGCCCCGTCCACTGTTAATGGAATACGTAAACGTGGGCGCGTTGGGATTCAATTTTCCGAATATCGTATCCATGTCCTGACGATCAGTCACAGGAACGTTGATCGCGCCTTTGATATGGTTGCCGGCAAACTCTTCGGGCGAGCGGGCGTCAAGTATCTGGGGATGCTCCGATTTTTCGAGTATGTCTGCAAACGCTTTTACGGTGAGACGGCTCTCCTGCGCAAACGTAAACGTCGGGCATGTCAGGCCGTAAAGGATGAAAAATAAAAGGAAATAAACTCGTTTCATATCTTCTTACAATTTGTCGACGACTACTTTCTTCAGGTTGCCGGAGAAGATATACGGCGACTTGTAGGCGGTGGAGACGGGCGTGCCGAAATTGCGTCCCGCTTCGATATTGCCTCCGCCCACGTTCTGGACGACTCCCAGGTCGCGCGTTGCCACCTGCTCGTTGTTGATGTAGAGGTTGACGGTTTTCGCCCGCGCGTTAGCGGGGTCGCCGTCGTTGCCGGCATAGATCACTTCTGCCTTGAAAACGACCTCGCCGGAGGGGATGGCTTTAGGGGCGACGATCTCTGTCAGTACGCCGGCGGCATTGTAGGCAAAAGTCAGCTTTTTGTTTTTCACATAGAAGCTGACGCCCGACGCCGCGTTGCCCGAAGAAAACAGGACGCCTTCGGCGCCGGCGGCGGGAATCCCGACATGGGCGGTCACGGCATACGAGCCGGCGGCAAAGCGGAATCCGTAGAGGCTGGCATACGGGCGGCCTTCGGTGTAGAGCGTGGCCTGCTGCTTGCCGTCGAGGATGCTCCGGTTCTTTGTTTCCCAGCGGTCTTTCAGCGGGTAGACATTGTATTTCCAGGCTTCGGCGTCGAAGGCTTCGGCGAGTTCTTTCATCTTGTCGGGGTATTTATCGGCCAGGTCGTGGATCTCATTGAAGTCCTCCTTCAGGTGATACAGATGCCATCGCTCCTCGCCTGCCGGAATCCTGCCTGTGCGAAAATCGTGCGGGAAAGAGGCTTTCCAGCCGTCTTTGTAAATAGCATACGATCCGGTCATCTCATAATATTGGATGGTGTGTCGTTCTGGCAGGTTTTTGTTTTCCGCATCTAAGGTATACGCCAGACTGACGCCCTCTATCGGTTCCTGCGGGTATCCGTTAATGACCGCAGGAACTTTTGCCCCGACTATTTCGACCGTCGTAGGAAGGATGTCGCTCACATAGGAATACTGATGGCGTATGCCGCCCTTGTCCTTGATCTTCTTCGGATAGAAAAGGATCAGCGGATCTTGCGTACCTCCCTCGTAGTTGGCATAGCTCTTGAAATAGCGGAGCGGCGTGTTGGTCGCTGCCGCCCATCCGTCGGGATAGTTCGGACTGGAATATTCCGTTCCCAGCCGGTCTATATACTTCAGCGCCTTTTCCAGGCGTTCTTCCCTCGTAGCATCCGGTCGGTTAGGCTGATGATTGCCGAGTTCCCTCCCGGCGCCTTCCGCGCCGTTGTCGCCCACTAAGACGACTACCAAGGTATTGTCAAGCTCGCCGATGTCTTCGATAAAGCGTATGATGCGCCCGATTTCATAGTCGGTGTGGGAGATAAACCCGGCATACGTCTCCATGTAGCGTGCAAAGAGTTTCTTCTCGTCTGCCGACAGATCATCCCAAGGCTTGACGCCATTGTTGCGCGGCGGCAGAGGCGTGTTAGCCGGTACGACGCCAAGGCGCTTCTGACGGGCGAGCGCCTCTTCGCGATACCAGTCCCAGCCTTTATCGAACTTGCCCTTGTATTTGTCGATCCATTCTTTAGCCACGTGATGCGGCGCGTGTCCTGCGCCGGTGGCGAAATAGAGGAAAAACGGCTTTTCGGGCGCGGCCGTCTGCTGGTCGGCAATGAAACGGATTGCTTCGTTGGCGAGCAATTCCGTCACATGGCGGCCTTGCGGGTCGTCCGGTTCGCGTTGCGTATCGCGATACAGGACAGGATGCCACTGGTCTGTGCCCCACTCGTCGGGCGACAGGCCAAAGTAATGGTCAAAGCCGCGACCGGTCGGCCAGCGGTTGAACGGTCCGGCCTGCGAAGCATCGGCGGAATGCGTCGCATGATATTTGCCGATGGCAAACGTATTATACCCGTTTTCGCGGAGGATTTCGGCGATGGTCGCCTTTTCAAAGGGGAGGTAGCCGTCGTAGCCGGGCGTCCCGTAGGAAGAGTTGGCGAAGAAGCCGAAGTGCACGGAATGTTGATTGCGTCCGGTGAGCAAGGCGGCGCGAGTAGGCGCGCTGAAGGCGCAAGTGTGGAAGTTGGTATACCTCACGCCCTGGTTGGCCAGCCGGTCGAGCGTAGGCGTTTCGATGAGTCCGCCGAAGGCCGAAGACGCGCCGTAGCCAATGTCGTCGATCAGAATCCAGACCACGTTAGGCGCGTCGTCAGGCGCGTCAGGCTGCGTTTTAGGCAGCGATTCTTTCGTATCGGCGAGCGTTTTGCCGATCTTGCCCGCAAAGGCGGGCGTGGGGCTGTATTGCGCAGCGGCGCTTCCGCCCAGCAATAAAGCGGAAGAGATCAGTCCCAGATGTTTGCTGCTTAATGTTGTTCTCATATAATTTTAAGTAAGTAATTTATTTTTATTGCTTTATTGCGGAGGGATGGGCAACGGCAGGAAATCTCGGTTGAGGATCATCCACCGCTGCAATTCCACTTTCAACAAATGCTCCTGTTCCGCATAAGCCGGATTGCCGGCCAGGTTGTTCAGTTCGCGCGGGTCGTTTATGCGGTCGTAGAACTCGAATATTGGACGGTGCGCTGCAAAGAAGCGTTGGCGGTAGCTGACGTCCAGCGTTCCGTTTTTATTTTGTTCCTGCAGTTTCAGCCAAAACGGTTGGTTAGCGAAATCCACCGGCCAATACGGGAGTTGCCACAGCGCGTTGTAGATCAATTTGTATTCTTTGGAGAAAACGGTGCGTCCCAAATCAAACGCGGCGCTGTGGTTAGGCAGTCCGTGTCCGTGCGCGCCCCTTTCGGCAAAGAGATACGTGTGTGCGCTGAAAGAGCTGTCGGCAAACGCCGGCACAAAACTTTTGCCCGTTATTTCGGCAGGGATGTCAACGCCGGCTATTTCCAGGAATGTCGGTGCAATATCTTCGCCCGAGACGAGCGCATTGGACACGCTTCCCGGCTCGATTTTCCCCGGCCAGCGGGCTAAGAGCGGCACATGCAGCCCCAACTCGTTCAGGGTGCCCTTGCCGCGCAGCAGCGCGCCGCCATTGTCGCCGATGAAAACGACCAGCGTATTTTCGGTCAATCCCCGCTTATCCAGTTCGTCCAAGAGTTGACCGACGTAAACGTCCAGCCGTTGTATTTCGCCGTAATAGCCTGCCACGTCTTTCCTCAGTTCGGGAATATCCGGCCAGTCCGCCGGCCATTCGAGCGCGGACGGTTCCGGTTCAAAATCCGTCGCATCGAAAATACGGTGCGGTTCATTATATCCGACCTGGATAAAAAACGGTTTATCCTTCGGTGTCTGTTCGAGAAACTTGATGAATTGTGTCAGCGCCTCCCTGCTCTGTCCTTGGCGCAGGTAGTCGACCCTTTTCTCAAAAGTCCGCAAGCCATATTCCTGAAAGACGGTTTCCGTTTCCGGCGGCACGCGGGATCCGTCAAGGTGGAAAGTCCGTCCGCAGATACCGGTATAATATCCGGCCGTCCGCAACAATTCGGGATAGCTGACAATATCAGCCGGCAGCGGGGCGGAAAAGCGGGTCATCCGCACGTCCACCACCGAGCGTCCTGTCATCAGCGACGCGCGGGAGGGCACGCTTTGCGGAGCCGTCGTGTAGGCGTTCCGGAAGAGGATGCCCTCATGCGCCAGGCGGTCGATGTTCGGCGTTTTTACATTCGGGTCGCCGTAAGCGCCCAGAAACGGCGCGCTGTGGTCGTCCGACACCACGAAGATGATATTCGGCAGATCTGCCTGTGGAGGCTGTACGGCCGTGCATCCTCCAAGCAGGAAAGCGGAGGATGGCAGTACGAGGTTTTTGTTGCTTCTGAATCGTTTCATGTGTACATTTTTTATTTTTTAACATTTCGGTAACATAGAACTCACAAATGTTCATAACTCTTTGGCGCAAGCCGTTTTGCATGTTCGTTTCATATTATAAATTATCTAACGTTTAATGATAATCTGATTTTGCTCCACTTAATTAGTTCCATCCGGGATTTTGCGTCAGCTTCGGATTCATATCCCGTTCGTTTTGCGGGATGGGATAGAGATAATGCTTGTCTCTGGCGCTCGGCTTTCCGAAATCATTCAGCGTTTTGACCATGATATGATTGCCGTCGCGGTCGATCTGACGAATCAGGTCAAACCAGCGGTGATATTCAAAGTTCAGTTCCAGACGCCGGTCTAAGTACAGCGAATCGCGAAACTGCTCCTTCGTCAGGCTGCCGACGGCAAATTCGGGCAATCCGGCACGCCGGCGGATCAGGTTGTAATCGCGGTAAGCCTCCTCGTTGGGGCCATAAAGCTCATTGTTGGCTTCCGCATTATTGAGCAACACCTCCGCATAGCGGATAATAGGCACATTGATGCCCGACTGCGCCAGCATGGTCGGCACATCGGGGTCGAAATATTTGGTGCAGGCCACGCCGCACCCGTCATTCTGGAGCAGGTCGATCACCGTGGTCACACCGCCGATGGTGTAGGAGGTAGTGAAGAATGTCGTCCACCGTTTGTCCGTGTGATTATAGCGGCTAACCAAGTCCGTCGTCGGCTCGCTCGAAAAATTCCCGTTTGCCCCCTTAATGCCCAGCGGCGTCGTTCGCTGTCCCCACCCGTTCCCGTTGGTCAGCGTGGTGGAACTGAACTGTGCCGAAAAGAGATGTTCCTTCCCATTCTTCGACGACTTTTTAAATACATCCGCATAGTCCTCAAACAAGTCATAATAGCGGTCGGAGCGATTGATGATGTTATGAGCATGTTCGATGGATTTGCGGAGATGCGCTTCCCTGTCGGTGATGACGGAGATATTCGCCGCCCGCTGGTTGTCGTCCAGACTGACATTGGCCAGCGTCAGATGCGCCAGCGCGAGGAAGGCTTCGGCCGCCGCGGCATTGGCGCGACCGGCATTTTCGTCTCCCGGAAGAAACGACCATTCCAGCGCCTGCGAAGCTTCGGTGAAATCCTGTATCACCTGGTCGTAAACCGCCGACGCCGGCGTTCTCTC
>JAIROL010000170.1 GCA_031257565.1 Tannerella sp. | reverse complement strand
GGAGAAAAAGTTCTGGATTGCTTCGTCGCTGCGCTCCTCGCAATGACGGATAACCATACCATATATAATAAGCGTCATTCTGCTCTTAGTTGCGGTACGAAATGAATACTCGCAATGACGAACCGAGGTTAGTTCACTACTACCTTGTTTTTAACTGTTTGACAAAAATAAATACTTCATTCGATGAAAAGATTCAAACCTTTTTTGTCAAGTGAACTGCTGTAAATTTGAACGTTATGAGTTTCTGAGCAGACACTACATATTATTTTTACACCTGAATACTTTTATCTCTTTCCGGCATGCCACAAACAGTCTGTTTCCTGACGTCTGTATTTCGTATGCTTCATGCCCGCCGCCAAGCATACGGGCGTTCAGGAGCATTTCGACGAACCGTCCGCTACGCTCATAAAGACATACTCGCGGATTACCTTTCTCCGACGTAAGCAACCGCCCGCCGGATGTAAATACGATAGACGCAGGATTGCTGCAACCCGAAAAAGCGCCCGCCGCACTACCCGGAACACCGAAGGATGCCAGAAAACGTCCATCCGGCAAGTAACTTTCTATCAGATGCCGACCAGAATTTACGCAGTAAACCGTATCGCCGAATGCTTCAATATCAAACTCGCCTGTCGGAATGACAAAACGATGCCGGCTTTCGATAAATCCTGCGAAATCGCCTTTACGGGTGAACCTGTTTATGTTAAGATTCTCTGCGTCGGTAATAAACGCACAGTCTTTGGTCAGGGCTATGGATGCAAAAAGCGAATTATCGCTGCAAGCCTCAAAAGTATTGACAAGACCGCCATCCTTATCGAAAACATTTACTTCCTGATGACCCAGCAAATATATTTCGTCCCCGTCAACCGCGACATCTACGGTTTTCCTGCTTGCATCAATGGCAAAAGCGCTTATCCGCGAGCCGCCGGTTGACGTAATAAGAACAGAATCGTCCGTTACAATATACATCACATCGTCGATGATTTTAAACCGGCGAACATCCTGCGGCACAGTGAATGAGGTCTCCAATGTGCAGGCGCTTACAAAATCACTGTCGAATGATTCGCCGGATTTGGCAACAGTAACAGTATCGCTCAACTGTTCGTTTACCGAAGAAAACATATAGGCGACGAATCCGGCAACCATTAGCATCACAGCAATATTCAGTAATATGCGCCATCCTTTTTTTGTCATGTCATATTATTTTCAAGCATTTCACATTGTGAGCGTCGCGAACGAGCAGCATACCGTCGGCATAAGCCATCGGTCCCCATGCATCGACGCCTTCCATGATGCGCTGACGCCGTTCCAGAATCATCTTTCGGTCTTCGATTTTATAGACATAGAGTTCTCCGTCGTCCTTAAAAACAAACAACCGGTCGTTTATGACCAAGTACGGTCCCAGACCGAAACGCTCGTCGGCGCCTGACGACCAAACCGGATTGTGCAGGTTGTCCGGTGAGTAAATCACTAATTTGCCGCGATTGCTACCGCCGTCTTTTGGTATAACGGCGTAAATCATGTTATTATACAGGATTGGCGTCTGCTGTTCGCTCGAAAGACCCTCGTTTGCCTTGTACTGTTCCACAACTGTTGCCGTCCATGTATCGCCGTTTACATCCACTCTCAGCAATGCGCCGCCTGCGCCGTATCCCGCGACGAGGAAAATCTTACCGCCCGACAGATGCACCGGCGAAGGCGCTATGACCGACGGTTGCCACTTGGTTTGGCTCCAAAGCAACTTTCCCCTGTCCGCCTTCTCTGCCGATACGCCGCAAACGCCGCCGACGCCTGTATAGACGTACGTTTTTTTGCCGTGCAGGGTCATGGGCGTTACGGATGAATGCGACATCTTGAATTTAACCGTATTAGGCGTTTGCCATACCATTTCGCCTGTAGCGCAGTCTATTCCTGCAAGCAGCGTTTCTTCGCCGGCGGGCGCTACGACGAGAACGCCGTCGTCAACACGCGGACACTGACCGGCATACCAGAACGGCACTTCCGTGTGAAATTCCTTTTTCATATCGTACGTCCATTTCAAATCGCCTGTTTTCGGGTGGCAGCACATCAAATGCCCTTGCGGACCAAGCGTTATAACATAATCGCCGGAAACAACGGGCGCGGTGCGCGAAAAACCATGGTTGCGCTTCATCGGAACGCGATACCACCGCCGCCACTGTTCCTTGCCCGTCTCCAACGAAAAACACCGGAGCATATCCGAACTGAGCGTTTCGTCATAATCGAGAAAATAAACCAGTCCGTTGTAAATTACCGGCGCGGCATGTCCTTCACCGGTTGTGACGCTCCACTGTTCGGAATAGTCGTCGCCACTGTATGCAATTTTATCCGATGTACGGATAACATTGGAGAAATTGTTGCCTCTGAAACAAATCCATTTACCTGTTAATAAAGAATTAACTTCTTCGTATCGCATAAAAAACTCGCCTATGCGCACATCATCGGCTTTACGCGCCGTTTCGGGGGGACGGTTGTCGGCGCCCGGAACCTGCATCACAAAATCCTGATGTGGCTCGTAAATATGCCATCCAACAATAATACCGATATAAACAACGATTACCGAGGCAGTGATTATGGATACTTTCCTGTTCAAAATCTATTTTTTGAGGTTAAATGCCATTAATGCCGTGCCGTGTCGCAGGTAGAGGATTCCGTTGTTGACGACGGGATGCGACCAGTGAGGTCCCTCGCCTTTGGTAATGCGGAACTCGCTCACAACGTCGAATTTGTCGGCTGCCGGATTGACCAGCCCTACTGTTCCCCGACGCTCGTCGTAGCAGTACAGCATTCCGTCGGAGGCTATTATCGAGCCTTTGCCCTTGCCTTCCCAAGCATTGTCGTATATCGTTTTGCCCGTGTTCCAGTCCACTGCGACCCAGTTCCCCTGATTGTTGTTAATCCAGTTGGAGCCGTATATCGTATTGTTGAGCAGCACATATCCGCCGTGATGCGTGTCAAGGTCGCTATTACTCCATACTAAGGTAACGCCTTTAAGGTCGTCGTTGAGTTTGAGCATATAGGAGCCTATGTTGTAACCGTGACTGAAAAAGATATTTCCATCTTTGAACAGGGGCGAGTTGGGCGCTATTTTTCCCTGCGGACCTCTCGGCGGTCTTGCAGCGCCCTGAGAAGCGCCGCCCTGACGTTCTCGTGGCTGTCTTGCAGTGTCCTGAGAAGCGCCGCCTTGCTGACGACGTTCTCTCGGCGGTTCTTTCCATTCGTCGAAATGCCATTCGATAAGGCCTGTTTCGGGGTCAACGCCGAAGATACGAACGCCTGTGCTGCCGATAATCTGACGTTTGCCCCTGTAAGATATCAAAATCGGCGATACGTATGCGCCAACATCGCCCAGCGAAGGGCTTTTCCAGACTGTTTCGCCTGTCTCGGCGTTGAGCGCGACCATCGTTGTTTGCTCGCCCGACGGTGTGTATATAACCTTATTGTCAAAGACTAACGGACATTCCGACGTCCCCCAGTTGCCTGTCTTGCGCTCGAAAACCGTCCCGCCGTCAATCGTCCAGACGATGCTGCCGTCGGCGACATTGATACACGCAATCTCTCCCGAACCGCTTATTACATACGCCTTACCGTTGACAACGGCAGGCGTTGTGCGGGCGTCAGAGTAGGATTGCGTCCAGGGCTTACCGTATTCTTTTGAGTACAGCTTCTTGCCGTCGAGGTCGTAAGCGGAGAAAACTTCTTTGTCGCCTTCTTCATTGAGGCTGGTGATATACAGTCTGTCACCCGAAATAACCGGACTTGAATACCCTTTACCCGCATCAAGAGATTCCCATAGCATTGCCGGTCCGTTTTCAATCCACGACTTTAGTAAGCCCTGTTCGTTGTAAATACCGTCGCGGTTTTCGCCCCGCCACTGTGCGCTTTCCTGCGCCGCAACCCACAGCGGTAGAAAGCAAAGAAATAACATAATTAGCTGTTTCATCATCTTATATTTTTATATTGTAAGCCATTAAGGTATTCCCATGCCGGAGGTAGAGGACGCCTTTATTGATGACGGGATGCGCCCAGTGCTGGTCGGTGCCGAGTTTGACGGGAAAGCGGCTCACGATGTCGAACTTGTCGGGATTGATGCGTGCAAGCGCAAGTTCGCCGCGTTCCGAGTAGCAGTACAGCATACCGTCGGCGGCAATCACGTCGCCTGTTCCGAGCGCGTTATCCTTGTATTTTATTTCGCCCGTTTTCCAGTTGACGCTAAACCAAAACCTGTTGGCGTCGCCCGAACCGTAGGCGTAATCGCCAACCTTGACCATTGCGCCGATTCGCGAATCCAGCTGCGGCTCGTCCCATATCTTTTCTACCGCGCGACCGCCGTCTTTATAGCGCAGCATGATTGAGCCGCGTCCATATCCGCTCGTGCAAAGGAGCTGGTTATCGGCATATACTGGAACGTTTGGATGTACGCCATGACGGTTGATATGTTCCACCGACCAGAGTTTTTTACCTGTGGCAACCTCAATTCCGAGAACATGCTTTTGCATCATGGCTACAATCTGAGGCGTTTGCTGGTCAGCCACGTAGACAGGCGAGCCGTAAGCCGAGAGGTCGCCTTCGCCTTCGCACGACCAGATGAGTTCGCCGGTATTCTTGTTGAGCGCCACGATGTTGTTTTTCTTGCCGCCGGGAGAGGCGATGAGTTTATCTCCCACAATAAGCGGCGATTCGCATATCCCCCACGTGATGTTCGAGCCGTCGAAATCGGTAAACATATTCTTTTTCCATACAATCGCGAGGTCGCTCTCGTTGAAGCAAACGATGTCGCCCTTACCCGAAATGAGGTAAAGTTTACCGTTGTCGGGCGTTATCGTCCCGCGCGTACCGTTGTAACTTGTATTCCATTCCGGACCATACTCCTTTCTGTTCAGCATCTTGCCGTCGGTATCGAAAGCGTAAACATAGCCTTTGCCGTCGGTCATGCCTGTGATGTAAAGTTTGCCCGAGGCCGAGACCGCCACCGACGAATGACCTTCGCCCAATCCGTCGTAATGCCAGAGCATTTGCGGACCGTCCGCCGTCCACTCTTTGAGCAAGCCTTTTTCGGGATAAACCCCGCTACGGTCGTACCTCCACTGAACTGCGTCCTGCGCCTTGCAAATCGAAGCAAGCGCAATACAAAAACACAAAAATCCAATCTTTTTATTCATAATATTATAATTTCAATTAAAACCAATCTTCTTAATAAATTCGCTGCAAATATACATGAAATTTTGGAATTACCCACAGACGGATAAAAATTGGAGAAAAACTTGCCCTCAACCGATTGTCAGCATTAGAAATTTTCGTAGCTTTGCACAATAATTAATAAGAAAAAAGACATGAAGACATGTGGTTTAGAGGGTGTACGACAAAATTCCCTTTTTATCCAGCTTTCTTAAAATTTTAAAAAAAGATAATACGATTGACATTTTTCAACATTTTTATCGAAAAAAATATATGGGGTGCATTCCAAATTGTCGTTTTTTACGAGCCGGATTGCCTGAAAGGCAAAATTTTCATAACCGCAGGTCTGCGACCTGCGGACGGACTATCTCCGTGAGGCCTGCCTGAAAGGCAGGACAATGTAACACGGAAATGTCCT
>JAIROL010000138.1 GCA_031257565.1 Tannerella sp. | reverse complement strand
CCGAAACGGCGCGGACGACCGAGAAAATAGGGCTTCCCCATGTTTATCAATCGGTAAATATACTCTGTCTTGTCCACATACAAACAGTTAGTTGTTCTCAAATCGTCAAAATCCTGTATGCCGACCGGCAATCTTCTTGTTGTTAACATCGTTTTATCGCTTTAAAATTTAGTACAAAGTTAATGCAAGTTGAGAGCAATACAAAATAAGTCTTGCTTATTTTTATTGCCGAAACGCCGCCTGTCTTCATTTTCTTGAATAAAGACAGTCTTTATTTTTTTACCGGAATATCGCGCAGGCTGAATACTTTTTCCCCGTTCACCGTGATTTCGGCTTTCATCAGGTAATCGCCCGCATCGACTGTCCCGTCCGTTGGGCTTTTTTCCGTATGGCGTCCGCGCAGGATCGTCGCGGCTCAGATCCTGCCGGCGGAGACCTTCCCTGTAGTGTTCATGGGCGCGTTCCATCAGCAGCTTGTCTAGGAAGTCGCGCGGGCCGGTGAAATCAGCCCCGCGCTGCTCCATATAGCGCCGCCCCAGTGTTCATCGTGCGGTTGCGGAGCAGTGTTACGTCCCCAGCCGTCGGGTAGCTGCACGTAGCGC
This sequence comes from Tannerella sp., assembly GCA_031257565.1. Taxonomy (GTDB): domain Bacteria; phylum Bacteroidota; class Bacteroidia; order Bacteroidales; family Tannerellaceae; genus Tannerella. The sequence continues at coordinate 15,758 of JAIROL010000138.1, read as the reverse complement.
CAGTTGCGCGCCACATTGCGGTAGAACGCGCCGGCGTCGTAGTTGGGCAAACCGATTCCCCACGATGTGGCCGTAGCCGCTTCGCCGTAGCCGCAGCGTTAACGTTTCCCCGTCTTTTCCCGACGAGATGAAGACGTTGTAGATGTTGAAACCAAATGATTGACGACATGATCTCCTATATCTGTATTGTCTTTCATAGATCTTTCTTTTATTTGTATGACACATCAAATAAAAAAAAGTCCTGTTCAAGACCTAAAAAAAATACAAACCTTTTATTTCAAGACATTTTCTTAATTTTTGCAAAGACGTCCATAGCTGATTTTTAATTGTCTTTACCGATATGGATAACTTTTCTGAGATATCTTTCTGTTTCAGGCCTTTCACGCGATGAAGTATAAAAACCTCGCGACTACGTTCGGAAAGGCGTTCGATACAATCGTAAAGCGCTATCCGGAACTCATCGGATTCCAACAGGTCTTCTTCATAATAATCAGGCGCATTACTTTGCTTTTCCAAAAGTATACGGTAATTCTTGGCGGCCCTTATATGATTCAGACTCATATTCTTCGCCATCTTAAAAAGATAACCGGAAACATTTTCATTTACTTCCATTTTTTTCCGTCCACTCCATAAGATAAGGAACAAATCCTGTATAATATCTTCGGAATCTTCTCTATTTTCCAGCCAGCCGTATACATATTGACACAAACGACCGTAATAACGTTCAAATAACCGGTTATAGCTCGCATAATCATCTTTTTTGATTGCCGCCATCAATGTTTCATCCGTAATATGCATATCAAACTATTTAAATATAAGGCTTGTATACAATACCTGACGCGACTAAAAAATTTCGTTTGGGAATCTTGTTTTCCATGGTAAATATCCCTGAATTGTGTATTTTTCTATTGTTGCAATAATTTGAATTAACTTTTCAATCGTCTTTTTCTGATATCACAAAAATAAGGATTAAACTTTCAATTATCAAAAAAAATACATATTTTTTAAAAAAGAAAAGAAAGCGCCTCTTTGAGGCGCTTTCCCGGATCATATATCCGATATTTTATCGGAATGATTAAATTCAGAGATCAGTTATCGGATAAAATCTGCTATTTAATACTTAAAAACTTTATCGCCTGCCATTACCTGTCGCTTGCCCGGATCATAAGTTACGCGTAATCCGGTACGGTATGCGGCATTTGCCATCGCGCAAGCGATCGTATGGCTGTGGCCGGCTTCTACCGGACAGTTTGTTTTTACATTATTAGCTTTTACGCACTCCATCCAGTTCCTCATGTGCGCCGAAGTTAACGGATCCCCTCCTGTGTTTGCATCAGTCTCCACCGCTTCTTTCGGTAAACTATAGGGTTCCAACAGATTCGGTTTCAAAGCCATTGTCGCAGCTTCACGCTCGCGCAATCCGCCTTCTGACGTGATTTCATTCGTATCAAGGTTCAACATGCCTCCATTAGAATAATATAATTCTTTTGTTCCTCCGGCAGAATTGGTAAAACGAGATGAATAAATCACCTGGAAACCCTTAGATGGATTATTCAACGGACCATAATCAAATACCGAAGTAAGCGTATCGGCATTCGTACGCCCGTCTTGCCACAAATAGATTCCTCCGTTGGAAACCACGCTGCGAGGATAAGGAAGCCCGGTAAACCAGTGGACGGTATCTATCTGATGACACATCCATTGTCCGGGAATACCGGAAGAATACGGCCAGAACAAACGATATTCCAGATACTTTCGCGGATCCCAGGGCACCGTCGGACGGTTCAACAGGAATCGCTTCCAGTCCACATCGCTTTCCTGTATTGTCGCGCATAATGACGGACGACGCCAACGTCCCGGCTGGTTTACATTCCAGGTCATTTCGGCAATCATAATATCGCCGAATTTTCCGGACTGAATATAATCATAAGCCGCATGATAGTTGGCTCCGCTCCGGCGCTGCGAGCCAATCTGTACCACAATATTAGCCGTCTTACAGGCCTTCAGCGCTTCATTTGCATCATCCAGTGTTTCAGCAAACGGTTTTTCACAATAAGCATGTTTTCCCGCTTTCGCCGCTTCAACAAGATGCAAAGCATGCTGAAAATCTGCCGTACTGATAATGACGGCGTCTATATCTTTTCTTTCATACAATTCATCATTGTTTCGACACAATGCAATATCCCATCCTCCTTTTTCCTTAATATACGCTTTTCCTTCGTCGCGACGACGGTTCCATAAGTCGGAAAGAGCAACCATCTCAAAGTTCAGTCCTTTTGCATGGTTGATAAAACCGGGTAACAATGAACTGCGGAAACGATCGGAAAAACCGACCACTCCAACACGTATCCGGTCGTTAGCCCCTATGATCTGACTATAACTCTTGGCGCTCAAGCCCATTCCTTCACCACCCACCAAAAACGCGGCGGCGCCGGTGGACATTGTTTTAATAAAATCTCTTCTGTTTCCCATGATAAATAAATTTATTTTAATAACCTAAATTGTTGTTTCATATAAGCTAATGCCGACGGAGCCTGTTCTTTCATGTTTTCCCAGCGACATTCGACAGAAAGTCCCCCTTCATATCCGATAGCCTTCAATGCGGCAAAATAAGGGGTAAAATCATCCTGCTTCACACCGGGAGCCACGCGCCCCTCCTTTTCGGCAATATGACAATGCCGGATATACTTCCCGTATTTTACAATATTATCTGCCGGTTCGTTATCACACGCCATGTGATAAATATCACAAAGTAATTGTATATTGGGATGGTTTACCTCCTCAACCACTTGAGCGCCCTCCTCTACTGAATTAATCAGATTAGTTTCACCCGAATTCAACGGCTCAATGACAATTACAATCTGATATTTTCCGGCAATAGGCCCCAAGCCTCTGCACAAATCCACAAATTGCCGGGTAGCCTTCTCCTTCGGAAATCCTTCCGGTACATATCTGGCTTTGCCGCTACCTAATACAATATAACTCATACCTGCCATCTGCGCTCTTCTGAGCGCCGTTTCCCCCCAAGCAAGTAATTCCTCGTGCATTGTCGTATCTCCGACAATTTTTAAATGTCCCGGAAAAAAGCCATTACAGGAAACCACTTTTGCTCCTGTCTTACGCTGTTCCTCCAAAATAGTTAAAAAGGCCGAATCCGGTTGATTCGGTACTAAGAAGCGGCTCACTCCCTCTTCTACAAAGTCATAACCTACTGCAGAAAGCGCCGGATAATCAGATATCCTCGCACAGACCCCAAAAGAAGGTTCATACACTTTTGTCTTACATCCTGTCAGAAAAACCATTCCCAGCAGGAATAAAATAACCCATCGATTCTGTTTCATGCGTACATTTAAAATTAAATTATTAACATTAAGATCACCAACCGAACTCCGGTAATCACAAATTTCTTTCAATCTATTCATTATGAATACATTCACCTGCAATTATATATAATTAAGGTACATGTTTCAAACAGAACAGTCACAAATGTAAAAATTATATTTTAAGATATCAAAAAATTACTGTTTTTATTTTTCTCATTGACATATTATCGTCAAAAAGGTATTTCAGGAAAGTTTTAGATATTTGAATCCCTCAAACCCCGACTGATCCGGATAAAACAAAGAAAGAAGGATTAGTTTTAATCACCCTTCTTTCTTTTGTCTCGAGCCTCTTGTCGGATTCGAACCAACGACCCCGAGATTACAAATCACGTGCTCTGGCCAACTGAGCTAAAGAGGCAGGCGGGAAAGCTTACTACATCGCACCGCTACAACCAAGTACCCTTGCTGCGGTCAAGCCCTGGGGGAGTTCCGAGGGAGCTGATCGTGTAGGACTTTCCCATGTTATCAAGGAATCTCCTCATTTTTCGGCTGCAAAGGTAAAACTATTTTCATGTTACACAAAAATATTTTCATAAAAAAACAAAGTATTTTTTTTCAAATGACACAACGCAGGCAAAACGACAATGGCCGGAAGGGGGGCCTTGGAGCGAAATAGAAAACGCCATCGCGCTTTCATATACGGGGATGAGGCGAGAGATGCGACAGGCAGGATACGGACGGCGCCCGGACGCCCTTGCCTGTTCCGTGTTTAAAAAAGGCGAACTAAATAAATTTTACGCAAATTATTTTGTAATTGTTGCAATTTGTTATATATTTGCAAATATATACAAAAAACAAACCGGATAATTCATTTTTATATGCTAAAATGTCATACAAATAAGTCTATGGTACTGTCAATAAACAACTATATCTATAATCGTAACTTACCTTCCGGGGCGGTTGCGTTGTTTTGTATGCCTGCTTGTGCAGCCATCGTCGGCAGGCGCAGTGTGAGATAAATATTATTTACTAACTTAAAAGAGTGTTTATGAAAAAAAGATTTACTTGTCTTTTCCTATGCCTTATCGCAAGCGTAGGGTTTATGACGGCTCAAACCACCAGAATAACAGGAAAGGTTATCTCTGCTGAAGATAACGAGCCGCTTATCGGAGCGTCGATCCTTGTCAAGGGATCGGCAACTGGAACCATAACGGACATCGACGGCGCTTTTACGCTGAATGTGCCTGCCGGTACGCAAACGTTAACCGTTTCACACATAGGCATGGCTACGCAAGACGTAGCCGTCAGTTCCAATATGTATATCGTATTGCAGCCCAGCTTGCAAAGCTTAAGCGAGGTGATTGTGGTTGCCTACGGGACCACGCGGAGGGAAGCCAAAACAGGGTCGGTCGTTTCGGTAGACAGCGAAACCCTGTCCGACCTGGTCGGCACGTCGTTCGACAAGATGCTGTCCGGTAAAATGGCCGGCGTGCAAATTACCGCCAATTCAGGCCAGCCGGGCGCCAACTCCCAGGTGCGCATCCGTGGCGCCAGCTCTATCAATGCGGGCAAAGAGCCGCTGTACGTAGTCGACGGCATACCGGTGATGACCGGCGACCAAACGTATTTCACCAATACCGGTAATGCGCTGGCCATGATCAACCCGAACGACATCGAAAGCGTAACGGTACTCAAAGACGCTGCCGCCACGTCGGTATACGGCTCGCGCGCGGCCAACGGGGTAATATTAGTCACAACCAAGACCGGGAAAACGGGGAAAAACCTCTTCAACGTGCGCGCCAAATACGGCGCCTCGTCCCTGGCTAACGATAACGACTTCGGCGTCATGAACCGCGACGAGCTGCTCGGCTTCCGCCGCCAGGCCGCCCTCAACGCCGGCGTAGACCCGCTTCAGGAAGGCAGCCGCTATTCGTACCCGACCAGCATGAACAGCCTGCCCGAAACAGACTGGATAGACCACATGACCCGCACCGGCAAGCAGCAGGAATACGAACTGTCTGCCTCCGGAGGATCGGACAAGACGTCGTACTTCAGCTCCCTCTCCTACCACAAGAACGACGGTATCGCTTACGGCGTCACCTTCGAAAGGATGCAGGCACGCTTGAATGTAGACCACGAGTTAAGCCCGACGCTCAAGACCGGCGCCCGCATCAATGCCGGATACCTGTACAGCGAAGACGTACCGATGCAATCCCTGTACTATTCCAATCCCCTGTTTGCAGGCATGACCATCCAGCCCTGGAGCAAGCCCTACAACGAGGACGGCACGCATAATGTGAACATATCCGAAAACAGCAACACCAACCCGCTGGCTACCGCCATATACGATGATCAGTGGGAGAAGCAATACCGCTTCAACGGGAATGTGCACTTCCAGTGGACGCCGCTCAAAGGACTGGTATTCAGGACAACGAACGCGGCCGAAACGAACTTCACGGAAGGACGCCGCTACTGGGCGCCCGAAACGAACCAGGGCACGGCCACCTTACAGACTTCTACCATGCAGTGGCGTATGCTGACCACATCGAACACCGCTTCGTACGACGGCACGGCGGCCGACCTGCATACCTACCGCCTCCTTGCCGGCCAGGAGGCCATGCACATGTTCCGCTCAGAGAATTATATCTACGCCCCCAACGTAGACCCGAGTATCCCCTACCCCAACACGGCGCCGACAAGCGACGTGGAGGCCGAATACTATTATTATGCCAAATCGCTCTTGTCGTACTTCGGCATTGTAGACTATAACTACGCCGGGCGGTACTTCCTGCAAGGCTCGATCCGTTCGGACGGCAGCTCGCTGCTGGGCAAGAATAATACCTGGGGAACTTTCTATTCGCTGGGCGCTTCGTGGAATGCGCACAGAGAAAACTTCATGGCCGGCGTCAACGCAATCGACATGCTGAAACTGCGCCTGAGCTACGGCCTTACCGGTAATAACGACATTGATTACTACCGGCAATACGGCGTATACGCCCCCACGCAATACAACGGGACAGCCGGCCTGCGCCCATCGACGCCGGTCAACGACGACCTGGCATGGGAACAGAGCGCCTCGTGGGACGCAGGAATAGACTTCGGTTTCCTGAAACGTTTCACCGGCTCGCTCGACCTGTACACCCGCAAGACGATCGACATGTTGCTGGACCGTCCCTTATCCCGGACCTCCGGTTTTAATACGCAGACGCAAAACGTAGGCTCGCTGCGCAACCAGGGGATCGAGTTCCAGTTCGACGCGTCCATCGTCAACAACAAAGACTGGAAATGGAACGCCGGCTTCAACCTGGCGCACAACAAATCCGAGATCCTCGACCTCGACGGCGACGAGATGATCAATCACGTCGATTACGCGGCCCTGAAGCATATCAAGGGAAAATCCCTCTATACCTTCTACCTGCGCGACTACTACGGCGTGAACCCGATCAACGGGGACGCCTTATACGTGAACGAAGAAGGCAAGCTGACGAACAACTTCAACGAGGCGCGCTACATCGAGGCCGGCAGTCCGGAGCCGAAGCTCACGGGCGGCCTGCATACCGACGTTTCGTGGAAAGGGCTGTCGCTGAATGTGCTGTTTGAAGGCAAATTCGGCAACTATATCCTGATCGGCGAGAACCGTTATCTGCAAGCCGACGGTAACCAGATGACGATGAACCACGCCAAGTCGGCGCTCAATTACTGGAAGCAGCCGGGCGACACGGGCGTGAATCCGAAGCCTGTAGCCGGCACGGCCTCCAGCTCGTACAGCAACCAGACGACCCGCTTCCTGGAAAAAGGCGATTTTGTGCGCATCAAAGACGTCACGCTGGCCTACACGCTGCCGACAAAATGGATCAAGGCAGCGCGTATCAACAACCTGCGCCTGTATGTTTCAGGTTCTAACCTGTACACGTTCCACGACGTAAACTTCTGGGACCCCGAACGCGGAGAAGCGGGGATGGGAAACGGTATTTACCCGATGACGAAGAGCCTTGTTTTCGGCATCGACCTGTCATTCTAACCTGTTTAAATATAAGATATAGATATGAAACACGTAATACAATATAGTTTGTTCGCCCTGGCGATCGGTTTAGCTTCCTGCGGTGATTTCCTGACGGAAGAACCGAAGTTGAGCCAAAGTAATGAATTAACCCTTGGCTCGTACGAGGGATTGGATAAAGCGACTGCGGCTGTCTATGGATATTTGTACGACGACGCCTGGTACGGGGCCGGCTTTGTGCTCAGTTCCGAACTGCGTAGCGGGAATGCAAAGAATCCTACCAACAGTGATTTTGCCTCCGGACGTTATATTAACGAATATAGCTGGAATTATTCTTCCGGCAGCACGTCTAACCTATGGGAATATGCCTACAAAGCAATTGCGGCAACTAATAATGTGATAAATAACCTGGAAGGGAAAGAGACGTCCGACGTCACGGCGGCAGACCTGAACAACCTGAAGGCGGAATGTCTTTTCATACGCGCGCTGAGCTATTTCGACTTGCTCCGGACGTATGCGCAACCTTATACGCATGCCTCCGGCAGTCCGGGCGTTCCCATTGTGCTGGTATCCGAACTGGGCAAACCGGCGCGCAACACGGTGCAGGAAAGCTTCAGCCGGGTGGTAGCCGACCTGCTCGAAGCCGAATCGCTGATGCAGGACGATTATAAGCGCACGGGCATTACCGACGTATATGCCGCCGCCACCAAACCGGCCATTCAGGCCTTGCTGTCGAGAGCCTATCTTTACATGGGCGAATGGCAGAAATCGGCCGATTATGCAACCAAGGTCATCAACAGCGGCAAGTTCAGTATCTTTACCGCCGAAGACCTCCCCTACGTCTGGACGCAAAATACGGCATCCGCCGGAGGCGAAGTCATTTTTGAAATATTCGGCCTGCTGTCGAACGAATACAATGCGTATTGGGAAGAGATATCCGGCATGACAACGCCCGACGGATATGCAGACGTCATGTCGTCGGCCGAACTGCGCAACCTGTATGAAGAAGGCGACGTACGCCTTGAGCTGTTCGCCGGCCACCCGGATGCTCCGAAAGATCACTTGTGGACAACGAAGTACTGGGGGAAATCCACCGAGCGGCCGACTTACAGTAACATCATTGTGCTTCGTCTGTCGGAAATGTACCTTAACCGTGCGGAAGCGATATCCAGGGGCGCTTCGATAGCCGGCGCAAGCGTCGCCTCCGACCTGCTGGCCATCACATCCAACCGCGGAGCGTCGCCGGCCACGCCTTCGTTGACGGGCGTCTTGACGGAGCGCCGAAAAGAATTGGCGTTCGAAGGGCATCATATCTACGACATGGCCCGTACCGGAACGACTTTGAACCGTACGGTCGACTACGACGGCGCTTCGAGCGCTCAATACATCGAGTTTCCCAGTTACCGGTGGGCTTTGCCGATTCCATTGGCCGAAATCAACGCCAATCCGAACTGCGTACAAAACGAAGGTTATTAATTCAATCATAAACAGTAATTCGTATGAAACTGAAGAAATCGATATATTACAGTATTGCAATAACAGGCATGTTTCTGTTATATGCATGTGAACTGAATGAACTGCCTGTATTCGACGACAAGGATGCATTTGTTGCGTTCGACAGGAGCGTGATAAACGTAGCCGAAGAAAGCGGCGAGGTAAAAATACCGGTTACGCTGACCTCCCTCGCGGGCCTGTCGGGTACGGTGACTTTCGAAGTCGACGCCACAGCCTCTACGGCCGTAGCCGGCGAGAACTACTACATAAGAAATAGTTCCAACACGCTCACGTTCTCTCAGGGCGCCCCCACGCAATACATAGAAATGACGTTGATAGACAACGACGTCTTCACCGGCGACTTATCCGTGACGTTCAAACTGACGTCTTCGTCTATTAACCTGGGCGCAAACCTGACCAGCCGGGTTGTCATCGTGGATAACGAACATCCCCTGTTGATGATACTGGGGACATACGGCGGTAAATTGACAAGCTTTTGGGAAGATGTATATGATGCAGAGATAACGATATCGAAAGACGAGAGCGACATTGCCAAAGTCTGGATATCTAATCTCGATCCGTATTTTGCCAGTTATGGGTATGTTGCGCCGACGTACAATTATTTCTATGGCGTGGTAAACGAAGAAAAAACAGAGATACGCATCCCTGTCGGGCAAGACATAGGATATGGCTCCGCTACTGTTACGCTGCAAAGCTTTGACATACCGAATGCCGATCCGGACGCCGACGTGCCGTTACCGGCAGGCAGCTCTATCGTGATTGAAATCCTGGAAGACGGCGCCAAACTGAAATTCCCCAATTCCTGGGGAGTGGCCGCATCCGACGGATTCTGGGAACTTTATAACGGAGGCGCCGTGTTGAATAAGAACTAACCAATGATGCGACAAGGGGAGATGAAAGTCTCCCTTTGTTTTCGCTATTAACCGACCTGATAAAACTATATGAAAAGAATTATAGCTATTGTTATTGTATGGGGATTGCTTCCGTGGGTCGCCCGGGCTAAAGGCGTCACAAAGGAAGAAGCCATACGAGTAGCCGTCGAGCGATGTCAAAGCGTTGCCGGGGGTTATTTCCCTGCAGAGGCGCGCCGGATACGGCTTGTTGAAAAAGAAGGGAAACCGTGTTACTACATCATACAGTTCCAACCGGAAGGCTGGGCGCTGGTATCGGCCGACGACCGGGCGACGCCGGTACTTGGGTATTCGCCTACAGGTTGCTTTTATGAAGACGACCAACCTTCTGCCATGCAATGGTGGCTGAACGAATATGCCGAAGGCGTCAAGTCGCTCTCGGGAAGCCTCCGGAAACAACGTCATGCGTTATGGGACAGGAAAGAGATACATACCCGTGCAAGCGCCAGGATAGAACCGTTTATTCAGGTCAAATGGGATCAGTCGGCTCCATACAACAAATATTGTCCTGAGAACACCAAAGGCGAAAAGGCGATTGTAGGCTGCGTAGCCGTAGCATTTGCACAAGCCATGAGCGTTTTTCAAAAGCCCGACAGGCCCGTCGGACGTAACGGCTATACCGATGACGATTTCGGATTGGTATCCGTCAATTTCGACAGAGAACCCCCCTATAACTGGGAAGCTATCATGTCCGGATCGGATGGAAATTCGGAAACTGCCCGATTGCTGTATCACTGCGGCGTAGCCGTTAATATGGATTACGGCAAAAATGGGTCGGGCGCGTATAGCAACCGTATCCTTAAAGCGCTGAGCGACTATTTCTCTTACCCCCCGTCTTCCGCCAAATATTACAAGCGAAACAGCTATACGGGAGACTGGATAGCCCTGATCACAAATGAACTCGCCGCCGGAAGACCGGTCGTCTATGACGGAGAAAACGACAAGGGGACGTCGGCGCATGCTTTCAATTTAGACGGCTTCGACGGTTCTAACTCATTCCACGTCAATTGGGGATGGCGAGGGAAAAACAATGGATACTTCACCCTCGAAAACCTGAACGACGGTAATTTCAATTATTTGAACAATCACGGAGCCTTGGTGGGAATCTATTTCGACGGAAGCTCTTCTACAGAAGAAATACGCGAATCGGCGGCAGTTCGTCTGTATGTCGGCGCGAACGGGGAGTGGATACTCGAATCGGCAGAAGCAGGCCGCTATCAGATTTATAACATGGCAGGAAATCAATTGGCAAGTGGAACGTTTCAGGCCGGGACAGAGCTTTTCTCCGCCGTAAGAGCGTTATCGCCCGCCGTCTATATTGCGTCATTTTCATACGGCGGAAAAAGAACGGTTCAAAAAATAATCGTCAACCTCCAATGATATTTATATTGCATGTCCGTGTTTTGTTTCAAACCACGTATGACTTGCCGATTTTACGGCCATTCAGGAACAGCAAAACCATGCCACAGACCATGTATTTGATATTACATTCCTGTTTTCCTGCTTTTTTCCATCATTTTCGCAAAAAATCCGTCTTGTTTTTTTAAGTCTTCGGGCGAACCGGTTTCGACGACTCGGCCGTTATCCAATACTACTATTTTATCGGCGTCTGCTACGGTGCGCATGCGATGGGCAATGATGAGTACGGTTTTATTGCATACAAGTTCCGAAATGGCGGTTTGTATTTTCGTTTCGTTTTCCACGTCGAGCGAAGCGGTAGCCTCGTCGAGCAGGATGACGGGCGCGTCTTTCAACAGGGCGCGGGCGATGGAAATGCGCTGCCGTCCGCCGCCCCGACAATTACTACGCAGGCAAGTCCGAGTTTCATAAAGCTGTTTGCGCTGTTGACGAGTACGCCGGTCAACAGTTCGCCTTTGGTCTGTATTTTTTCGTATTTGGCTGTCAGCAAATCAGGCTTCCTGAGATAATCGTCCTCCCGGCTGTAGGATTTGATTTCCCGGATGGCCTCAAGACCTTCCCGGATATGTTCGGTTACGTCGCGCTTAGCCTGGTCGAACAGCGGTCGCACATAATCGTCCAGAAACAGAAAGGCGAAAACCGCCGGAAGCATTAACGTCAAATCAAGCGCCGTGGTGAGCAGCGTACCTTTACAGAAATTTTTTGCCCCTTTTGTCGAAAGGGCGAAACGTTTTTTTATCCTGTTAAGCATGACGAGCCTCCTTTCCTATCGTCCAGCGGACAGACTGCTGATATTCGTTCCACATTTTCAAATACATTCCGTTTTGGGAGAGCAGTTCGGCATGCGTACCCTGTTCCGCGATTTTGCCCTTGTTGATAACCAGAATGTTGTCGGCGTCCGTTATGCTTGTCAGGCGGTGGGCAATCATCAGCGCTGTTTTGCCGCGGGTCAGTTCGCGGAGGGCCTGACGGATAAGATGTTCGTTTTCGGGATCGGTAAAGGCAGTCGCCTCGTCGAGCGCTACGACAGGCGCATTTTTCAGAATAGCTCGCGCCAGCACAATCCGCTGCTGTTCTCCGCCCGACAGGTAAGTACCCTCGACGCCGATTTTGGTTTGCAGTCCGAACGGCTGCCGGTCGATAATTTCCCTGCATTGCGCCATATCCACGGCGCGTTCTATTTCTTCCGTCGTGGCTTCGGGATTGCCGTAGCGGATGTTTTCCAACAGGGTAGTTTTGAATAATCTTGTATTCTGGAATACAAACGACACATGCTTCATTAACTCTTTCGGGTCGATATCCTTTACATTGACGCCGCCAATCGACGCCTGTCCTTCGGTTACGTCCCAAAATCGGGGTACAAGCCTGGCGACGGTCGTCTTCCCGCCTCCCGAAGCGCCGACCAATGCAACGGTTTGCCCTTCGGGGATACGGAAACTTACCCCGTCCACCGCCTTTTGAGACATGCCCGGATAGCTGAAAGATACGTTGTCGAAAACGATATCGAACTTCTTCACCTGTTTCGGGTTTGCCGGAGCGGGAAGCGGGGCGAAATCCAGCAGGCTGTCAAGTCGCTTGATAGCTTCGTCGGCCTGTCCCAGCGCCTGTTCGAGATACATGCTTCGCATGATGCTTTGTGAAAAAACGGGCGTAACGAGCGTAAACAGAAAGAAGTTGAGCAATACGGCGGCAAAGTCGCCCGAATAACCGGTAAGCAGAATGGCTACGGGCGCCAGCACGTACACAAAGCCGTTGATAACGACTGTATATGCCGACATGGGTTTTTCCCACATCATGGTGTATTTGATGACCATATCCCTGTAATCAAGGATACTCCACATACGCGACGATGTTTTGCGGAGGAAACGACGCCTTTTGCCGCAAACAGATTTTTCACTATAAGCCAAATCAGAATATAAGGCAACATGCCCGCCAGAGCGCTTAGCGCCGACAGGATCATCGACAGAGGCAAAAGCGCTTTCCTCGCGCCCATGTAATGTTGAAGTATTTTTAATGTGTTCATATCTGTTTTTTTTATCTGTTTTTCCTGCTCATATACCGCTTCAGTTGTTTCCGGTTAAGGACAATATGGAATATTCCGGCCAGTATAAAAAATTCCAGCCGACAACGCGTGAAGCTGTAATCCCATATCGCCCCAAAAAGTTCCACGTCCGAATATCTGTATCATTTTCCCGCTTATTCTTTCACAAACGCCTGTCGCCGCGCAATGGAGTTGATATAGCGGTAAACCCAAAAAACGGGCTAAATTCCGGTAATTCCTGCCGCCCGCCAACCCTTTAAATTCATTTCCTTTCTTTTTCATATTCACTGTCATCATTATTTTTTAACACCCTGAAAACATGCTTATCTCTTATTGATTCTATAAATCAGTTTAACTTCAAATGCAACAGGATTGCTCTTCCGCCGTTATCGACCACTTTCATGGCAATGCGGGTATAAAACCTCAACTTTCTTCCAGGCATTTTTCTGGCGTCGGTAAAGAAAGTACGGCGTTCTAACAGAGTTGTGCCGGTCTTTCGGGCAAATTCCCTGCCGTCATTGACAAAAAAGTACATGGCGGCGGAGGTATTACCGGTTTTTCTGACATACCTGTTGGCATATTTGATACCTTTCCCGTTAGTGGCGTCAAAAATCAACTCGCCGCGGGGAAAAGTTTTTTGAAAGGCGTGAATAAACCGAATTACATCTTCCTCATGATAATACTGAAACACGCCGGAGGCAATCAAAAGAGTCGGCAGGCTACTGTCTATTTGCTGCGCCCATTCCATTGCGAATATATCGGCGTCGATCAAGACCTCATTGGAATGCTCCCCAAGCGCCAAACGCTTGTTGTCTATTAAAAAACGAACGGTATCAGCCGTTTTGTCCGTTTCATGTACGCCCTGTACTGTTCGCCGAAACGTCCGAGCATCAACTTTTCCTCGTCGGGAATACGGACGCTGAAAAGGATTATCAGGCCCGTCGAGATTGTCATGGCATAAAACCAGTTGGCGGTGACAAGCGAAAACGAAACCAGCCACAGTATCATGTCGGAATACATCGGATGACGTACTCTTTTATACGGACCGCGGGTAATCAGCGTATGCTCCCTGCGAATTTCAAGCACGGGGCTCCAGTTGTCGCCCAGCGTCCGGTGTATCCGGTAAAACCACCATACGCCGTAAATGCCGACAGCGAAACCGGCAATACGCACACTCTCGGGCAAAGCGAGCTGTCCGAACGACAGCCAGCCGGTGAACAGCCATATTATTCCCGGAACGGCAAGGGCTAAACCCATGATTTGCGTCAGCAGTTTTTCGCGTTTCGGCGCCATTTCCGATTCCGTCGTCGCGTGCGTCTGTTTGTACCGCTTTTGGTAATACATACGAATAAGATTCATGGCTATCACCAGCGCGGCTAATAAAATCTTGTATACAAGCTCACTCATCGCGCAGTTAATTCAACGGGTGATTTTTTCAAACTCTTCCACAGCGTAACCGTCAGCAGCACATTCGCTGCCAATACAAACGTCAGCAGGCAAACCTGCGAGAGGTCGAACGCTTCTACAAATGCCGTTGCGCCCAGATGAAAAATATTCAGCAACAGGAACAGCGACGCCCATACGAAAGAAAACCGCCGGAACCCTTTGCTCGATAGGTTTACCGAAAGCAATGCCATCAGAAAAGTAACGGTAAAAATCACCGTGTTGAACGCCTGCACGCCCAGCGATACTTCGCCCGTTGCTTCGGGGAGGCTGACGTCTACGCCGTAGAATAATCCGTACATGTGCAGTACGGTGTGTGTGAGGAAACATATCCCCAACAGTAGCCAGTAAAATGCGGTTTTAATTTGTGTATTCATTTTTTTATGTATTAAAGACAAAAATATTACTCGTTGCAGCCAATCACTTTCCCTTCAAGGCTCTGTCCGTTTGCCGACAGAGGAAAACATATTAAAACGGCGTAAAGCGCAATGTCAAAGTATTTCAATAGCATCTTGAATTTTTTTTGCAAATGTACGACTATCCGAAAAGGCGCACAATCACCCAAAATGAGTATTTTATGGCCATGCGTCTAATCATTTATAGGGATATCTTAGGCGTGATATCATTCACGGTTTCCACGTAAAAGAAAGGGTGGTGTTCTACAAAGTATGTTACTCAAATTATACATATCCGAAATTGATATAAAAGAAAGCCAAATCAAATGCTTTGAAATGGTTGAATAATTTTTTGGAGAAACAGCATGTTTTTCGGAAAGCTCTGCCAATACGATGTCTCAGGCGACAGTTATTACCTTCAATACCCACCGTATTGTTCTTTCCTTTAACATGGTTATCACCCGAAAATGCACGGTTAAAACTTTCCCAATTGTCCGTATAAATCGTATCAAAACCAAGCCCTGTCGAAGATAATTCATCTCTTAATTTTTTGGCTGTCTCAAATTTACGTTTTCCACACACGAATGCCACTATCTCGCCTGTTGATCGATGGTAAGCATAAATTAGCCACACTTTATTCTTTTTTTCTCCAACATATGTCCAAAACTCATCCACCTCAAGGCCGTCGTAATGGGCTTGTTTTGGACGAAT
>JAIROL010000128.1 GCA_031257565.1 Tannerella sp. | reverse complement strand
GTGGGAAAACCTGTCTTATCGGATATCACCGGTCCGACAGGGATTTCAAATACACAATCCGCTACCTATCAAGCAATATATAACAGCCTTGCAAATCCGAGCAGTTTCCAATGGATATTAAGCCCGTTAGGAAATGCTTCGGCAATTCCCGAAAATCAATATTTTGATGTAGGTATTGGTACGCCTGGCTCATATCAGGTGGTATGCCGTGCGACAAATGCTTGTGGACAGGGAGAGTATTTTGTTATTGACGTAAATGTATATCACTCTTACGGTAATTATTCATCTGCCTACCCCAATCCGGTATCCGGTATCCTGAACATAGACGTCAACCGTGAAACTGAGGCCCTGCAAAAGAAAAGTGTAGCATCCGCCGGATGTGAGTTTGCGCTGGATATTCGTTTATATGACAGCCGGGGCAATTTGCAACGCCAGGCTACATCGAAAGGAGAAAAGGTTGTTTTCAACGTAAGTAATCTGCCCAACGGACTCTATATTTTGCATGTCTATGACGGTATTCAGGAGAACCCCGAAATACATAAAATTATAGTGAAACATTAAAACGGCAGAACAGGACAGCCTCCGGAGCGATTCCCTGAGGCCTCCCCTCTCTAAAAAAGTAGTAGTATTTATAAATAAATAACTTTTAAGTGATATTCCAAAAGTAGTATCGTCAATTGACAGTGAATATATAAATTTTATGAGAAAACATGCATTAATTTTATGGATACTGTATTCCGGCATTATTTGTTTCGGGCAGGAGCAATCCGTCCGGACAGGAAATGCAGTCGTTGGCGTAGTGACAGACGGGAATGGCGAAGCGTTGTCCGGTGCGACGGTATGGGTGAAAGAGACGTCCATAGGCGTAATATGCGACATTGACGGCAAGTATACAATTCATACGGGAAATGTGAAAAATCCCGTGCTGGTAGCTTCTTTTGTCGGTTACAATGCAGTTGAAGAGGTTGTAAACAATCGGGCGGAAATTAATTTCGCCCTGGAAGAATCGACTGTCGAAATAGAAGAAGTTGCCGTTGTTGCATACGGGATGCAAAAAAAGGAAAGCGTAGTAGGCGCTATCACGGCCCTGAAACCCGCGCAACTGAAATTGCCTGCCGGACAGGTATCTACCGTACTGGCAGGCCAATTGGGCGGCGTAATCTCAATCCAGCGGACAGGCGAACCGGGAGAGAGCGCCCAGTTCTGGATACGCGGCGTCAGCACGATGACAGGATCGTCCAACAAACCGCTGGTCTTAATTGATGGCATTGAACGGGAACTGGACTTGGTTGACGTCGAAGACATTGAGACCTTTTCCGTCTTGAAAGATGCGACGGCGACGGCGATATATGGCGTCCGCGGCGCAAATGGGGTTCTCCTTATCACAACACGCAGTGGCGTACAGGGGCCTGCAAAGGTTACTGTACGGGCGGAATCAGGCGTCGTATCCGCTACAAGACTCCCGCGGATGGCCGATGCAACGCAGTATGCCGAATTGTATAACGAAGCGTACAGTTACACCTCCGACGGCGGAAAATACCTGTTTGATGAGGCGACTATTGAAAAAATACGTTCGGGGGAAGACCCCGATTTATATCCGAACGTAAACTGGGTAAAGGAGATGTTCAAAACGGCGTCCTTTAACCAGCGCGTCAATGTCAACCTTAACGGCGGGGGAAGCATCGCACGCTATTTTATCTCCGGGACCTACTATCACGAAGGCAGTATTTACAAACAGGACAATACCCAGCGATATAACACTTCGATTGACTACGACAAATTCAATTTCCGCTCAAACGTAGACGTTAACCTGACGCTTTCCACGCTCGTTAACGTCAACCTTTCGAATATATATGAGACGCGCGTGTCGCCAAACAGCGGCAAGGACGACATGTGGTCGAGGGCTTTTACATACGCGCCCGGACTGGCGCCGGCTGTTTATTCCGACGGAACGCTTTCGGCTTATCCCGGCGGCGGCCAGAATCCCTATAATCTGTTGACGCAAAACGGATTCAAAAACGAATATTGGAACAATGCGCAATCTTTACTGGGGCTGAAACAGGATCTCGGCGAATTGATAACAAAGGGACTGGAGGCTAATGTCAAATTCTCCTGGGATGTTGTAACTCATCAAACCGTCCATTATTCGCGGACGCCCAACACGTTTTACGCCTATGGACGGGATGACGACGGAAGCCTGCTTTTCAGCCCGGTCGTATCCAACGGAACGGAGACATTGGGCTATAGCAAGAGTTCTTCCGGGAACAAGACCGTTTACCTGGAAGCATCGCTTAACTATTCGCGGCTTTTCGACAGTCACAGGCTCGGCGCGCTTTTACTCTACAACCAGAAATCCAAAAGGTATATACAGGCGGACAATATTGACGAATCGGTGCCATACCGGAATCAGGGCATAGCCGGTCGCTTTACATACGGTTTTAACGATCGCTATTTTTTGGAGGGAAACTTCGGGTATAACGGTTCCGAAAACTTCAGTCCCGGACGCCGCTTCGGATTCTTTCCTTCCATAGCTCTGGGATGGATCGTTTCGGATGAAAATTTCTTCGGCGGCCTGACCGGAATCATAAACAAACTGAAGATACGCGGTTCATACGGACTTGTCGGGAATGATAACATCGGCCTGGATGACAATAATGATAACATACGTTTTATTTACCATGATTCATTCGACATGAATGTCAATAACGCTTATGCGCTCGGACAGCAATCGACAACCAAAACCGGCGCCAGAATATCCAATTACGGAAGCCCTAACGTATCCTGGGAGAAATCACATAAACTTGATATCGGTCTGGAAATATCCCTTTTTAAACAGGTCAATATACAGGCCGACTATTTCCGCGACTATCGTACAGATATTTTCCTCCAGCGGAACGACTTGACGTACATTGCCGGTATAGCTACGCTTCCCTACGTTAACATGGGCGAGGCGCTGAACCGTGGAGTTGATTTGCAACTGGAATCGTTCCATGAAATAGACAAACTGCAAATCTCGTTCCGGGGAAATTTCACGTATAACCGTAATAAAGTTTTAAAAAATGCACAACCGCAGCCCGAGTACCCGTATTTGAGCAAAATAGGTTTGCCCGTCGACCAGCAGGTCGGCTATGTTGCAATGGGATTGTTTACATCGCAGGAAGAAATTGACCAAAGCCCTCCGCAATATGGGACGTTGCGCATAGGAGACGTCAAATATAAGGATATCAACGGCGATGGCGTCATCAATTCATACGACCAGGTCCCAACCGGCTATACCTGGGTTCCTGAAATCACATACGGCTTCGGAATGTCTTCACAATGGAAGAATTTTGACCTCTCGTGCCTTTTCCAGGGTGTGTCGCATACAACTATGTTCCTTTCCGGGACAGCCTTCAGGGTTTTCTCGGGCGCGGGCGAGGCGGCTTCCGGATTTTATGAAGACGTGTTTTATCATTCATGGCGATTGGACAATCCCGACCCTAACGCCACATATCCGCGCGCTACAATAGGTACAAACACAAACAACAATCTTAAATCTACATTCTGGCAAAGGGACGTAAGCTATATGAGGTTGAAAAACGTAACCTTGGGGTATACTTTTCCGAAGCGCCTTACGACGAAAACCGGATTGCAAAGTTTGCGCCTGTATTGTTCCGGCGTAAATCTACTGACATTCTCAGCCTTTAAACTGTTTGACCCTGAAATTGACGACCAGCAAGGCTCAAAATATCCGCCGAATAGGATTATCAATTTTGGTATAAATATGGACTTCTAAATTTTATACGTATGGAAAAATATATATTATTTATTGTGGCCGTTTACGTATTGACTGCGTGCGATTCGTTCCTTGACCAGCAGCCGCTTGACCAGCCTGTAACGACGGGGGATATTTTCAAAAGCAGGGTGAATACGGAAAAATACCTGTTTAACTGTTACAGTTATATCCCTGATTATTGGTTGCTAAGCGCGGCAAACGGTTATCCCTGGAGCGCCGCTTCGGACGAGTCTGACGCATCATGGCCGCACGATGTGCACAAGATGAACGATGGTTCATGGAATCCGAACGAAACGCCGTACGGCAAGTGGCAAAACAGCTACCAGGGCATCCGGGATATTAACTATTTTTTAAAAAATGTTGACTTGTGCAGTGAACTAAGCGCTGAAGAAATAAGGCAGTATAAGGCCGAAGTTCGTTTTGTACGCGCCTTGATTTACGTGAACCTGATACGAATGTATGGGCCGGTGGTCATTTTACATGACGATTTGCCGGCATTGGATGAAGAACATTTCATAGGCCGGAATACATTCGAATACTGTGTGGATTATGTCGGCGACGAACTTACCGAAATAGCGGGGATTCTTTATCCTGTCCAGAATAATACAAACCTCGGCAGACCGACGAGCGGTTCGGCTTTAGCGCTCAGGGCCGTGATTTTAAACTTTGCCGCAAGCCCCCTGTTCAATACAAACGCTTCAATTTATACACAGTGGAAAAGTAACATCACAGGCGAGAACTTGATGCCTGCCGCTTACAGCGAACAGAAATGGATCGACGCAGCCGTAGCGGCGAAAGCCGTAATCGACCTGAACAGGTACGAACTTTATAAAGCGTACGATAACTATGGGAATATAGATCCGTATGCTTCCCTTTACGGGATACATTACCAGAAATGGAACCAGGAGTTGATATTTGGACGGCACATGACTTTTGGCAATATAGAAGCCGAAGCGCGGAATTTCGTTTACCGTATTACCCCTAAAGCATTCACCGGCTCTTGGGGCGGCGTCAGCATTTCGCAGAAACAAGTTGACGCTTTTGCCATGAATAACGGGAAATATCCGGTGACGGGTTATAGCGATGGCAGTGCGGAATGGAACGGTAAAGATGGCAGAATTCCCATTATTGACCTTTCGTCAGGTTATTCCGAAACGGGTGCAACGAATTTTTTTCATCCGTGGGACAGGGAAACGATGCCGACCTTTAATATGTATGTAAATCGTGAACCGCGTTTCTACATGAGTATAGTGTACGATAACCTTAAATGGGTGTACGGCAGTAACCTGGCGAAGAATATCATTATAGATTACGGCAATGGAGGCAATTGCTATGAAGCCAGCGGCACTAATCATCCGTTGACGGGATATACGCCCCGGAAATTCACATTCAGGGAAACAGACCCAAGCCTGGGTAACAGTGGATTTGTCTTTCCCCTGTGGCCTTTGATCCGGTTGGCTGAAATTTATCTTGACTATACTGAGGCGCTCATCGAATATGACTACCAAAACCCCGATGTGCTGAAATATTGGAACGAACTGAGAAAGAGGGCCGGAGCGCCGGATATTGAAACTGTTTATCCGGGCATTGAAAACGACCGGGATATGCTCAGGCTGATGTTGCGACGCGAAAGGCAGGTTGAACTGTTCTTTGAAAATAGCCGCTATTTCGATATCAGGCGCTGGAAAATCGCCGAAGCGACAAATAACGATTGTCCGGTATTCGGGATGAATATTACGGTCGACGACGGAGCGCCTGATCGCATAGGAGACACGGATTACTGGAAACGCACGCCTATTTACAGGGGTAACCGCACCTTTTTACTCAAACATTATTTATATCCGTTGCACCAGAACGAATTAGACAGGAATAAGGTGATAGAGCAATCATGGGGATGGTAAATTTATTCGTATCAAATAATAATGCAGATGAAAAATAATATTCTTTTATACACCATAATAGCCGTATTAACAGGATTCTTTTCCTGCGAAGATAACCGCAGGCAGAACCTGCTTCCCGATAAGGTGTATCTTGTCAGGAAAGGTATGAATGTAGAAGAATCTTTCGATATAGGTGAAAAATATGTTTCGCAGATATGGGCGAATAAAAGCGGGTTGAATAATACTTCGTGTACGGTCAACTTTTCCGTCGATCCGACCGCCCTGGAACGGTACAATAATGTAACAGGCAGCCGGTTTGAACTGCTGCCGGCATCTTGTTACGCCATTACCCGGCAGACCTTTACTATCAAAGGCGA
Source organism: Tannerella sp. (assembly GCA_031257565.1). Taxonomy (GTDB): domain Bacteria; phylum Bacteroidota; class Bacteroidia; order Bacteroidales; family Tannerellaceae; genus Tannerella. The sequence continues at coordinate 9,349 of JAIROL010000128.1, read as the reverse complement.
AGAACAGTATGCCAAGTTTCAATTTGAGTATGATCCTGCCGCAATAGTGGAGGAATGGGAAAAAGCGCATGGCATGGAACCCGGGTTTTCAAAATACGGGCTTACAAACTATGTGCTGCCTGTTTCCATTGTTTCTGAAGGAGTGGATGTGATGGAAGATGCCAATACTTCTTTTGTGCGGTTTGCCGTAAACGAACCGTTAATTAGCATTTTGACCGATCACTTTGATATGGTGCGCGTTTTCGAGGGGGAAACAGGCGTTATAGAGAAAACGATAGAAATAGGAACATCTTTCGAAAACCGGTGGAGCGCAGCAGTTACACTTGAAAATGACCGCGCCGGGCTTAGCGAACAGGTCACGGCGGCGAAAGGGGAAATCAAATATACGGAAACGAGATTGAAATCGAAAATGCCGGAAGATATGGAAGACTTTTCCAATACGCTTACGCATATCGAAGGCGTACTTCCACCGGATGACGCTTTTGTCATATCCGGCGGCTTGTCATTAACATCCGGGGTTAGTAAATTGACAATTTCTGTTACTGTTGATAAATCTAAACTTTATCCGGGTTTGAACATTATACCTGTTAAGTTAACGGGCGTAACGGAGCCTCTCAAAGTAAGCCCCGGAAAAAATGTTTGCTATATACCTGTTCAATTTGTGCCGGACCGCTCAGGGACGCCTGTCAAAAGTTCATCGTCTCACCAGAGCGCCGACTATAGTCCGAAACGTATTGCGGGTATATTTGACGGTGATTTCGACACTTCTTGGCGACCGGGCGTCGGCTCGGCAAGTTTCCCCGGCGGAATAGCGAACGACAACAATCCGGCAATTGTGACAGACCTCGGCAAGGAGACGGACGTTACCGCTGTTGAATTTTGGACGCGCGGTCCCGGGGAACGACAGGGTAGCCGTACCGAAACATATCGCGCTTCGCCCTCATACATCCGTAACGTCAAGATTTATGTCAGCTCGGATTCGCAGTGCTGGGAGGCTGCCAACGGTGAGTTCCTGATACAGGGCACATCTCTCATGACCTCCGCCAAATCTTATTGGGGGGAAAGTTTGGTTGATTATAATTGGGAAACGGATAATCCCGATAGCGCTCCGCATACGTTCCGTCTTCCCGGAAATACAATCGGCAGATATGTCGTTATCTGGTATTCAAAGAGCGCTAATCAGGCGGATATATGGGAATTGTTTGTTTATGGTAAAAGAGAATGAAAAGTAACAGGATATGAAAAGGACGAGTGAATAAAGAACATGTTTTAATCTTAAAAAATCAATGTTGATGAAAAACTTTAATGTAAGGACAAGAGGCAAAACCTCCATGACGGGGGTTTTTACAAAACTCCTGGGTATGGCGTTGCTGTCGGTATTTTGTCTCCATTCGTGTAATGACGATAATAATACGGATACAAACAGTAAACCGTACGATTCGGGGAAACCGCTGGTCTGCGAATCGTTCACTCCGCTTGAAGGAGGAATCGCTACGCGGGTCATATTGAAAGGCGACAATTTCGGGAATGACCCGGAAATTGTCAAAGTGTATTTTAACAGTAAACCGGCGCCGGTAGTAGGTTGCAACAGCGGGAATATACTGGTCATAACGCCGCGGCAACCCGGTGACACATGCGTGATCTCGCTTGTAATAGGGCAAGATTCAACCGTATTCGCCCAAAAGTATATCTACCATACCCGCGAGGTTGTTTCGACGATTGTAGGGCAAAGAGGGACTACAGAGTTCAAGGAAGGCAGTTTCGGCGAGGCGACATTTGTCAACCCGTCCTATCTCACTGTTGATGATGAAGGAAATCTGTTCCTTGCGCATCAGGACAGTCCTCACAGCGTGGTAATGATCAGCCAGCAGAACCGTTCCGTGACGCAGTTGTTTTTGTGTCCGAACAAGCCCAATGCGCCGAGTACCGATATTACGGGGCGGATAATTGTTGTACCGGCAGATGGCGGCGATACATATAAGGATACTTATTTTGAATTTGACGCCGACGCCCAATGGACGCCCAGGACGAGGAAAATATTGCATCCTACGCCGGCTGACGTGGCAAACGGTATACCCGACTTTAACATCAACCTTTATAAACATTCATTTACTATATGCATGTTGGACAGTATGGTTTATGCGCGTTCAAACCGCGACGGATACCTGCTTAAATTTAATCCGAAAACACGGATGGGGCAGGCTGTTAATGTGAACGGATCGACGAGATGCAATCCTTTAAACAGCGATACCTACCTTGTTTTTGATCCGGTTAACAAATCAAGGATGTATTGTGCAAGCACAAGCCAGCATTGCATCCATTACTTTGATATCCTCACCGGCGAGACGGGGGTTTATGCAGGTAAGAGCGGGGAATCCGGCTGGAAAGACGGGAAGATCGAAGACGCCAGGTTTAACGGGCTGCGCCAGATGGTACTTGATAATGACGGCAACCTGATCGTCGCCGATGTGAACAATCATTGTATCCGGCAGATCTCGCCGGAAGGTATTGTGACTACTATTGTAGGGATTGCGGGAAAAAGCGGATATCAGGACGGCAATTCCGAAGACGCTCTGTTTAATTCGCCCTGGGGACTGTGCATTGACAGGAACGATGGCAGTGTATATATAGCAGACAGAGGAAATAAGTGTATTCGTAAATTAACCAGAGAATAAAATATTATGAAACGATCATTTATCAGTACTATATTATTTCTGTGTTTCGTGATGCAAGTATCGGCTCAACGGGATTTGACCCTGGCGGGAACTGTGTATGACGAATCCAATGAGACTATGCCCGGCGTTACTGTCTATATAAAAGACAGGCCGGGAATTGGAACTACTACCGATGTTAATGGTAATTTTTCAATTAAGACTTCTAAAAACGAGACGGTTGTTTTTTCTTTTATCGGTTATGAAAAGGTTGAATATATCGTTCAAAAAGAAGAAACCAATTTAAAGATTCAATTGAAAGAGGCTGCTTCGCAACTGGAAGAAGTTGTGGTCGAAGCGCTGGGGATGAAACAACGTAAGATCAGTACGGTAGGAGCTGTCAGCACGATTGACCCTGCGGAACTGCAAGTACCGGCTACCGCGCTTGCAAATATGCTCGGCGGGCGTATGGCGGGCGTAATAACCATGCAAACAAGCGGTGAACCCGGAAAGAATATCTCGGAATTTTGGATACGTGGTATCGGTACGTTTGGCGCTAATGCCTCAGCGCTGGTACTGATCGACGGACTGGAAGGCGACATTAATTCCGTTGACCCGGCGGATATTGAAAGTTTTTCGATACTCAAGGACGCCTCGGCTACTGCGGTTTATGGAGTAAGGGGAGCTAACGGCGTTGTGCTTATCAATACCAAACGGGGCGAAGACGGCAAATTGAAAATATCATTCCGCAGTAATTTAACCTTGTCGAAATTGCAGCGTTTGCCCGATTATGTAGGCTCTTACGATTATGCCAACTTGGTAAACGAAGCGCTCATCTCCAGGGGCGACCAGCCCAGATACAGCGTCGGCGACATGGATGTTATCCGCTATGGCCTGGATAAGGATCTCTTTCCTGATGTAGACTGGCAAAAGGAGATCATTCAACCTGTCAGCCTGCAGCAAACGTATTATATTAGCGCACAGGGTGGCGGAAGCGTGGCCAAATATTTCCTGAGCCTGGGCATGTCGGACGAAAGCGCCGCTTACAAAGTCAGTCCCACCAGCCAGTACAATACTAAAACAGGCTATAACACGTACACTTACCGTACAAACCTGGATATTAAACTTACGGAGAGTACCCATGTGTTTTTTAGTACCGACGGTTATTTGACTCGCAAAACGCAACCGGGCTTGACGAATACGGAGTATCTATGGTATTCGCTTTCGTCGATGACCCCGATTGTCGTTCCGCTGGTATATTCTACCGGCCATCTTCCCACTTACGGTACGGGCGAGGATAATATTTCCCCCTACATCCTGATGAATTATCTGGGTACGGCGTCGGCCAGTACGAATACATTTAAGAATACCATTAATATCGATCAGGATTTGTCGGCTATTCTTGACGGTTTGAAACTTCGCATGCAAGGGGCGTTTGATACGAAAACGTATTTTGATGAGCGCCGCTACGTGCTGCCCGAATTATATTATGCCTCGTCAAGGGGTATAGACGGACAACTGCAGCTGGCCAAGCGGGTGAACAGCGTCAACGCCATATATTCTGCCGCCCAGCGTCAATATCGTAAATATCATCTGGAATCGACGCTTAACTACAATAAACTGTTTAATGAAATACACCGCTTTTCATTCCTGGCTTATTATTATATGAGCGATTCGAAAGATACAAACGATATTACTTCGGGAGGTATCGGGCCGAGCATGAAAGCAATACCTAAACGCTACCAGGGTTTGTCAAGCCGCCTGACGTATGGTTATCTTGATACCTACCTGCTGGACGTCAATTTCGGTTATACCGGCTCGGAAAACTTCCAGCAAGGACGTCGCTTCGGCTTTTTCCCGTCAGTAGCCTTGGGGTGGGTACCTACGCAATACGAATTTGTTAAAAGCAAATTGCCGTGGATCAGTTTCTTTAAAATCAGAGGCTCGTACGGAACGGTCGGTAACGACAGGATATCCGATACCCGTTTCCCGTACCTGACAATTGTAAATTCCAACGTTTCCGCCGGATGGGGTTACAAGGAATCAGGTATTTCCGAAAACAGTATCGGCGCCGATAACCTGATATGGGAAAAGGCGATCAAGGCAAATCTGGGTATTGACGCTCATTTCTTCAGTGAGAAACTGAACCTGACAGTCGACGTCTTCAATGATAAGCGTAACGGTATTTTCCAGCAGCGCGCCAACATACCCGGATATGTCGGGTTGGTGGAGATGCCCTACGGTAACGTCGGCAGGATGAGGAGCTACGGCTCTGACGGCAATATCTCCTATACGTATGATATTAACAAGGATATGCACTTCGCCTTGCGCGCCAATTATACTTATTCCACAAACATGGTAGAAAATTGGGAGCAGGCGACGCCTAAATACGATTATCAGGAATATTCCGGCTATCCGCACAACTCCATACGCGGTTATATTTCCATGGGCCTGTTCCGCGATGAACAGGATGTGGAAAGCAGCCCGAGCCAGACCTTTTCATCGGAAGTGTTGCCCGGAGATATAAAGTATAAGGATGTGAACGGCGACGGGGTGATCAATACCGATGACAGGGTCGTATTATCATATCCTACATATCCCCGCCTGATGTATGGGTTTGGCGGCGAATACCAATGGAAAAACCTTACGGTTGGGGTATTGTTCAAGGGCACAGGCGACTGTAATTTTTATTATGTCGGCCAAAGCGTCAGGCAGTTTAATACGAATTATGTCAATGGTATGGGCTATGTACCTTTCCATGCAGGCGAACTGGGTAGTGTGCAAACGATTGTTGCTGATCCTGCGAACAGGTGGATATCCGGGGAATATGCCGAAAGGACGGGAATAGACTTATCCCTGGCGGAAAATCCCAATGCCCGCTTCCCGCGACTGACTTTCGGACGAAATGAAAATAACTCCCAGATATCGGATTTCTGGAAAGGAAATAAAAAATACCTGCGGTTGCAGGAAGTGAGCGTAAACTATAACCTGAAAGCGGACATGTTGCGTAAAATCGGCGTTTCCTCGGTCGATCTTCAACTCGTGGGAAACAATCTTTACGTATGGGACGATATTAAGATATATGATCCCGAACAGGCGCAGTTTAACGGAAGGGCCTATCCGATTCCTCTGCGCGGGACATTCCAGGTTTATATACATTTTTAATACTTGAATTGAATATGAAAACAATAAAAAAATATTTCGGAATTTGTACGGTAGCTCTTGTTCTTACGCTATTTAACGCATGTACGTTTTTGGATGTTGACGATTATTTCAATGAAACGCTCAAATATGACTCCATATTCCACAATAAATTGAATCTGGAGAAATATCTCTGGGGTACGGCCGCTTCTTTCGACGACGAAGGCGGGATTTTCGGCAATGTGGTTTATACGCCGGGTATCATGGCTACCGACGAAGCGTTTTCATTGGGAGGCGCATACAATGGCTTGCAACTTGTGCTGGGGGAAGTCACGGCGTCCAATGCGCAGGGAATTAATATCTACGACAAGATGTACAGGATCATCCGGAAAACGAACACAATCTTTGCCCGTATGGATGAAGCCGTTGACCTTACGTCCATTGATCGTCGCGAAATAATGGGTTATACTCATTTTATGCGCGCATATGCTTATTATAACCTGATAAATTTATATGGACCGGTAGTTATTCTGGGGGATGACGTCCTCGACACAAACGAAGACCCCGAATACTATGCGCGCTACAGGAGTACTTACGATGAATGTATTGAGTATATCTGCGAGGAATTTGACAAAGCCGCCAACTATCTGCCTTCGGAAGTGGCTGTTAATTATTTCGGCAGGCCTACGCGCGGCGCGGCGTTGGGCATGATCGCCCGTCTGAGGCTTCAGCATGCAAGTCCGCTTTTCAATGGCGGCGGTAAGGAGGGTAATGCCGCACGCTTTTATTTCAGCGAATTTAAACGCTCATCCGACGGGGAACATTATATCCGGCAGCAATATGACGAGAGTAGATGGGCCGTTGCGGCGCAAGCGGCAAAACGTATAATCGACTGGGGTATATACCGGTTGCACACTGTCGAGCGTACAGGCGATACGAGGCCGCTTCCGCCGAATGTGCCGGATGCAAAATTCCCGGACGGAGCAGGAAACATTGATGCTTTTCATTCGTACAGCGATATGTTCAACGGCGAATCTTTATCTCCGCGTAATCCCGAATTTCTCTGGGCGCGCTACTCGTCGCAGGTAAAGAGTTTTACGCAAAGGTCTTTCCCCGTCACTTATTTCCGTGGATTTAACAATCTTTGCATAACGCAGAAAATTGTTGACACCTATTATATGGAAGACGGACGGACAAAGGAAGAGGCGATGAGCAACGGAACTTACAGCGAAACGGGATATATGAACGGTACCTACTCTTTCTCCGGTTACCAGCTTGGGCCAAATGTCCACAACATGTATGTAAACCGTGAGATGCGTTTCTATGCGAGCGTGGCTTTCAACGGGACATGGTGGACGGCAACTTCTACGACGGAAGCTTCTTACAAGAACCAGCAGATATTCTACGATTACAGCGGCGCAGGCGGAAAATCGGCCGTAACCGACGACGTCAATTCCTATCCCATAACCGGTTATATACTGCGCAAATACGTGCATCCCGAAGATGCATGGGCAGGAGTCGGAGCTTCCGTTCTGGACAAGCCCTTCCCGATCATACGCTATGCGGAAATATTGCTTTCATACGCGGAAGCGCTCAATAATCTTCAGACGTCCTACACGCTGACCGACGCCGACGGGAATGAGGAGGTCTTCACACGTGATGTGCAGCAGATCAAATACTGTTTCAACCAGGTTCGTTATCGTGCAGGCCTGCCGGGATTGACGGATGCGGAACTTGCCGATCCCGATGCGGTACAGCAATTAATCGAAAGGGAACGTCTGCTGGAATTTATGTGTGAAAACCGCCGCTTCTACGATGTACGTCGTTGGGGTAAGTATGTCGACAGTGAAAACGAACTGATGATGGGTATGAATACCGATCTGTCCGGGGATGATTATTATACGCGCGTGCCGCTTAACCATTCGAAGGCTCGCCGAAGGGTCGTCAACCGGAAATTTGTCTTCATGCCTCTTATGATTTCCGAACTGCGCAAGACGCCGACCCTTGACCAGAATCCGGGATGGGAATATTAATGAAACGAAATAATCAATTTGAATCATATGAAAAAATATATATTTATCATCTGTATGTCCTTTGCAAGTATTGTGGCATGTAATGAAGAGGATTTCTCTTCAAAGGAATATTACAAATATGTGTTGTATTTGTTAAGTAAGGAAGATTATAATGTATTCTCCGATGTGTATCCGTTTGACGACGGGAATCAGTCAACGGGGTATTTCTCTGTCGGATGTGGCGGCTCTTTGGCCAATCCCGAAGAAATCACCGTATACCTGGAGGCGGATACCGTATTGTTGGACGCTTATAACCGGGCTAATCATGATATAGACACGTCGAGGTATGCGCTCATAATGCCCGAAGACAAATATACGGTTGAGACCATGCAGGTAACAGTCCCGACAGGAAATACCGACCAGTATGTAAAAGTAGCCGTCAGGGTGTTGCCCGACGGTCTGTCGCCCGATTCAACCTATTTCATACCGCTGGCGATCAAAAACGTATCTAAATATGAAGTCAATACCGAAAAATACAATATGCTGTTCCGGGTAGTGGTCGAAAATCGTTTCGCGGGCATGTTGAAAGACACATATTATTCCATGAAAGGAAACACGCTGGATGTTAACGGCGAGATTCTGGCCGGCAGTGGAATCGCCGCTACAAAGCTGGCGCGTCCGCTCAGCAAAAATTCCGTGAGGGTTTTTGCCGGAGTAGGTCCAGTGAAGGCGGATTTCGGAGTTGACCCCGTACTGTCTCGACCAACGCTTGATGAGTTGAGAAAATATGGTATCGTACTGACCGTGAAAGATGACAACCGGGTCAGTATTACGCCATACGGGACGATTCAAGTGGAACAGGTGGATGGCGAAGGCCTGAATATTTATTCCGAAGAGCGCGACAATATGGTCGACGATAAGGTAAGCAAATATTTTTACCTGCGTTACCGTTACCGTACGCTTAACAAGCCTGCAACCGAAACGGAGGCGGCTGTCTATAACAGTTGGACGTATGTCCGGGAAACCGTAAAAAGGCTGGACGAATAATTCCTGTTATGCGTCGGCAGCCTGTTTTTGACTTCTGCACGGTCTGTCGTTCCCCGCGTAACACCCGTTCTCTGCGCGTTGTCCGACGATCTATTTATTGGGATTTCTTGTTTATTTGAAGATAGAAGAATATAACGGGATACTTAAAAAAGAAAAGAATGTAAAACGGTAATTTCCCATGAGAAAGAAAATCTTTATAACATTATTGTTTTTTATTCCGGTATTGTTTTTCTTTGGTATGCGTCTTTTACGGATTATTACAGGAAACTCTGAATCTTTTGAATCCGAAATAATAGGAGCTTTACTGTGTGGATATGGAGGGAGTTGGGGCCTTTGGCGCCTGTATAGAAAAGCAAATAAAGGGAAAAAGAAATAGAACCTGTCGAGTAGGCCGGCGCATTTCAGCGCCAGCCTCTCACAGAACCGTGCGTGAAAGTCTCCCCTCACACGGCTCTTCTTATTCAACCCTTATGAGATATCGGCGGGGTTATACCCAAC
>JAIROL010000095.1 GCA_031257565.1 Tannerella sp. | reverse complement strand
AAGCTGTGGCATCGCGACCGCCAGCAGGGTTGGACGGATTGCGAATGGATGATCAAAGACTGGGTGAACTGGACGTGGTTATCGGGCGACCATATCGTCGAACAGCATGTGCACAACTTGGACGTCTTCACTTGGTTCTCCGGGCTTAAACCGGTCAAGGCCGTCGGCTTCGGTTCCCGCCAGCGCCGCGTCACCGGCGATCAGTTCGACAATTTTAGCGTCGACTTCACGATGGAAAACGGCATTCACCTCCACAGTATGTGCCGCCAGATAGACGGATGCGCCAACAACGTGAGCGAGTTTATCCAGGGAACAAAAGGATCCCTGTACACCAATGCCGGCAATACAGCCATCATCAAAGATCTCGCCGGCAACGAGGTTTGGTCGTATGACGGAGAGGCCGAGAAAGCGAATTTCAAACAGACAGACCCGTATACGCTGGAGCATGTGAACTGGATCAACCTCATTCGCGCCGGAAAATCCATCGATCAGTCGTCGGAGACGGCTGTAGCCAACATGGCCGCTATTATGGGCCGCGAATCGGCTTACACCGGCAGCGAAACAACGTGGGAAGCAATGACGGCTGCGCCTCTTGATCTGACGCCGAAAGACGTCAGCCTGAAAGACAAAATGGATATGAGCGGATTTGTAGTTCCGGTTTCAGGCAAACCTTATATAAAAAAGTAATATGAGCGTCAACAGAAGAAATTTCATAAAAACATCCTTCGGCAGCGCGGCGCTGGCAACCGTCAGCGCCTGCACGGGGATATCCGGCGGAACGTCAGGAAGCAAGGAGAAAGAATCCGGAAACGGCAAAAATGCTCTGCCGTACAATCCGAATGTAAAGCTTAACATTTCATTCCAGGAATGGACGCTCGCCGGCGATGTATTGAAGGATAAACTCGACTTTATGGAAAAACTCGGCGTGAATGGCCTTGAAGTCAGCGGCAAAGGATTATCCGGGCGCGTCGATGAGTTGAAACAGGCTTTGAACGGGCGCAATATTAAAATCAGCGCGATTTGTGCCGGCTTCGGCGGTTTCATGCTCTCCGAAGACGAAAGCATCCGCAACGAATGTCGCGACTCTATGCGCGAGATCATAACCGCTGCCGGAGCATTAGGTTCCACAGGGGTGATCATTGTACCCGCATTCAATTCCCAAAAACCGGTAATGCCTCATACGCAGGAAACACGCGATTTTCTCTGCCAATGGTTCGATGAACTGGGGACTTTCGCGAAAGAAAACGGAACAACGGTTATCCTTGAGCCGTTAAACCGTCGTGAAGCATTCTACCTGCGTCTGGTTGCCGACGCCGCATCGATCTGTCGGGACGTCAACAATCCCGGCGTAACATGCCTCGGCGATTTCTGGCATATGACATGGGAAGAAACTTCCGATATGGGAGCCTTTCTATCCGGAGGAAAATATCTGCAACACGTACACATCGCCAGTCGCAAAAGAAGACTTATGCCCGGCGAGGATGGTGAAGCGGACAATTATATAGACGGATTCCGGGGATTGAAAATACTCGGATATGATAAGTATATAAGTTTCGAATGCGGAAGTAAAGCGGAAGACCGTAATGCATCCGCCGCCGAGGGCGTCGGACTTATTCGTAAACAATGGGAGGAAGCATAAATTGTCTCTGATACATTCAACTATGAGAATGAGTGAAGTGGTAGAAGAATACCCTTCACTCATTCCTGTCATAAACAGATTCGGTATACGTCTCGGACTTGGCGAAAATAACGCGCTGGAAATTTGTAACAAGCATGATATCAATATCGACTTTTTCATCACGATGATCAATACGTTCCTGAATGAAAGTTATTTTCCCGAAAAAAAACTGCATGGATTTCATCTTACACAAATAGTGGATTATCTTACAAAAACAAACTTATATTACCTTCATTCGCAACTACCGAACATCGAACGACACCTGCGCCTGTTTATATCTGCCAGCGATCCCAATAACGAATCACTGGTTCTTATCGGAAAACTATTCGACGCCTTTAAAAACCGCTTGCTCAAGCGCATAGAAACAGACGAAAAAGAATGGTTTCCTCATATAGTTAATCTTTGCGAAAAGCAAATAAAGAATAAAACGCTTACCTATCACCCGACAGTACTGTCGGATACCGAAGATACTGTTGAAGCTCTTCTTACTGACCTTAAACATATAATTATAAAACACTTATCCGGCGATTATAACGAAAACTTATGTTATGCGGTCATCTTTGCGATAAATACATTATACGCCGATATCAAACAACACAATCGTATACGTTATCGCATCCTTATTCCCATCGTCGCCGGGATGGAAAGAGATGGAAATAAAAACCTTTCTTCGCGTGAAATCGAAGTCCTCCGGGAAATCGTCAAAGGAGAAACGAACAAAGAAGCGGCAGAACATCTTTGCATTAGTTTAAATACGGTACTTACGCACCGGAAAAATATAACTTCCAAGCTCGGTATAAAAACAATACCCGGTCTGACGTTCTATGCCATTACAAACCGCATTATATCAGGTGATGAAATAGAAATGTAATATTTAAATAATGCATTACAGGCTTTGACGGCAATCAAATAACCCGGGAATAACACTTTTCTGAAAAGACCACAGATAAACTCTACTTATCTTCTCCGAAAACGCTTCCATAACGGTGGTATTCGTATGCAATGCTTTGTTCTTTCAGATAATGAAGCAGTTCCAAGCGACCTTCTGCAAGCGGCTTGTTATTAGCGATATACGTTCCCGATTCCGCCGCTTTGCGATAAAACTCATCCGACAATTCCGCCGTACAGGTACGCACACGTTCATACATATCCATTTCTTTTATAAAGGCGTCGGCCGATTGCTTTCTGATCTGCACTCTTATAAACTTTTTTGACGCGGATTCGACTGCCTGCAGTTTGCCGTCATCGCCCGAAATGCTCACTGTAAGCGGGGTTCCGACAGTACCGGCAGCAAGTAACACGATCAGGACGTCGGCGAGCGGATCGCTTCTTTTAACACGGAAGCCGATATTTCCCAGTGGCAGGTAACGGAATCTGTTTTCCTCGCCATATATATTACTGACGTCTTTTTCTTTTGAAAACTCCTCCTGCCATGCTTCCTCAAAACTTACCGCCGCAAAATTCAGACGATTTTTGTCTTTCTCTTCCGATACAAAAGAGCTAAAAGGAGTATGAGTAAGCATTTCAGGCAATTCATTTTCCCTCAGTTCCACAAAGCAGGAGACATAATTCGGACCTCCGGCCTTCATTCCGCCTCCGAACGCCGAACGTTTCATTCCTCCAAACGGCTGACGACGCACTATCGCGCCTGTAATTCCACGATTAATATACAAATTACCGGCTTCAATACTGTTACGCCAGATTTGATGCTCTTCTTCATTCAGGCTTTGCAGTCCTGCCGTCAAGCCGTATTCCGAGGAATTTGCATACTCGATACCTTGTTCCGGGCTATCGATACAAACCACGGACAGTAACGGAGCAAAAAGTTCATTTTTAAAAGTATAGCCGGTCGGCTTTACTCCCCATTTTACGGTTGGTTTCAGAATATATTTCTTTTCATCTGCAAATTCCGGCGCTACAAGCCACGATTCTCCCGGTTCAAGGTTTTCAATCGCATGCAGAAGCTTTTCATTATCATTATCAATCATCGGTCCTACTATGTTCATCGTATCCCATACGCTACCGGTACGCATACTCATAACGGCGTCACGAAGTTTCGATTTAAAAGCTTCATCATGATACGCTTTTTTGTCCAACAATAGCAAAGAGCAGGCCGAGCATTTCTGGCCGGCATTACTAAATGCCGATGATACGATATTCAGGATCGCATGATCCTGGTCGGCCGTATCCGTTACAATAATCGCATTCTTACCGCCGGTCTCAGCCGAAAGAGGCGTTTTAGGGCTATTTTTAAGCAAACGGAATGCCGTATCTGTTCCACCGGTCAGTATCACATGTTTTATGGAAGAATGAGCAGTCAGATATCCCAGCGATTCACGGTCGGCAGTACAAACCACCTGCAATGCATCTTTGGGTACGCCGGCATCCCAAAAGCATTCGGCAAACTCCCATGCTATCGGTAAAGCGACAGTTGCCGGCTTCAGGATAACCGTATTGCCGCCCGCAAGCGCTGAAGCAACCCCGCCAACCGGTATTGCCAATGGAAAATTCCATGGCGGAATAACTAATATAATACCTTTCGGAGTATGAGAAACTGCTTTCAGGCGATCAAAAGCCTTCATCGTTATCGGATAATAACGACAGAAATCAATCGCTTCCGATACTTCCACATCCCCTTCCATAAAGGTTTTGCCGGTAATCGCAGCCATGCAGCCAATCAGATCTCCCCGTTTGGCGCTCAGTTTTTCTGCCGCCTGATGGAGTATTTCATTGCGTTTATCAACGGATGTTTGCCTCCATCCCGAAGCATCTTTTTCTGCTGTTTCGATGATTTCTTTTACATGCTCCGGTGAAGACATATTGGCTTCACAAAAACAGACCTCCATATTACGACTACGGTCGTAATAAAGTTTCTTCTTATCAGTAATCACTTCTTTATCTCCGATCTGAACAGGAACAATGAAGTTTTTTTCATTTACCGAAGTCTCCCATTTCTTAAGGACGTCCAATGCCCACTGACGGTTTTGCGGCAAATCAAGATCCGTGTCCGGCTCGTTTTTAAACGTATTGATATCCGTATCCGGAACCGGCGCTTTCGTGCGATCCTGCGTACGATAAGGCGTCGTCCGTATACTGTCTTTCAATTTATGGGCCTCCAGGAATTGTTCGGCAAGAAAGTTCCAATGCGGACTATCCAATTTCAGGTTGAAAGTATAACTAAGGAAATTGTCTTTCCCCGTATTTTCATCCAGACGGCGAACTAAGTAAGAGATCGCATTCAGGAAATGATTGGCTTTCACAACAGGAGTATAAAGAATAATTTGCTTTCCCAATTTCCGTATCACGCGCGGAAGGTTGTTTGCCATCCCTTCCAGCATTTCAAACGTCACGAACTCGGAAACCCCGTTCTTCTCCGCTAATAAATGCGCGTAGGCGATACTGAAGTAGTTATGCGAAGCAACTCCCACGCGACAAACCCGTATGTTCTCCGGCTGCAACGCAATATCAAGAATATGCATATAATTGGCGTCCACCTCAACCTTCGAACGGTAGACCGGATTCTCCCATCCTTTCAGGGACGAAATAATACTCTCCATCTGCAGGTTTGCGCCTTTTACCAAACGCATTTTCAACGGAGCGCCGCCTTCCTCGCAACGTTTCTTCGCAAAATCCAGCAATCGCCGCTGCAATCTTTCCGCATCCGGCAGATAGGCCTGGATAACGATCCCGGCATTGTAATTTTTAAATTCCGGACGACTCAGTACTTCAATAAACACCTCCATTGTAAGAAGTGCATCCTTATACTCTTCCATATCCAGATTCACGAATTTCGCCCGCTTTTCGCCGTTATGATCCGTATAGGTATTATCCATTGCTTTCCGATAAACAGCAGCTACCATTTCACAAAGGTCTTTTTTATTCTGTTCATAGCTTAGCGGATGTATCCGGGCGTAAATGCCTGATATTTTAATGGAAATATAATTAATATCCGGTTCTTCCAGCGCTTCCAGATAATGTTCGTAACGACGACGGGCTTCGCCGTCCCCCAAAACGACCTCTCCCAGCAGATTTACATTTTGTCCGATATGGCTGTTCCAACGTCCTTCCAGATGTTTTGTCAGTTTCGGACGTTCTTCCGCAATAATAATCTTCTTCGTTTCAGCACGAAGTTTCTGTTTGAATATCGGCATTGCTATTGACGGAAACCAATAACCTCCTATCATATATAGCTGTAGCAGGAAGCGGTCGCCCCCTCCGAAAAAATCAGGAATACCATACTCTTTGATGATCTGCCGGACTCGTTTATTCAGCTTGCCGTTATCGCGAATCTGTGAAGACTCATCCAGCATCCTCGACAAAAAGGTCTTATACTCCGGCGTTTGCACTAATGAAGCATACTTTCTCTGTTCTTTTTCCTCGTCGCGCGTAAGCTCTTCATCCGCTTTAGCCAAAAACTGTTTCGCCCAGTCTATGACTTCATTTGTAGTTATGTCTGCCATGATAACAATAAGTTAATTTAATATTTAAGATTGTTTTATCGCGAAATATTCCACAAAGACGCTATCAAAATAGAGTGTGTGGATTCGCGCAAATTTACTTATTATTTTGTTTTATACAACTTTTCGCCCTGCAAAAACAGATAAAAAGCCCGCTAAAAAACGGGCTGAGACGTTCAAAACAAGAGGACGCATTTACCGGCAAACGTTCATAGATACCTGTTCCAAAGTTGCCTTTTCCAAGCTGTATGACCGTTTTACTTGCCGCCTCTGACTACCTCATCTTCAATACCTGAATCCTTGAAACGGCACAAGGGATAATCCGCTTCATTTTATTTCGCAGGTTCAATTTATGGAATGTCTTTTATTTTAAACCTGATTCGCGCATAGTTTTCGACAGTGAAAATTTCGCCGACATAACCGGCGGTATACCTGAATATTCCATCATGCTATTCAAAGCGGTTTCCCTGTCCGGAGAGTGGATAGCCCTGTAAGGGATACCGTAAGTTTCGAGCAGCCGTTCCATACAGTCTCCCGTGATGCGGCTTCCCTGCCCTCCAGACAGATAAAAGACAGCATCATAATTTTTGACAGCATAAGCCGCAACAACTCTTTCCAGACTTCGAATCATGGATTGTTCGTAAATCGGTTCCACATGTGGAAAACGGCATTTAAGCCATACCGACTCCTTAAGGACGCTTCCGTCCGAGACAAATTTTTCTCCATATTGATGTTCCATGATGATGCGCTCCGTGAACACATCCAGACAATAGACATACGAATCCGGCCAGTGACACGTTTGGATATCCATATTCATGCCATATTTGATAGCTGTTTGCGAAAATGACGGACTTATGCACAAGTCATATCCGCACATAATCGACAGCGCTTTCGCCACAAATGTATCTTCGCGACTGCCGGATCCTGTTACTGCAATTCGTTTAGACATAATTGTTTCTTTTAAAATTATATTGCAAACATACCGCTACAGAGTCCGAAAAGACCGGACTGCGAGAAAATGGAAGCCCTCTGTGATATGATAGACCGAACCCCGGAAGAACTCATCGAACAACTCATGGAAAACCATGAGTTTGCCGCAAAGATGGAATGTTTGCTTGCCGCAATGGAACACTATTACCAACGCCATACACAAACCGCCTAATTATAACTTTTTGATCACACTGAAAATCAGGCGTCTGACAATAATTCAAATGAAATATAGGCCTTTTGAATGGACGCTCAAACAAGTGGAAAACTTAAGTCAACTATTGGGAAACGGATCAGTTTATGTACGATAATATGGGCAAAACTGGTGTGTCGCGTAGCGCGGAATTTAACAGCAGACTCTATTTATTCAGATGAATAAAAAACATATTACATTCATAATCTTTGGCAGGGTATTTTAGAGATCCAAGGTCATTAAGCTTCCATAATTAACTTTAAACCGACATTTGCTGTTCCATTTAAACCTAAATTATATTTTCTTATTGAATAATCTTTTGGAAAATCAAGATTCGTAACGTCATATATAGAAGGAACCTTTAATTTATATTCATTTTTATAAAACATAATGTAATTAACGAAAATATCAATTGAGTCTGTATCTATCTCGTCGTTTTCTACAATTTTTTCCAGTTTCAAATATAATGATCTCAAATATGATTCTTCAAAAGGATTATTTAAACTCAAAGTAATTATGGCATATAAACGTGCGTTTATGTACTGTACAATCCCTCCTAACCCTATATTTAAGCTTAAGTTTTCCATCTTGTGGAAATCAATTTTTATAATTTCATTATCAAAGTCTTCTAATATTTCATTGATATCGCCGGAAATAAAGTTTTGTAAAAACAAATATTGTATTCCCCACCCAATTCCGCTCAAACCCGATTCGAACGAGTATGACATTTCCGAATTTAAAGAATTACATAAATCATCCAACAAGAGTCTGGTTAATTCTTCATATTGATCAGAATTAATATGTTTGGAATAATGAAAAAGGAATATTATAATTCCCATTTTACCTTTTAAAATACCTAAGTCTGTAACAGAGAAACATCTAAGCAATAAATAATTAGAAATTTCGTGAATGAGGTTTACGTTTACATTTTGAATGTATTTTTCATCATTAATTTTTTTGAAAAAAGAAAGATCATTTTTAAAAATCTCATTGTAATATTTTTTTAATTCACGAATTTCTTTTCTGTTTCGGTAGAAAAAACGGAATGCTTTGGAGAACGTTGGACTCTTTTTTAAATTTGATAGATTGCTTTTATAAACATGGTCATCAAAAATTATGGACTCATTAATCATTAATTTGTTATATATCCTGTAAAAATGTTCATTCCTATATGGTGCTTGCTCTCTATAAATATGTCCTATTCTTATATCTGGAAGTAAAAGACATTCTCCTCCTTCTAACCAGACTTTTCATACTGATATAAGCTTCATCATTCCCATAATACATTAAACCGCTTAATCCTTTCAAATATATCCAATAATCTTTACTGCATGCATATCCTGCTCCGAGTACGCAAGCTATAGGTAATGCTCCATCGCCTAAGTTTTTATTCTCATTGATTAGCCACTTCGGCTCAAACAAAATATTCCCATTTAACTTCACCGTTGCTCCTTGTCTTACTAAAGCATCAGACTCTTTATCTACATAGACTATATCATCTTTCCTTTTAAGAATTTTTGTTTGTGTACATAGCAATCTTCTTGTATTTTTTGAAAGCTCTTCTACAATCCTTGTTATCCATTTATTATCATAAAATCTCATGTGGGCATCTAAGAGTAAAAAATAAGCGGTTTTACATATACTAACCCCCAAATCTCTTGATGCAGCTACGCCTAATCGTATTTTATTTTTCACATACGTTATGTTGTAATCAACGGCTAACTTGTCATAGTCATAATTATCATCGGATGCATCATTAATTACAATAATTTCAACATTATCATCCGAAAATTCTAATATGCTTTCAATTGTATTTTTAACATCTTCCTTTTCATTCAGAAAGGTTATAATTACAGTTAATTTTTTGTTTGATATTATCATATTATTAATTATTCACCTATTTTCCTAATTCTAACTGATTTTTTGTTACTACTCACCCCCCCTTCTCTCTGATTTATAAGAAATGACCGTACTTGTATTTTCTTCATGTTTATATTAAGCGTATACCTTTTCTACTCGTCTGCGTAGTTTTTTTTGCAAT
>JAIROL010000079.1 GCA_031257565.1 Tannerella sp. | reverse complement strand
GTTTCTTATTTACTCTTTATATTTGAACAGGAAAAATCGCCTGTCTGGAAGATTTTACCTGACAGGTATTTTGGCATATTTTCTGTATTCCTATGCAATTTACTGCGTTTCCGGAAGTTTCAACTCATTATTTCTTTTATATGTTGTTGTCACCGGTTTATCGTTTTTTGCTTTTATTGCTTGTATGACCTCTTTTGACTTGTCACAGATGAAAGAAAAGTTCAACGCAAAATTACCGGTTAAGTATTTGGGCATTTCCAATATCGTCTTTGCTGTTTTGATTGGGATGAACTGGCTCGGTCGCCTTAAAGCGCCGACTTCAGCTACCGGCTTAGAGCATTATACGACATTTCCGATTCAGGCAATGGACTTGGGAATTGTCTTGCCGGTTATCGTTTTTAGCGCAGTGATGCTGATTAGGAAACAGAATTGGGGCTACTTACTAATGCCAATTATAACAATGAAAGCATTAACCTTGCTGGTAGCGCTTGATGCCATGATTTTGTTTATGTGCTTGAATGGCGTTGAAGTTTCAGTCATAGAAATGATTATCTTTCCGCTATATTCATTAGTGGTTGGATTTAACTTTTATCTGATTCGGAAGAATATAAAGTAAAAGACAAAGGGGAATTATAAAATTAATAAAGGAGCAAGAAATTGTATGAAAACAGCGATTATATACACCTCAAAGCACGGAACGACCGCCAAAGTTGCCCAAATGCTTGCCACACGGTTAACCGACAATCAGGTCTCAATCATTGACCTGAAAAAAGAACAGCATCCCGACATTTATTCTTTTGACGGGATTATTTTAGGAGCTCCCATCTATGCAAGCGCATCATCGAAGACAATGCAACGTTTCTGTAAAGAAAATATCGAAACTCTGAAACAAAAGCGACCGGCATTATTTGTTTGCGGAATGGAGCCGGACAGCGCCAAACAGCAACAGGAACTGGCAAACGCCTATCCGGATGAATTATATCAATCGGCTGTTTCCAAGCAGTTTGTCGGAGGAGAGTTCCTCTTTGAAAAGATGAATTTCTTTGAACGCGCTATTATCAAACGCATTGCGAAAACGGATAAAAGCGTTTCGCAAATCAAAGAAAATGAGATTGATAAATTAATAGTAGAATTTATAAATGGCTGAATTTAATTCACATACATACGGTTTGATAAGAAAATTTGTCAAAGGCAAGAAAAACTTGAAATTCACTGTCGGATACCTGTTTGATGATGATATGTTCATTCATGTTTTCGGCGAGAATGGAGAATTTGCAAATCAACCTCCTGTTTTTTATGAAATCGGCTCTATTACAAAGACTTTTACATGTTCACTGCTTGCGAAATATATTTCTGATGGTAAAATGTCATTAAATGATACTATCAACGACTATATCACACGTTTGCCCCCCGGATACTATCCCGATTTGAAACGTCTTGCTACTCATACTTCGGGATATTCCGCCCTGCTACCGTTCAATGTATGGAACTTTGTAAAAACAGTAACCGGCGCATTGATTAACAGCGGTACAAAAAATAATCCGTTATCCGGCTCCATGGACTTTTTAAAGATGAAAAGAATTATCAGTTCTACAGGATTGGAAGATAAAGACTATCCATACAGTTATTCAAATTTAGGTTATGGAATACTTGGGTATATTTTAGGGACGGTATCGCAAAAAGGATACTGGGATACTATGAATGACTTTGTTAAACATGAACTTGGATTAAATGAAACCTGTTTGGGGATTACTCCGGGCAAAAACATTCATGGATATGACCGTTGGAACAGGGATTCAGGCAATTGGTCATGGAACAGAGACGACATGCTTGTCGCTGCAGGCGGGATGAGTTCAACAGCCCGCAATTTGCTGCAATACACAAAGATGACAATGCAGGAAGAAAAAAAATATTTGAAAATCTGTTGCCGGAAATATGCAGCTGCCTCGAAAAAACAGGATATTGGTCTTGGTTGGGAATTGCCCGTCAACAGTCAGATTGTTTGTAAAGACGGCGGTACCGGCTGTTTCACTTCATTTTTGGGTTTTAATACAAACAGCAAGGTGGCGGTTGTTGTGCTTTCAAATTATACTTGCCTTAATATTAGTAAAATAGGCTTATCGACAATCCATCATTTATCAAATAAAGATAATTATAAATCGAAATAATCATGAGCAAATACGAATCATTATGGCAACACCTTCAAAACGACGGGCGCGATACGTTTCAACTCACGTTTGAAGAAATCAAAGCAATTATTGGTTTCGACATCGACCATTCTTTCCTGACTTACAAGAAAGAAGCAAAAGAATACGGATATGAAGTCGGAAAAATTTCTTTGAAGGAAAAACATGTAACATTCAATAAACGATGAATATTTTAATTGTTTACGCGCATCCGAGCAATAAATCCTATACATATAAGGTGTTGCAGACCTTGTTGAAAGCGCTGAAAACAGACAATCACCAAGTTGAAATATCGGATTTATACAAAATGGAATTTCAATCCGACATGACGGAAGAAGAATATGAAAGGGAAGGATTTGCCAAGACCGAACTTCCCCTGTCCGAGGATGTTGTCGCGGAACATCGGAAAATAGACCGGGCGGATGCCATAATTTTTCTCTATCCGGTTTGGTGGAGTGGTTGCCCTGCAAAAATGAAAGGCTGGTTCGACCGGGTTTATTCCGTCGGATATGCCTACGGTCACAATCCGAACAGTGAAAAAACAGTGAAAATGAAGCAAATAAAATTAGGACTTGTCATTTGTACCGCAGGGCATCCAAACGACTTTTTGGAAGAAACGGGAATTGCCGGGAGTATGCGAAACGTAATGCTTGGCGACCGGTTGGGCATTCGGTTCGTGAAGAAAGAAATGATAATACTCGGCGGCACGCTGGAACTTAAAAAAGTAGCAGACAGTCACATGGAAAAAATAATGGATTATATAATAACTTGGAGGACAAACCATGAACGAAAAGAACTTTAAAAACAGAAAAGAATTTAGAAAATGGTTAATGAAAAATGCACTCTCTAATGATGGAATCTGGATTGTTTTTGATAAACAAAAGGAATCGACAACAATAAGCGCTACAGAAGCGTTGGAAGAAGCATTATGCTTTGGCTGGATAGACGGTCAAATGGAAAGCATTGATGAACAATATTATAGAAAATATTTCAAACAACGCAGGAAAGACAGTCGTTGGTCTGAGAAAAACAAAAAATTGACAGAAAAACTTGAATCGAAAAATATTATGACGGAATACGGCAGTGAAAAAGTGAAATACGCAAAAGAACATGGTTTTTGGGATTCATCTGAAAAGGAAGAATTAACGGATGAGCATATTCATCAATTTGAAAATATGATTAAACCGTATGAACCGGCATATACAAATTTCATAAAAATGGCAAAATCTGCTCGTAAAGCATATACCGGGTCATATTTTTGGGGAGCAAAAACAGAAGAAGGAAAACAAAAAAGGTTCAATACAATAATAGAACGTTTAAACTTAAATCTAAACCCAATGGAAAGTATGAAAAAGAAAATCGAAAGAAAATAAGGGAGGATGATATTATGAAATTTATTTCGCCATTAATCGCGGTAACGGACATGGAACGTTCGAAAGCGTTTTATAAAAAATACCTCGGATTGGACGTCGAGCAGGATTTCGGCGCGAATGTCACGCTGACGGGCGGTATAGCCTTACAGACGCTCGAAACGTGGCGCGAGTTTATCGCCGGTCGCGACGTCCGATTCGGGAGTAATGCGGCAGAACTTTACTTTGAGGAAGATGACTTTGAAGGTTTTGCCCGCAATCTCGACGGTCTGCAACTCCTGCACCCGCCCTGTGAGCATCCGTGGGGACAGCGTGTCGTGCGATTCTATGACCCGGACAGCCATATCATCGAAGTAGGCGAGAACATGAAAGCCGTCGTGCGACGATTCCATGAAAGCGGCATGACGACCTCCGAAGTCGCCGCCCGAATGGACATGCCGGAGGAATATGTGCAAGAGCAATTGGAAGGCTAAAACCATGTAACAAACAACGAAAACAAAATGCAATGACCAAGAATACTGATGTGGTTGCTGAACATGTATTTGGGAATATCACAGCCACGGAAAAAATAATGAAATGGAAAAATACCCGGTGGCGATATACCGTCAGTGGCAATGGGGATAAATTTGTTTTGGCGATTCTGTCGAACACAACGGGACATTTGCTTGCATTGCCTCTGGCAGAAGAATTTCGGGACACATTTACCTCCATCGCGCTGTCCGTTCCGCCCATGAAATCCTTTGCCGAAACGGCGGAAGGTTTGAAGCTGCTTTTGGGCGGCGAAGGGGTAGACACATGCCATGCCATTGGGCATTCCAACAGCGGCGTCCATCTGCAAAACCTGATAGCGCGTTATCCGGGCGTGGTAGATAAAGTTGTATTTTCTCACAGCCTGACATCCATGAACAGGGAAGACGCCTGCACGACCAACGCCTCGGAAGTAAAAATGTACCGTCTTATGCGCAGCATGTTACGGATACTTCCCGCATCCATACTGACCTTCGTAATGGCGCGGATGGTACTGACAAAGCTATCCCTGCAATCCGGCGAAGCCGACACCCGACGGCTGACAGCTTTTTGCCGGGACGATATGAAAAGAGTTACGAAACAAGACCTTATAACAATAGCCGGTTGCATGGAGGATTTTCTGTTTAACCACACATTCACTTCCGAACCGTATGTATCGGCACCGCAAAATGTGTTGATTATAGACAGCCCCACAGATAAAATCGCCAACCCCATGCAGCGGGCACAGATGCTAAAACTGTGTCCCGGAGCACAGGAATATCACTTTCAATCCGGCGGTCACGTGACGCTTGTAAACCGCAGGGACGAGTATCTTTCCGTATTAAGAAAATTTTGGGGTTAAAAACGGTATGAAATCGAATACTTATTCTTGAAGACCGTAGCCCTTTTTAAAGTCAGCACAATCGGAAAAGTCCGGGAAAACAATCCCTCCTACCTTTGCACCCAAGATAACGATTCGGAGAATGGAACAAAGACAGTCAACAAAAGAGGATTATCGCCGACGGATTGAAGCCGTCGTCAGATACATCGACGAACATCTGAATACGGATTTCGACCTCGATGAACTTGCCGAAATAGCCTGTTTTTCGCGGTGGCATTTCCAGCATATCATGCACGCCTGGCTGGGCGAACCGGTTTGGACGCATGTCATGCGGCGCAGGGCGGAAACCGCGGCAACACTCCTGCGGCAGACGGAACTGACCGTTAGCGAAATCGCATGGGAAGTCGGCTACGATGCACCTTCTTCGTTGACTAAAGCCTTCCGGCTGTTCTACAATATTTCTCCGATGGAGTATCGAAACAATAAAAATGTTATCATTATGAACACTTTAAACGTAAACGAGAATGTGATTTTGAAGGCTCCGAAAATTCAAAGCATTGAGCCTAAACAAACGATTTATGTAGAACTGACCGGCAAATATTCGTCACTGGATTTCGGCGGAACATGGAGCCGTTTATGGCAATTCGTCAAGGAAAACAAACTGTTTTCCGCAGGTATCGAACACATTGCTTTCTATTTCGACAATCCCAGGGTAACAGAAGCAAGCCGGTTGCGTACCCACATTTGCCTGACCGTCCGGAAACCCGCCGAAGCGAAAGGCGAAATCAATGTAAAAACCATTGAGGTAGGCAAGTATGCCAAATTTCTCTATCAGGGGCCATACAGCAATCTGTCGGCGGTTTACGACACGATTTATTCCCGCTGGTTGCCCGAAAGCGGCTGCACGTTAAAGGATATTCCCTGGTTTGAGAAATACATTAACAACCCAAACAACACTTCGCCGGAGAAACTTAAAACGGAAATTTATATCCCTGTTGAATAAACGTTTACCTTTCCGTCTGAAAAATCCGCTACCGTACGATATGTAATGGTAGCGG
Source organism: Tannerella sp. (assembly GCA_031257565.1). Lineage (GTDB taxonomy): Bacteria > Bacteroidota > Bacteroidia > Bacteroidales > Tannerellaceae > Tannerella. The sequence continues at coordinate 492 of JAIROL010000079.1, read as the reverse complement.
ATTTTTCTTTTTTGCATCCATGCGATTTTTCATCTTATTGTCAAATCAATATCCATTTTACAGACAGGGATAAATTCGTAAGTATATAATTTACGGCATATTGCATCTTAAATCTATTATCAAGTTGTTATCAGCTGATAATCTCGTTTCACAGCTATTTTTACCTCAAAATCGACTGATTTTGGGGTGTTTTTTTGCCGTTTTTTACTTCCAAAAGCACTTTTCAAAACCGTGTCTTCGTTTCATCTTATCAATTTCAAAAATAATTAATTCATAATCAGCTTTATATAGAAAACTTTCAAAAAAAGTTATATCAACTTGTCAATAACTTTATAGTTCGGTATCTGACCTTTGTGCCCAAAATATTATTTAATTGATATGGAAGTTATAACAATAGATTCGCAGGCGTTCAAGGAGTTAATGGCAAAAATCAATACGATAGCCAAGCTTGTAATCGCCATTAATGCAAAAAATGAGGAACAGCCCGAAGAA
>JAIROL010000009.1 GCA_031257565.1 Tannerella sp. | reverse complement strand
ATAGCCGAAGGAATAGCCAAAGAGAAAGCCGAAACAGTCAGGAAAAGTAATAAAGCAGGTTTGACAGTAGAAACCATTGCCGACATCACCGGTCTGACGATAGAAGAAATAAATGCAATTTTAAAAAAATAGAAGAAAAAGCCCGGCAGACGCCGGGCTTTTTCTTCTATTTCAGGCGTTGTTCCAGTCGGTCCCTGAATTCATGATTTTTCAGGCCCCAGTCGGGCGCGATAAGCAGTTCTTTCGGAGATTGCGATACGAAACGGTCGATATGGATATCTTTCCGTAAACGGTTCATAAATTCGATGACAAGTTTGATGTACTCGTCGGCGGTATATAGCCGGAAGCGTTCGGGATAACGCTCAAATTCGCTTTCCATGGCCGTTCCCCGGATAATCTGGAGCTGGTGCAGTTTCACGGACGTCAGAGGGAGAGTCGAAAGGCGGTCCGCATGCCGGAGAATTTGCTCCCGCGTTTCGCAGGGAAGCCCTAATATGATATGCGCCCCGACAGGTATTCCGCGTTCTGCCGTACGCCTGACCGCCTCTTCGGCTTCTTCATACGTGTGTCCGCGGTTGATGCGTTGCAGCGTTTCGTCAGACGTGCTTTCGATACCGTATTCTATCATTACGAAAGTATGCCTGCCGAGTTCTTTCAGGTAATCGAGCAGTTCGTCGGAAACAGAATCGGGGCGGGAGCCGATTATAATACCTGCTACGTTGTCCGTACTTAAGGCTTCGTCATATTTGCGTTTTAGCGATTCGACCTGATCATACGTACCGGTGTACGCCTGAAAATAGGCAAGATACTTCATCGCCGGATATTTACGGGAAAAGAATCGAATCCCTTCGCGGAGTTGTTCGGTAATGCTTTTATTTCCGGAACAGTAATCCGGACGGAATGTCTGATTGTTACAATAGGAGCATCCGCCGCGCCCTTTGGCGCCGTCGCGGTTGGGACAGGTAAATCCTGCGTCCAGAGAGATTTTCTGAACCTTGAAAAACGGGAATCTTTTCCGCAGGTAATCGGTAAATTCGGGATGCGACGTATTGTTTTTTGTATTAATAAGCACCTTGGGGTCGTTTAACTGCTTCGTTGTTTTTTGCAAAAGTACGAAAAAATTCCGTACAATCCTCTAAAAAATACAATTTTACCCGAAAGAAAAGTATAAATGGGTAACGATATAGAAACGAACGGACTGCTTTTGTTTGCTGCGTTTTACCACTGTTTTCAAATAACTCATTTCGCCGACAAAGATAAGCAAAAATATGCAGACAAACAATAATTTCTCACACCAACTTCAACGCCTTAGCATTCTGCAACAGTTATTTTCTAATCCAACAATAAAAAATCACATGACAGATTGACGATTCAAGATAAATATAGTATCTTTGTCAACCAAACAAGGCAATATAATGTTGTAACAATAAAAGAAAATATTTATATATGAGCAAGTTATTCTCGGAACGATTCAAGTCAGCCCGCATTTTAAACGGTTTTTCATTGCAGGATTTAGCAGATGCTCTTGATAATAAAATATCACGACAGGCATTGCACAAATATGAAAAAGGGGAAGTAATTCCCGATAGCAGCATGATTAATCATTTAAGCAAAGCGCTTCATGTGCAGCCGGATTTCTTTTTCAGGGATACCAAAGTAGAATTGGGAAAGTTGGAATTTAGAAAATTAACCCGATTGCCTGTAAAAGAACAACATAAAATAATCGAATCGACTAAAGATGTATTATCCAGATATTTGGAGTTGGAAGAAATTATAGGAATTGAAACGAATTTTGAAAATCCACTGAAAGATGTGCCTGTCATATCGTCTTTTGAGGATATTGAAAGAGCGGCATCGAAAGTAAGGGAATGTTGGCATTTGGGATTTGACCCTGTTTATAACACGATTGAACTGTTGGAAGATAATCACATCAAAGTTGTTTCGGTTTATTCGGAAGACAGTTTTGATGGGATGCAAACATGGCTTAATCAAATAATTCCCGTTATCGTAATAAACAGAAATAATCTAAAATCGGCAGACAGAATCCGGTTTACCGTATTGCATGAGTTGGGGCATCTGTTACTGCCGCTAGGAAATCTTCCCGATAAAACAAAAGAAAAGTATTGTAATCAGTTTGCAGCGGCAATGCTTATTCCCCAAACTGCTATTCAAAAAGAATTAGGTATATCACGTAAAAAATTGTTTATTCAGGAATTGGGCGAACTTAAAAAACAATATGGCATCTCTATTCAGGCTTTAATATATCGCTGTAAAGACCTTAACATTATTACTGAAAGTCATTTAAATCAATTGGTGTTTATCATTGTACATAATAATTGGAAAATTACAGAACCGGTACAATATACGGGCATGGAAGAATCCGGTCGTTTCACCCAGCTTTTATTTCGCGCATTGGCAGAAGAACTTATATCCATGAATAAAGCTGCCATATTGAATAACCAGTCTTTGGTTGATTTTCGTAAACAAATCACAACGGTGCAATGAAAATAGCCATTACAGATGCCTGCATTTTTATAGACTTGTACGAGTTGAAGTTAACAAACCATCTTTTTTCCTTGGAACTGGATATACATACATCTTTAGATGTTTTCAATGAACTATATCCTCATCAGCAAGATGTTTTATCGGCATTTCATTCTGTCGGAAAATTAACCATCCATAACATATCGGCGGAAGACAGAATAAATATGCAAAAACAGGATTATCCCAAATCATTGTCTGAAAACGATAAAACAGTATTATTCCTTGCTAAAAAAATAGATGCAATGGTTTTAAGCAGCGATAAAGTAGTTAGGAATTGTGCGAAAAAGAAGTGTATTGAATATCATGGCATGCTTTGGATATTTGACAGGTTAACAGAATGTGGTTCTCTTTCATTATTAGATGCCGCCGCCAAATTGAAGATACTGATACAAACAAATATCGTATATCAAAATAACACTGAACTAATAATGGAAATGGAAAAGCGTTTAAAAAATTGGAAAATATAATCGTTCTTGAGGCACGCCGTTGGTCAGGCAAACCGTCGTTCCGAACGAGCGCCTGCTTTGATGCCACGTAACCCGCCTGTCTATCCCCGCTGCTTTGGCAATGCTCTTCAATTGTATATTCAGGTTTTCCTTCGTCCTTATTTTGAATACTTTTCCATCTTGATGCGGACAGCAGTTGGACGATAACGCTGTTAACCGATGCGGGTTTGAGTTTCCTTTCCACACACAGGTAAACACGCTTATTCAATTGACAGTTGATAGTTGAAAATGAAAGGAAATCAGTAAATTTCAACTGTCAACTGTCAACTATCAACTGAAAAGTTGTATCTTTGCGGGTATAATTATAAAACGACAGGGTATGGCAACGACAACATTAGACAAGAGGTGCAATTTATTGATTAAAAATAATGATTCGTATGAAAAAAAAGTGGAACTTATTCTTGATGATCCTGTTGTCCGTAAATGTTTTTGCGCAACAGGGAAGCAAACGTATCAGCCTGTCTGATATTGTGAATGGGACATTCCGGCAGAAAACGTCCGTCGGGGAAATGCGTTCGCTGCCTGACGGGGAACATTATACGGCGATGAACAGGGAGCGTACGATGATCGTCAAATATTCGTATCGTACGGGAGCGCCTGTCGATACGCTGTTCGACGTCAAGAATGCGCGAGAATGTACGTTTGATGATTTTGAAGGATATGAAATCAGTTCCACAGGGCGCCACGTTCTGATCATTCGCGAGAGGGAGCCTATTTACCGACATTCGTTTCGCGCCGACGTATATGATTACGATGTGCGCCGCCGTATGGTAAAACGATTGAACGGATCGGGAAAGAAGATTATGATACCGACATTCTCTCCCGACGGGCGTATGTGCGCTTATGTGGAAGATCATAATATATGGATCAGGAAATTTGATTACGACGTCGAAACGCAGGTGACAAAAGACGGAGAAGCCAATAAGATCATCAACGGCGCTACGGATTGGGTTTATGAGGAAGAGTTTGCCGCGACCAACCTGATGGCCTGGTCGCCGGATAACGAATACCTGGCTTATGCGCGCTTTGACGAAACGGACGTACCGGAATATTCCATGGCGATGTACGGAGATTCCTGTTACCCGTCTGAACGGAAATTCAAATATCCGAAAGCGGGAGAGAAGAATTCGAAGGTAACGGTTTATTCCTACTGTGTTGTAACGAAAGATATCAAAGAGTTGAAAGCGCCCCTTAACGAGGAGATTTATATTCCGTATATCCGTTTTGCGGCCGAGCCTTCGCAACTGGCCGTCATGACGCTTAACCGCCGGCAGAATATATTCAATCTTTATTACGCCAATCCTAAGAGCGGCGTGTTTAAGTTGATAATGAAAGATGAAAACAAGGCGTATATCGATTCCGAATGGATGAGCGCCATTCGGTTTTCAAAGAGCGGATTCCTGTATGTGAGCGAGAGAGACGGCTATGCGCATATCTACCAGTATTCGCCGACGGGCGTGATGCTGCGGCAGGCGACTTCCGGGAACTGGGACGTAACGCGACTGATCGGCAAAGATGAAGCGACGGGGACGATCTATTACGAATCGGCGGAAGAGAGTCCGCTACGCCGTTCGGTCTATTGTGTCGACGTAAAAGGGAAAAAAACGCGCCTCTCGACGATGCAGGGCACGAACAGCGCGGCCTTCAGCGCTAATTATGCGTACTATGTAAACCGCTTTTCGAATGTGAAAGAGCCGATGCGTATCAGCGTCCATGAATCGAAAACGGGTAGGGAGTTGCGCGTTCTTGAGGATAATGCGGCGTTGAAAACAAAGTTGCCGGAATATGCTTTTTCGACAAAGGAGTTTATTACCGTCACCACATCGACCGGAGAGGAGTTCAACGCCTGGATCGTTAAGCCTGCAAACTTCGCAGAATCGAAAAAATATCCGGTTGTGATGTATCAATATAGCGGACCCAATTCGCAATCGGTATTGGATCGTTTCGGTATGGATTGGGAACAGTATATGGCGGCTAACGGATATATTTACGTTTGCGTGGACGGACGTGGCACCGGCGCGCGCGGAGAAGCTTTCCGTAAATGCGCCTACCTGCGTATGGGGTATCTTGAATCGCGCGACCAGGCGGCTGCGGCGGTAGCTCTCGGCAAACTGCCGTATGTCGATAAGGATCGTATCGCAATATGGGGATGGAGCTTCGGAGGCTATAATACGCTGATGGCCATGAGCGCAGGAGACGGCGTCTTTAAGGCCGGTATCGCCGTAGCGCCTCCGACCGACTGGCGTTATTATGATACGGTTTACACGGAACGTTATATGCGTACGCCGAAGGAGAACCTGAAAGGGTATGACGAGACCTCGCCGATAAAACTGGCAAAAAACCTGCAGGGCAAACTGTTGCTTGTTCACGGAACGGCAGACGATAATGTACATTTCAAGCAAAGCATGGATTATGCGGAAGCGTTGGTACAGGCCGGTAAACAATTTGAAATGCAGATATACCGGGACCGGGATCATGGCATATCCGGCGGCCATACGCGGATGCATCTGTATACGCGCATGTCGAATTTTATTTTTGATAACCTTTAATCCTGTTTTTGACATGACGTAAAGATAAAAAAATATCTTATCTTTGCTTCCATGGGAGAGAAGAATTATAGCTATTTTAAACGCGATACCAGCTGGCTGTCGTTCAATTACAGGGTACTGATGGAGGCGGACGACGCCTCTCTGCCCATCTATGAACGTATTCGTTTCCTGTCTATTTATGCCTCTAACCTGGAGGAGTTTTATGAAGTGCGGGTCTCGGAACACCGCGGCGATATTATCAAGAAGAATTATATCGACGAGAGCGCGGAGACTTCGGAGGAACGGCTTGAAAATATAACGCGCGAAGTGAACCGCCAGCAGCAGGATTTTTATCGTATATTCAATGAAGGGATACTGCCGGGGTTGCGTAAACAAAATATATATCTTTACCAGGATAGCGAACCGAAAGAATTTCACCGTTCTTTTGTGCAAAATTATTTTAATGAAGAAGTATTCCCATTCCTTTCGCCGGTAACGATACAAAAGGGCGTTAAGACTTTTATTCGCGACCGCAGGCTGTATCTGATCGTCAGCATGCGGAATAAGGTAACGAAAGATCCGTATTACGTCCTGATAAAAATCCCCTTTTTGAAAGCGCCCCGTTTTATCCCGTTGCCGTCGCACGAGGGGATGTATTATTACATGTTTGTAGACGATGTGATCCGGGTCAATCTGCCGGTCATATTTCCCGGCTATGACGTCGAAGGATGCTATAGTATCAAGATCTCGCGCGATGCGGATATTTATGTGGATGACAAGAGCGTGGGCGACGCTAAAAAGTTTGTGAACGAGATAAAGACAAAGGTCGGAAAGCGTAAGATCGGCGCGTTAAGTCGTTTTATGTATGACCGCGCGATGCCGGAAGATATGCTGGAGTATGTCTGCGAGGCGTTGGGCATTACCGGAGATGACCTGATTGTGGGAGGACGTTATATGAACCTGCAGGACCTGGTTAAATTGCCGAATCCTGTAGGAAATAAGCTGGAACGGGCCATTCCGCCGCCGATGCGGTCGCCTTTCCTTGACGAAGCGGGTTCGATCTTCAACGCGATTATGCGGCGCGACGTGCTGCTTCATTTCCCGTATCAGTCCTTTGATTACTTGTTGCGTTTCCTGATGGAGGCGGCTTTTGAACCGGATGTGGAAGAAATAAAAATTACGCAGTACCGCGTGGCCGAAAATTCGGCCGTTATAAACTCGCTGATCAGCGCGGCGAAAAACGGGAAGAAGGCGACGGTGTTTGTAGAGCTGAAGGCGCGGTTTGACGAAGAGAATAACGTAAGCGCCGCCGAGCGTATGGAACAGGCGGGTATCAAGATTTTCTACAGTATACCCGGATTGAAAGTGCACGCCAAGGTCGCCGTTATATGGCGGAAAGGCGAAAGCCGGAACCTGGCTTACCTGAGTACCGGCAACTTCAATGAAAAAACGGCAAGGATATATTCGGATATGGCTCTTCTGACGTCTGATGAAGGGATCATTGAAGACGTAAACAGCTTGTTCTCGGCGCTTGAACGCCGGCATACCCGTCCTGATTTTAAGCGCCTTCTTGTTGCGCGTTTCAATATGATACCGGAGATCATGCGTATGATAGCGCGCGAGATCGAGCATGTCAAGCAGGGACGGCGGGGCTATCTCATTCTGAAAATGAACGGGCTGCATGATAAGCAGATGATCGACGCTTTGTATGAGGCCTCCGAAAACGGGGTGGAGATTGACCTGATCATACGCGGGATATGCTGCCTTGTGCCGAATCAACCGTATAGTAAGAACATACGTATTACGCGTATTGTGGATGTGTTCCTGGAACATTCGCGTATATGGTATTTTTATAACGATGGCGCGGAAGACCTGTACCTTGCGTCGGCCGACTGGATGCGACGGAACCTGAATCGCCGTATAGAAACTGCGTTTCCGATCTTATCGCCCGATATCAGGCAGGAGATTATCGGGATTCTGAATATCCAGTTGCAGGATAATACGAAAGCCTGTATGATCGACGAACATCTGAATAATATTTTTAAACGGAACGGTAAGCCGCCTGTCAGGGCGCAGCAGGCTATTTATGAATATATTAAAAAACGTAATGCGAGCGGTTGATCACGGACTTTTCCGGCTTCTGATGCGCCATTCCCGAGGATACAGGTTGTTCGCGCGGGTTCCTGTATTTTTAACAAAACCAAGAGGCGTTCCTTTATATGTCACAAGCGCATATCCTTTGGGCGTACCCTCGGGCATTGTAACTGCTTCCCGTTGCAAATAGGCGATTGCCCGCTCACAGGATAATTCTACTGCGGGAAATGCGCTTGTATTCAGTTCCGTACTCAAGGCCAGCGATGCGGACGGTAAAAAATCGGCGCCTTTGAACTCGCCCAGCCGTATGCCGGCAGAAAGGACGTTTAGCCGTTCGGAAAGAATCGTATAGATGTTTTCGTGGACTGCAGGAATGGCGTATAATGAACCTGCCTGCTTTCCGGAGGTTTTCGGATCGTCGTTTGTTGCGCCCGGTCCTGTCCGGAAGATATACCTGTCCGCTCTCAGCAACATGTTTTTTATCGGATCAGGGATGGTTAACGGCCGTTTGTCGTTCTGATGCCCGGCCTTTATTACTTTCGTGTCCGCCGTTTTGTCGTTCTTCCTCATCAGGGCTAAGAAAAACCCTTCCCCTTGCGTGCGATGCGGGAAAAAACGGTATGCCGGTATGTCGTGGCGGAGTGCGCCGGCGATATTCCATTCTTCTTTCACCGGAACGGGAATGAGTTCGGCGCCGAGTTCTTCCGTAAGAATAAAGACATTGTCTTCATTCTCCTCCGTATTGAATGTACAAGTACTGTAGATCAGGTAGCCTCCCGGTTTAAGACATTCCCATACATCGCGTATGATGCGTTTTTGCCGTGATGCGCACAGCTTTACGTTGTCGGAGCTCCATTTGTCGCGGCCGGGCGGGTACTTGCGGAACATGCCTTCGCCGGAGCAGGGCAGATCGGCCAGTATGAGATCAAAAAGATGGGTTAATCTTCCGAGCGTTTTCGGATCGTTATGGGTAACGATATTGTCGGCGCGGCCCCATTTTGCGATATTCCCGGAGAGGATCATGGCGCGGCTCCGGATCGCTTCGTTGCTTACTAATAAACTGTTTTCCGGCAGTAGCGCCTGGATATGCGTCGATTTGCCCCCCGGCGCGGCGCACAGGTCGAGAACGGTTATCCGATCCCGGAGAAATTCCGTGTCGGCGAATATTTTCAGCAGGGCCTGTTCCGGAAACATCGACGCCGCTTCCTGCACATAGTATGTTCCGGCATGGAATAACGGATCGAAAGTAAAAAAAGGTCGCTTCGGGAGGTAATATCCCGTTTCGCACCAGGGTACTTTTTTTATACCGGAAAGCGCGCCTGCGTCCTGTCCGGTTTCTTTTTGCGCTTTGTCGCCGACGATAGGATCGTTTACGGTATGATCTCCTTTACCGTACAAATCCGGCGCCGCATGTTTCGACGGATTGATCCTTATGCTTACCGGCGGTTCGGTTTCCAAAGACGCTTCAAAAGCCTGATAGTCGTCCGGTAATAATTGTTTTGCGTTTTGTATGAATTCCTGTTTAAGCATGTTTTATTCAAGTTTTATCGCGCATGCACGGCAAAATTACGTGAAAGCCTTACGATCTCCAAGCGCGTGCAGTGAAAAAAAGTTTTTTTTGAATAAAGATAGCGCAAATTATGCAAACTTTTGTTAGTTTTGTCCGATGGAAGCAACATTATACTTGATCCCCGTTACGTTGGGCGAGACGGAGCATTCGCGCGCGCTGCCGGCTTATAACCGCGAAGTGATCCTGTCATTGAAGCATTTTATTGTGGAGAATGTACGTACGGCGCGCCGTTTCCTGAAGAAGACGGAGCCGTCGATTGCGATCGATCGTCTGAGCTTTACGGAGCTGAACGAACATACTTCGCCGGAAGACGTTTCAGGGATGTTGGCTCCGATGGCTGCCGGAGAATCTGTAGGCGTCATGTCGGAGGCCGGATGTCCGGCTGTTGCCGATCCGGGAGCGGATGTGGTTGCCATAGCGCAACGTAAAGGGTATCGTGTGGCGCCGCTTGTCGGTCCTTCGTCGATTTTAATGGCTTTGATGGCTTCGGGATTTAACGGACAGAGCTTTGCTTTTCATGGATACCTGCCTGTCGAGGCTACCGGACGCGCAGCGCGTATTAAGGCGTTGGAATCGCGGATGTATGCCGAAAAGGAAACGCAGATATTTATAGAAACCCCGTACCGGAATAACAAGCTGCTGGAAGACTTTATCCGCGTCTGCAGGCCGTCGACGTTATTGTGCGTGGCTTCGGCCATTACTTGCGACGACGAGCGTATACATACGCGTCCGGTGAAAGAGTGGGCAGGGAATATGCCCGACCTGAAAAAGAAACCGGCCATTTTTCTGATGTATAAGCGATGAACGACGATGGATGATTTTTATAAATAATGTATACATGAAACGAACATGCAAAACGGCTTGCGCCAAAGAGTTATGAACATGCTGTGAGTTCTATGTTACCGAAATGTTAAAAAATAAACAATGTATACATGAAAGGATATACTGCACATGAAACGGCTATAATAGATGAAGGTTGCCTGATCGGCGACGGCACGAAAATATGGCATTTTTCGCACCTGATGGCCGGATGCGCGATAGGAAAGAACTGCACTATCGGCCAGAATATAGTGATTGCTCCCGGAGTAGTGTTGGGCGATAATGTAAAAGTGCAGAATAATGTATCGGTATATACCGGGGTAACCTGCGAGGATGACGTTTTTCTGGGACCTTCCTGCGTTTTTACAAATGTAATCAATCCGAGGAGCGCCGTTTCCCGCAGGGATGAATTTATCGCCACAAAAGTATGTAAAGGCGCCTCGATAGGGGCTAATGCTACGATTATATGCGGCTGCGTCATCGGAACGTATGCGATGATAGGAGCAGGCGCCGTCGTAACAAAAGATGTTCCGGCTTACGCTTTAGTCGCAGGTAATCCTGCGCGTCAGACCGGCTGGGCGAGCGAATATGGTCATCGGCTGGATTTTGACGAGAACGGCGTCGCCGTTTGTCCGGAAAGCAAGGAAACTTATCTTTTCAAAGAAGGCAGGGTGATGAAGAAATAAACTTATCCCCGGATTGTCAGATCCTCCTATACCGGAGTAACCTGCGACGTTTGTCTGAAGCCTTTGACGTCGCGGATCGCGCTTCCGATTATAAAGCGCTTTTTATCTCACCTTTACGACAAGCGTATGCGTTATATTTCCAAGCGTAAATACGACCCTACCCTGAATGCTGCCTGACGTCAGACCGGCGCCTGTTGCGTTTACTATCACATTACCATTCACGTTCGTTAAGGACGTTATGCTGCCGGCGGCAAGCGCCAGAGCGCCTGTCGCCACTATCGTATTGGTTGTTGCAGTCAGGGACGGCATCTTCGCCGGAAGCTGGTATCTTGCCGTGGCGATTGTCACCCCCGTCGCCCCGCTTGCTATATAAGCCGTATCGACGCTTGTTACAATGGCATATTGTCCGTTAGACGTAACAGAACTCGAACCGTCGTTGATGTAGACCGTGTATTCGATATTGCTGCCCGGGTTTACCCTCGCTTCGTCTATGGTTTTGTACCCTTCGCTACGAACTTTGTTAATGGTAAAAAGATAAAAATGATTCCGTTTTGTGTCTAAATATACAGAGTCCATAGCGTCGTAAAAGTCCAGACGATAAAATGTAGAATCGGTGGGGGCGAACTTATTTATGAGCATAATATGCTGGCGATTAGCGTTAAATGTTTTGTTGTCGATCGGAATAGTTATATCCAGTACGGTTCTGTTACTTGATGGAAACTCATACAGGTATACATGCGTATTTTGTTTTGGTTCATTATCTTTTTGTACAAGAAAAAAGTCGCGCGTGCGACGATAATCATTGGGTCGAGGATCAGTTATACCTGAAACAACGCCCGGGATGGGTTGTATAAATCCTCCTTCGAAGTTGCATCTATAAATGCGGGAATAGACATTTTCTGCCGTGAAATGACCGGTTACGTCGGAAACGCCGGCGCCCATTTGTACCTGTATCTTAGCCACTGCGCGGATCATCTCGCAAGCGTATCCTGTTGACGCCGTCCACTCCATGGCGCCATACATCGGCAGACATTCTATTCCATTGTAATAGGTGTTCTTTTTCAATGCAAAACAGCTGTTTATTGTATTCAGTTTTACGGTAGCCGTATCCGGATTCGGATCTGTATTTGCTATACAGACAACGCGGTCTCCTGTTTCGACGTCAATGGTTAATTGCGGCATTAGCTGGGTTGCCTGGCCGTTTTTCACAATTTTATCGCCGCCAATATGTTCCGCAGCTTTCAGGTTTCCTGTGCTGCTGTCGAAAACGAGTACCCAGATGGAATCGATCAGACATTCATTTCCTTCCGCAACGCTGTACAATTTTACTTGTTCCGCATCGGATATACGTAATTCGATCTGCGGTTTTGGCTCCGGCTTTTTTTCCGAAAGGTCTACCATCTCACTGTTACATGCTGCGAGACAAAAAATGCTTAGTATAAAAAATGTTATTCGTTTCATTACTTTGTGACTTTAAACGTTAAAAAAAAAACATACGCTCATTTCTTATAAAATGAAATTAAACGCGCCAAAGATAAGAATATTTATTGTAATTGCAAAGAATTATCCGATAAAGTTTTATTTTTTTTTACGCGCGAAGAATTAAATATAAAACCTTTATTTTGTAAGCATATTCAGTAATAACGGCAAACTGACGACAATTCCGGCGCTTTCGTATTGCAATTGTTTGAAACAGGCAAAGACCCCGATTCTTCCTGATTCTCCAAGTCCGATCGAGTATCCGATCTCGTTGCGGTTCAGGTCGGGAGTCCATAATGTCTTTGCGTGCAGGGCCTCGTCGAAAAGGAAGCTTTGCATGAATGGTATTTGTTTCAGCAGCAGGAAATCGGATGCGTATGAAACGTGCGCCTGCAACCATTTGTCGTCTGTCGCATACCTGTAATTGTCCATCGTGAAACTGTTTTCAAGCAACTTGCCGGTCAGAAACAGTTCGTTCGTCCGGAAGTGTTTAAAGTCCGGAAGACAGGTTTGTCCGGAAGACGGGAATATCCCTGCATCGATTTCGTATGACAGTCTGTTGAACAGACTGAGTCGGATGTTATGGAATACGGATATTTCTATCTGATCGAAAGAGGAATTTCTGTTGCTTCCTCCCGCAAAGGCTTTTTGATAGCTCATCCGGATTGTCGGATAGTTGGAGTTAAGGTAGATTTTTTGTCCTTTCCATATACTATAATAATATCTTGGGGTATATTCGAAAGCGATATTCGCCACATACGCTTCATGGTCGGGCATCATGCCGGTTTGCCCATGAGGAATGTTTGGAGCCGGTCGTCCCCCGAAAACGCTATAACTCGTATTGTTTGTAAGATCGTTTCTTTTTTCATAATTGAAGCCGGCGGTCAGGATCAGTCCGTTTGCAATATCGATCCTGTTGGATATAGCCGCGTATTTTTTTTGATAGAACATAGCCGTATTATTTGCAAGGAACAGAGAGGCTAATGTATTTCCGAAGCGTCCGGTCCCGTTCTTTCCGGCATAGTCGGTTATCGTATTTCCTGTCGACAGGGACAACTTCCCGTTTCGCAAGGGAGCGTAGGAGAGCGCGCCGTTTATTGTGATATCGATCTCTTTGCGCGCCGTGGCGTAGTATATGGCCGGCGCAAGGGAGAGCGATCTGTTCCCGCCGAGGTTGACGCCCGCTTCCAGCGATTGTCCGACGCGGAATCCGTCGACGAAATTGTATTCCGGACAGGCCGATAACAGACCGTCGTACAGGAAGTAATAATTTTTACCAAAATTTATTTTTTCTCCGAGAAGCAGGCGGATTATCCATTTCTCGAATGTACGGTTTTTCAGCGAATCGGCGCTTTTCATGGAATCGGCGACGAATTTAAGGCTGTCGCGTTGCAGATAGCTTAGGAGTTCTTCTTCCTTCAACGGCAGGATGCGCGTTTTGTTCCAGAAAGAAGTGTCGCGTTTTAGTGCAAGGCTGTCGCGCGCGACGATAACCATGGAGTCTAACGGTCGTCTTTCGAGCCGGCGTTTTTGTTCTTTGACTTCATCCGATTCGACCGTTTTTTTTACTAATTGCGCCATTTTGTAGGCTTCGCGGGTAGTTAGTTTTTCCTTACCTGCAAGTTCTTCTATTTTCAGCAGATTCTTTTGTTGTTGTTTTGTCGGCGCTTTTTGACCGGCTATGACCGGTTTGATAACGCTGATCGTGTCGGCTTTTGTCAGGACATAGTTCTCATTCGTTTCGAGTTTGTCATATTTGACGGACGCATAAAGCCGTCCGTTTCCTTTTACTCCCATCAGGCTGAAATTCAGTGACATGTCGTATGCGGAAAGGAGGAACGCGCCCGGTTTGACCTCCTGGTATGTAAGGTTGAAGCGGACGGTTGCGCCAGTCTGTGAAAGACTCAGGTTGGCCTGCTGTACGGTCCAGGCGTCATCCGCAATATAAAGCCATCCGTCGACTAACCGGCCGCTTTTTTTCCGGGGGATCACGCGGATTTTGTTTATCAGATGGTCGTCTTCCTGATAGGAATCTTCCAGTTTGAATTTATAGACGGCGAAAGAGCCTGGCGCCAACAGTCCGCCGAATGACGCCGGGCTGTAGATGTTGCTGGTGACGGCGATTAGCGGCACGTTATCGTCAATATTAAAATTTTCAGGGAAAGAGGTCGATACGGCGATTATGCGCAGCTCATATTTATCCGGCTCGCTGTATTTCACTTCGCTTTGCGATTCATACACGAGTAGTTTTCCGATCATGTTTTTCATATTCGGGTCTGTTATCTGTGATTTTAGTAATGCCGGCATTTTCTCGATTTTGAACGAGCCTTTCAGGTACGCGTCCGATTCGTAGCTTTTCACCTGATTAAGATGGTACGGAGCGCGCGCTATGACGTTTCGCATGATACGGTAGGCCGGATCTTCTTTGCCGGGGCTTACGGTCACCCCCCGAAGCGTATATGTTTTTTCGGTCAGTTCTACGTTGAGCGTTAGTCCTTGCGGCGGTACGGCGACCGTCATTGTTTTTCTTTCGTATCCGAGCGAGGAAATTTCGCAGGCGTACTCGCCGGCGTCTAATTCAGTCTGAAATTCTCCGCGTTCGTCGGCTATGACGCCGCGCGCCGTTTCGCGTATGTAGAATGTCGCATTCGGAATGGGTTGTCCCTTGTCGTCGACAATTTTCACGGTAAGCATTTGCGCCGGTAGCGTAAGGGCAAATAAGCATCCAATCATTATGAAAAAGAATGATCTCATCGGTGGGGTATGTGTTTTGTGATGTTTTTTTATACGGCTTTCAGGCTCATATCGAGACTTTTAACCGAGTGCGTAAGCGCTCCGACGGAAATAAAGTCGACGCCGCATTCGGCATAGCTGCGTAACGTGTCGAATGCGATCCCTCCCGACGATTCGGTTTCATACCGTCCGGCAATGCGCCGTATCGCCTCGCGGGTATCGTCCGTATTGAAATTGTCCAGCATAATACGGTCTACGCCGCCTGTTTGCAGGACTTCCTCCAGTTCGTCGAAATTCCGGACTTCGATTTCTATTTTCAGGTTTTTATCTTTTTCTTTCAGATAATTCCGGGCGCGGGTAATCGCCTGTTTTATGCCTCCTGCAAAATCGACATGATTGTCTTTCAGCAGGATCATGTCGAAAAGACCGATGCGATGGTTTACCCCGCCTCCTATGCGAACCGCCTCCTTTTCGAGTATACGCATGCCGGGAGTCGTTTTGCGCGTATCCAGCACGCGGGTATTTGTTCCTTCGAGCGCTTTCACATAACGTCGCGTAGTAGTCGCAATGCCGCTCATGCGTTGCATCACGTTAAGGACGAGGCGTTCCGTCTGAAGGATGGATTGTATTTTTCCTTCGATAGTAAAAGCGATATCGCCTTTTTTGACTTCGGCTCCGTCAGGAATGAATATTTTCATTATCATGGACGCGTCGAAATAGCAGAAGATACGTTTTGCCATTTCAACGCCGGCCAGAATCCCGTTTTCTTTTATGATAAGACGACTTTTCCCTGTCGCTTCGGGCGGTATACAACACAATGTCGTATGGTCGCCGTCGCCTGTATCTTCGGCAAGTGCAAGGGTAATCAGGTCGTCTGTTAATTCGTCCGGGGTTTTTACTTTATTCGTCATCGTTTTTAATTCTTTATTATTCGGCATGGCTGATTATGTATCGATTTCAGTCAAATATCGCATTTATTATCAATATGTTATATTACAAAAAAGACTCGATATCCGTATTAAGTGAGCCATGCCTGTTATTCGATCCTTATAATGGAGATAAGGATCTTTCCTTCCTTGATCGCGTATGTTATGTTCACGCGAAACTCTTTGTTTTCCGTAGTTAATTTTCCGACAAAAAAGCCGGAATCGTTTTTGTCTGCATGATGAGCGACTGTGAAGCCGACAGGTTTATTTGCCTGAAAAAAAGACTTCAGTATAGCGATGGCGTCGCTGCCGGTTCCTTTTTTTGATACGCCCGGCGCTACAATATCCACCTCGCCGGCCATTTTGTTTTTAAGCATATCCGTATTTCCGGCCTTGATCGCATCCGAAACCGGCGTGATATCTGCTGCCTGAATACTCGAGAGCGAGATTATCAGCGCTAAGGTAAACAATATCTTTCTCATAAGTATTTCCTCCTTATTTAGACTATATACAATGACAAAGGTATGCATATATTTTGGGATAGAAGCATAAAAAACGTAAAAAAAGCCGGTTTCCTCTTTTTTCTGCGTATCTTTATCATGTTTTTGTTTTTCCATTAAGCGCTATAAAAATAACGGTTTAAGTTATTTTTATCACGAAAATAAAGAAAACGCCACAAATTATTTGATTATTTGAACGAGCCATTGTATCTTTGTGCCGGATTAAATTTCAAAAACAGGTCTTATGTATTCCGAAATAATAAAAATAATAGAAGGTGGTCTTAAAAAAGAGCCCTCCAAAGTAATACAATATGCAAGAAAGTTGGCGGATAAAGCCCTTCAGGATGGGAATCCGCAACTTGCTAAGGGCATAAGGAACATTATTGATAACAATGGTATTACTACATTATCAATGGAGCAATTAATCACTACTGTCCCGGTTGATGCGGAAACACGAATGAGTATAGTGGATGTTTTCAATCCTTCCGATACTGATTTGGAAATAGTATTGCCGGAAAATATTGAACGCAAGGTCGCTGATTTTGTCAAGTTAATAGAGAATAAAGATAAAATCCTTTCTTTGGGACTACCGTTACAAAGTACATTATTGCTATATGGTTTACCCGGCGTCGGAAAAACTACGATTGCAAAATATATATCCATTCAAACAAAACTGCCTTTGGTTACAGCAAGACTGGATACCCTGGTTTCATCTTTGCTCGGCAATACATCAAAAAATATCCGGAGGGTTTTTGAATATGCCGACAGTAAACCGTGTATCCTGTTTTTGGATGAATTTGACGCCATTGCTAAAGCGAGAGATGACCAACATGAGATGGGTGAATTAAAAAGGGTTATTAATAGTCTGTTACAAAACATTGATATTTATGTGCAAAATAATATTTTGATTGCAGCGACGAATCATCCCGAATTATTGGATAAGGCTATCTGGCGCAGATTTAACAATGTTATTGAGGTAGTTCAACCGGGAATTGATGGCGTATATAAATTGTTAGACATATATACCGGTAGTTTTAACCACGACTTTGTATCGGATAAACGAAAATTGGAAAAACTTGTTCAATTACTTTCTCAAAAAACACCGTCGGATATAAGGACTATTGTAACAAATGCAATAATGCAGGCTGTTATTCGGGGGCGAGATAGTATTACAGCTGATGACTTGTTGATAGAAAATTTCCAATTTGACAGGCATGGCTGTTTTACTTCCGACGAGCTAATCAAATATCTGAATGATAATGGTGTTCCTCAATTACAAATCGCGGATTTACTGAACATGTCTATTCGCCAAATAAGAAACAATCTAAAAGAAAACTGACATGGAAAAGAATTTACCGATAAAATTGTTCAAGAAAAGGGATCACGATACGGCAAAAAATAATCTTTCGGTTATAATCAGCGACAATCAGGGATTACGCTTCCGATTGGAAGGAGAACGCTTGGAGATGCGGGTAAATCATTTCAGAAGTTATTTTGGCGGATTAAAAACTAAATTCCAAGAGAAAATAAGTCATGATAATTATCTGCCTACCGTTGTAAAATTAAAATTGAATGAGTATGCTCACGCTAAAAGTCATAGAAGTGAAATCGGCAAAATATTCAATAGCAAATCAAGGAAAATCAATATTATAGGATTAATCGGCGATGATGAACTGTTAGTAAAAATTGATGATGTCAAAGATTTGGAAGAACTCGAAAAGAAAATTCAAGATACAGAAAAAAATATCATAGGTATATCTGCAATCGAACAGGCATCCGATTTTACTCCTGTCATTGATATTGATGTTGAGGATAACAGCGACTTGAAAGTTAAACTTATCAACTATGGCGATTATAAATTGAATGAAATTGCCGAAAGAAGCTTTGAAAATCTCTGCAAAGAGTTAGGGGTTAGGTGTGATAAACTGAATTATACGAAAAATTTGATTCTTTACCGTGTTTCATCGGTTAAGCCACAATCATTGACAAATTCCAATGAGAGCGAGAGCATTTTTTCAATCACAAAAATTCCTGTCATTAAGTTGACTAAAAATGATTTAATCGTAAATGAAACCATCGAAATCAAGACACCTGAAGAAGGTGTAGATTATTATAAAGTGGGTGTATTTGATGAGGGAATTAGCGACATTAAACATTTAAAACAATGGAAAAATGGCAGCTATGTTGCTTTCGGGACAGATGAATATGACAAAGCGCATGGCACATTTGTCGCAGGCATCCTCAATTATGGAGATGTACTTGAGGGAAAAGATTGGACGGGTACAAAACCGTTTAAGATTACCGAAGCCGTAATATTCCCAAATGATAAATTTGGATATATTGATGAGCCTATGATGGTGGAGTTTATGCGGGATGCCGTAAAAGCGTACCCGGACGTCAAAGTGTGGAATTTTTCCATTGGTAACGAAACCGCCATTCAAGATGATAAATATTCCGATTTTGCAACATATTTGGATGATTTGCAAACAGAGCATAATATATTGATAGTAAAAGCAGCGGGCAATTGCACAAATTTTGTAAAAGGCGCGCCAAGAGGTAGAATAACCGAAGGTTCGGAAAGCATTAAAACATTGGTCGTCGGCTCATTATCCCACGATAAAAGAGAGCAGGATATTACGCATGTCAATCATCCTTCCCCATTTTCTGCTGTTGGTCCGGGTAGTGCGGACGTTATTAAACCCGACCTTGTACATTATGGCGGTAATGCCGGAATTAAGAATGGCAAACCGGATATTAACGGCGTAAAATCATTTTCGGAAAATGGTCAAATAAGCTGTGCTGTCGGAACAAGTTATAGCGCTCCTCGCGTAACTGCTTTAGCAGCGGAATTGGCCGGGTCCATGAATGAGGAATTTAACCCTGAATTTATCAAATCCTTATTGATACATTCAGCGAAACATCCGGAAGAATTTGATGCGGAACTGATGGACAGAATCAGCCAAATTGGGTTTGGATTACCCTCTAAAGTCAATGATATTCTTTTCAATGACCCTAATGAAGTTACTTTAATTTTGATGGATGCTGTGGATAAAGGCTCTTCTATTAAAATTATGGATTTTCCATTTCCTCAAAGTCTAATTGAAGATGGGTATTTTTATGGTCAAGTGAAAATTACTTTGGTTACTTCACCCGAAATTAATTCGTATCAAGGTGCGGAATATGTTCAAAGTGATGTAGATATTGCTTTTGGAACGTATGAGAGAAAGATTGAAGTAACAAACAGCAAAATTAAGCGGAATCCGATTGATATGGAAGACCCTCAAGACCTGCTTTCTCCATCTAAATACAGTGTTAGAAAACAAAAGTCGGCATCGGCGCCATTCAAGAGTGAACGATTATTACATAGCTATAGCGATAATCGGTCGAAATTGTTTTTGCCGATAAAGAAATGGTGTGTTGATTTTGAAGAATTGCAGGAAAGAGTCAAAAGAACAAGCCTCTATAAAGACCGGCGCTGGTTCTTACGAATAGAGGCTGCATACCGGAACGATTATGATACAAGGATGAAAGACAGTAAGGATATTAATCAGGAATTTGTGATGATTATGACTATCAAAGACCCGAAGAAAAGAGGCGCTGTTTATAATGAGGTTACAAATCTTTTGACACAATACAACTTTTTTCATGAGAATATCAGAGTGGACGAAAGAGTAATTATTAACGGTTAAATATTTGAATTATGAAACGAACAGGCAACCAACGGTCTTTTAGCGAAGCGTTAAAAAAACGGCTTGCGCCAAAGATTTATGAACATAGCGAGTTCTATGTTACCTTGCCGGAAGAAGTACCGGGAGGCATCCGCGCCGTGGCAGAAGGTGGGCGTTTCCTGTGCGACCATGTAAACAGCCTGCTGCAAAACTTGAAAAACATACGCCGGAACTTACCCGTCTTAGAGGTTTGTACGGAAACTTTTCGTATCTTTGTACCTAAATAGCTGAAAAATGAAAGTAGTTTTGCTCGTAGTCGGAAAGACTGATTCCGGAAGCTGGGATAGGGCGCTGGACGATTATACGGGACGTTTGAAGCATTATATTCCTTTTGAAACGGAAGTGATTCCTGATGTGAAAAATGTGAAAAACATGACGGAATTGCAACAAAAGGAGCAGGAAGGTCGTTTGATCTTAAAGTCGCTACAGGGAGGGGATTGTTGTATATTGCTGGATGAACGGGGGAAAGAGTATACGTCAAAACAATTTGCTTCTTATATAGACAAGAAGATGCAGGCTGTTCCCGGGAGGCTTGTTTTTGTGACAGGCGGTCCTTACGGATTCAGCGACGACGTGTATGCGAGAGCTTCGGAGCGGCTTTCTTTGAGCAAGATGACTTTTTCGCATCAGATGATCCGCCCGATCTTTATTGAACAGTTATACCGCGCTATGACAATACTTCGCGGGGAGCCGTATCATCATGAGTAACAGCGCGCGCTGAACGTATCGAAG
This sequence comes from Tannerella sp., assembly GCA_031257565.1. Classification (GTDB taxonomy): domain Bacteria; phylum Bacteroidota; class Bacteroidia; order Bacteroidales; family Tannerellaceae; genus Tannerella. Next base: position 41,470 of record JAIROL010000009.1, on the reverse strand, counting down.
CGCCGCGGCGGATTGTTTTACCGAGGATTCAAAAGTTTTACCGGAAATTCAAAAATAAAAAAGCGTTTATGAGGATAAAGATTTTTTTCTTAGATTTATGTACAATATTTGTATTTGTTCTATCGGGCTGTAATAATGGAGAGGTAGAGGAGGCCGCCGGCACGCTGGATCCGACTATTGCCGATACGGAGAAAATCAATAAGTTTATAATCGAAGGGGTAGGAACTTATTATTTGTGGGAATCCGAAACCGACTGGAGCCTGTATGACGATAGTAAAACGTTTGCGGCCTATTCCGATCATAAAAAGTTGTTTGAAAGGTTTATTTATAAAGACGACTACTGGTCTTTATTGACGGAGAATATCGATGATCTGGAAAATCAATTTGAAGGTATAAGTACTACGTTCGGTTATACGTTGAAATTTTACTATCATCCTTTTACCGGAAATAACGAGGTGATTGCGATCGTTTTATATACGACTCCCGGTTCTCCGGCGGCAAGCGCCGGATTAAAACGAGGGGATATCATTGTTGGAATGAATGGCGGAAAGATAACGGATCTCAATTATCAGGATCTTTATTTGGCGTCGTCCCTTGTTTTGCAGTGCGGCGTGTTAGATACGGAAGCCGGATCGATTTCGCCTGTACCCGGCGTAAAAAATATGGCGGCTGTCCGGATGTATGAAAATCCGGTCAATACGTCGAAGATCATAGAAAAAGCAGGACGTCGGGTAGGGTATTTATGCTATACCGGTTATCAGATAGAATCCGAGCCGGAGTTGGTTCGGGTTTTTTCGGATTTCAAATCTGCGGGAGTGACGGATGTGGTTCTCGACCTGCGTTATAATCCCGGAGGCTATTCGCGTACGGCGCTGATTCTTAGTAGCCTTCTCGCGCCGGAGCATGCCGTAAAGGGTAAGAAGGTTTACCTTGAGCATTACTATAATGATCTCTATACGGCTTACCTGAAAGAAAACGGTCGCGAACTGAGCGAGACTTTTATCGATACGTTGCCCGAATCCGCCTGTATGAATCTGGAGCGCCTTTATGTATTGACAGGCAAAAATACGGCGTCGGCCTCCGAGGCTACCATGGTGGGACTGGAGCCTTATTTGAATGTTATTCAGATCGGCGATACGACTTCCGGTAAATATTGCGGCGGAATATTACTTTCTCCCGAGAGCCTTTACGGTGAAAAGAATAAAAATTATTATGCGACTTTTTCAAACTGGGGTATGTACATTATGATTTACAGGTATGCCAACGTAAAAGGTATCACGTCGTTTACAGGCGGACTTGTTCCGGCGGAGAACATGCTCGCCGCCGAGAACGTCTTTGACCTGAAGCCGTTTGGGGATGAAACCGATCCATTGCTGGGCCGGGCGCTGGCGCACATACTGGGTGAAAATTATGTCGAAAAGCGTTCGGGGAAAATCCTTCAGCCACTGATTCCTTTACCGGATAAGAAAAGACCCATCGACGGCATGTTAATTGCCGAACCTTCATTTCCGGTACGTGTCGATCCGAAATAACTCCCTTCGGGTTATTTGGAGTTATCGGGTTATTTGGAGTTATTTGGAGTTATTTGGAGTTATTTGGCTTCGGAGAGTAACAGGTAATCGAGCATTGTCATGGCCGCCATCGCTTCGACAATGGGTACGGCGCGCGGGATAACGCATGCGTCGTGGCGTCCTTTTGCTTTTAAGACGGTTTCGTTCCCGTCTTTGTCGACGGTATGCTGGTCGCGCAACAAAGTAGCCGTAGCCTTGAATACTACGCGGAAATAGATATCCTGTCCGTTGGAGACGCCTCCTTGTATTCCGCCGGAATGATTGGTCCGGACGTTTATCGTCCCGTTGTCATTGAAAAATTCGTCATTATGTTCCGAGCCTTTATAAAGCGGGGCGTCGAATCCGTCTCCATAGTCAAAACCTTTCACCGCGTTGATACTTAACATCGCGCCGCCTAAGGCGGCGTGTAACTTACCGAAAACCGGTTCGCCGATGCCGGCCGGCGCTCCTTTGATAACACAGTTAATCATTCCTCCAACAGAATCGCCTTCAGACTTTGCCTTTTCGATCAGAGCTGCCATCTCGGAGGCTTTGAGGGCGTCGGGGCAACGTACGGCGTTTGTCTCTGTTGCATCCAGGTCATAATCTTTATACGATCCTTTCAGGCGTATATTGCCAATCCGGGACGTATATGCCTGTATCCTGATATTTCTTTGATTGAGGATTAATTTGGCGATCGCTCCGGCAACGCAACGCGCGATCGTTTCACGCGCCGAGCTACGTCCTCCTCCGCGCGGATCGCGTATACCGTACTTTATATGATAAGCATAATCGGCATGAGAAGGGCGGAATACTTCTTTCAAGTTGTCGTAGTCTGCGGAGTGTTGATTTTCGTTTCTTACGATGAACCCTATCGGCGTTCCGGTAGTTTTTCCTTCGTACAGGCCTGAAATGAATTCGACTTTGTCGGCTTCCTTACGTGGGGTGGTCAGCGATGATTGTCCGGGTCTGCGGCGATTCAGTTCCTGCCGGATAAAGTCCATATCAAGGGTTATTCCTGCCGGACAACCATCCACAATTCCTCCTACGGCAACGCCATGCGACTCGCCGAAAGACGTCAGTCTGAAGATATTTCCGAAAGTATTCAAGTCCTGATATTTGTATTAATGATTACATCCGCAGTCGCAGTCATGATCGCCACAACCTCCCTCGCAGCCCTGGTCGCCGCATTCGCCGCATCCGCATCCGCATCCTCCGCTCATTGTCCGGTTGACGGCTGCTATTTCTTCTTCCGTAGGGTCGTGCACATCGACGACCTCTCCGCTGAAGTGTAACGTTTCGCCTGCCAGCGGATGATTAAAGTCCATCACAACAACGTTGTCTTTCACTTCGAGAACGGCGCCATGCATGCGTTCGCCATTTGAATTCATCATGGGAAGGATTACTCCTTCTTTTACGCATTCATCGTCAAATTTCCCGTTTACTTCGAATATATTTTTCGGGACGTCCACTACGTTTTCTCCAATGTATTCTCCGTATGCGTTTTCGGGCGCAAGAGAAAACATGAACGTGCTTCCTTTCTCAAGGCCTTTGATGTTTTCTTCAAAAGCGGGCAACATGGTCTCTGTACCGAATATAAATTCTAACGGATGTTCTTCTGTTGCACGCTCCATTAATTCGCGTTCATCGTCTTGGCCAACGTTAAGATCGTAAGCGACCGCAACGAATTTGTTTTTTGAAATTTTCATAGATATGTAATTTAAATAAACGACAAAGATAATGCAAGCCGAGAGAAATGCAAAACAAATTTATTTGTTTTCATTGCCGAGGCGCCGCCTATCTTCATTTTCTTGAATAAAGTGCAAGTTGTTATATTTTTTTATGTTCACTCTTTATTGTTTATTTATATATTTGCGGTGCAGATTCAAAGAAAAAAAATAAAAGAATCAGTATGGAAAAGAAGAACAAAAAAGCAGAAAAAAAAGAGACGTCACAAGAAGTGTTAAGTTGTGAAAGTAGAAAAAAATCCGTTTGGGAATTGGCAATGGACCCAAAAAGAGAACCGATTATTACAAAAATAGTGGACATGCGGGCGGTTTTAAGATGAGATATCAATATCCGGATGATACTTTTTAATGAGTTTCACTTTAAACAGTATCTGGCATTAAACATAAACGAAAATCATAAGGACGTAATAGACCACATGATCATCGCCCGGTCGATATCAGACAAAATACCGCTCATATCTTCCGACCATGCATTTAAAAACTATGTTTCCCGGGGATTGAGCTTTGTTTATAACAAGAGGTAAGTAAGGAAGAAAAAACAGAACTTTTAAGTATTAATTTCGCACATATATTCGTAGATATGCGATAAATACAGGTATCTATACAGTCCCTCTCCTGTTGCTGTGCGATGTTCGGTTTTCCGGATAACGGGTTCATATTGCATTTTTCAGTTTGCCGAGCGCCGTTTCGAGTTGGCTGCGCGGGCATCCCACATTGAGCCGCATGTAGCCGTTTCCTTCGGAGCCGAACATCGCTCCGTCGTTCAGCGCCAGATTTGCACGATCTCTGAACAGGCCAATCAATTCTTTATGATTAAGACCTAATCCGGCACAATCCAACCATACCAGAAAAGAAGCCTGCGGCATATACGCTTTTATTTGCGGGATACCGTTTTTGAGGTACCGGTCAACAAAATGTACGTTTTTTATGACATAATCGATCATCCGGCGACGCCATTCCGTTCCCTGCGTATAAGCGGCCACTACCGCCGTGTATGCAAATATTGTTCCATGGTTGAATTCTCCGGCTTCCAGAAAAGAATAGAAGGCTTTACGCAGGGAATCGTCCGGAACGATCGCATAGGACGATACAATTCCGGCAATATTGAACGTTTTGCTCGGAGCGGCAAATGTGATACTGCATGATGCGGCTTCGTCGGATACTGTCGGGAACGGATGGTGGGCGTAAGACGGATAGATCATCTCCGCATGGATCTCGTCGGATATGACGATTATATGGCGTCCGGCGCATATAGACGCCAGGCGCTGCAATGTTTCTTTCTTCCATACGATACCCGCAGGATTATGCGGATTTGATAAGATCAGAATCTTGCATTTCTCGTCGATTATTGCCTCCAGATGGTCAAAATCCATTTCGTAGACGCCATTGACAAGGCGCAATGGATTGTTAACGACTTCGCGTCCCAAGCTGTCCGGAACCAACCGGAACGGATGGTAAATGGGCGGTTGTATGATTACTTTGTCGCCTTTTCGGGTGAAGTGTTCGATCGCAAAGGCAATGCCTTTTACGATCCCCGGTATATAGCTGATCCATTCTTTACGTATATTCCAATCATGAAGTTCCCGAATCCAGTTGATGATGCTGTTAAAATATTCGTCCGAAGGATAGGTGTATCCGAAAACCGGATGTTCACAACGTTTTTTCATTGCATCGATAATAAAATCCGGCGTCCGGAAGTCCATATCGGCAACCCATAACGGTATCAGGTCTTCCCGTCCGAAATGCTCTTTCAATCTATCATATTTTACGCAATCCGTATCTTTTCTTTCAATGATTTCATCAAAATGATAAAGTGTCATAAGTCGTACTTTTTTGGTTTTATCCGCAAAGGTAGTACTTTTATCGTGATTTTGACGGGTCTTTTGCCTGTTTTCTTTCTAAGTAAAATATCTAAACGTGTCTGCTTCGGCATTCGGCGCTTCGTCTTTTATTATGCATGATGCGAATAACAGCGCTGAGATAAGCAGGGAAGAAAGTCTATTGTCATGATTATTGTCGGGCGTCAGGATTTTAATGTTACCATAAAAAGAATCGGATGGTCGTCGCTAACTGCCCTTTCCGGAAAGTATCCGGAAAGATCGGCTCCGGATTTCAGGTAGCAGTATGATTCGTTATAAATGTCCATGGATTGAAAATCCGTAATATATCCCGTGTCGTAAAAATCGTCTTTAAATCCTTTTGACAGGAGGTATGCGGTATGGCCGGCGTTATCATAACAGAATGTATAGCAATTATCGATTGTATGACGACAGGTCGACAGGAACTGCCGTTTTCCTTTACGTACGGGATAAATGCATGCTTTTCCGTCGTGTTCGTTTCCGGACGTCGTCGGCAGGTTTTGACGTTGTACGATATGCAGCGTGTCGCTTAACAGATGTTTCATGTCGGCCGGAGACGAGTACGCGTAGACGCCGTATTCGTCTACCAGAAGTTCATCGACACAGAGCGACCTGAACATGACGTCGCGTCCGACGTCTGCAATGTGCAATTTCAGGCTTGATATTTCATTCATATCGGAATCCAGTTGATATAAACTGTGTACTATCTGATATGAATCGTTATGGCCTGCAATCTTCACAAGTTTTTCGGCTGTCGCCCATAAATATCCGTCATGACAGGCGAATGCGGTAATCTTATGCCAGGGTTGCGTCAGTTTTGTCCTTGATATCAGGTTTCCGGAGTAGTCATATTTGCAGACATTGCGCCGACTGTCTATGGCGATTACCTGATGGCGGTCGGCGTCGAGCGTATAATCCGCGATAAAAACATCTTCCCTGCCGCTTGTTTCCGTCATCATCTGATTGATGAACTTACCGGATACGTCAAAATGGAGCAGTCTCCGGTCGCTTAACATAAAAATATTATTTTCATCCTTTTGCACCCGTTTTACATGTCGTACAACTCCGCTATCGGGCGTTTCCAGCGGAACGGATAAGACTTTTTCTGCGACGTCGGACAGCTGTCCCCGGTATTTTACCTTCACATCGTCATTAGTATATTTATATACTGTTTTATATCCCTGATATCCATAGGTCAGGAGCAGTATTGCGAGTAGTAATAAACAACTTTGTCTCATGCGTACACATAAATTATTTGCCAAGTTCGTTTGTAAAAGTCAGTTCGATCACATAGTCAGGATCGGCAGGCGCTTCTTTGAATTTTAGCAGAATACCGTCTTTGTCCTGCGTGAATTTTACGGCTTCGCGGTTATGGAACAGTACCGCGTTTTTCAGTTTGTTTCCACTGTATGGGAGGAACAAGGCTTTATCTTCCGAATTTAGGATGTGCACATAAAGCGTTTTTCCTTTTTGTGTGGTTACGCCCCAATCGTGCGGTTCCACGACGCCGCCGCGCGTTCCATAAATAGTTTCGCCATAGGTCTTCATCCATTCGCCTATTTCATGGAGGCGTTCTACGGATACGGCAGGCAGTTCCCCGTTTGGCTGAGGGCCGATATTCATCAGCAGGTTTGCATTTTTTCCGGCCGCTTTTACCAGGAGCCGGATCAGGGTTTCCGTAGATTTGTAATTCTGATCGACGATTCGATAGCCCCACATTCCGTTCATCGTTTCGCATGTTTCAAGAGCCAGGGGACTGATATTCTGTCCGGATAGTCCTGCTTTGTTTTCTCCCGGCAGGTCGCGTTCGAATATTTGTATATCTTCTCCGGGAAATGGCGTTATATGATGATTGTTCCCGATGAGGCATCCCGGTTGTAATTTGTGGATGATGCTATACTGTTCATCCAGGTTCCATGTTTTGGCGGTCATACCGTCCTCATAAATATCTTTGTCCCACATTCCGTCGAACCAGATGGCGCCGATAGGGCCATAATTGGAGAGCAGTTCCGTCAACTGGTTATTCATAAACGTACAATAATCTTTCCATTCGCCGTGCGAAGTCCGGCCCGTATTTTTTCCGGTACGTCCCAGAGGGTAGTAGTCTTCCCTTGTCCAATCCAGATGGGAATAATAAAAGTGCAAGCGTATGCCTTGTTGCCGGCATTCGTCGGCGAGTTCTTTTATAATATCGCGTTTGAAAGGCGTAGCGTCGACAATGTTATAATCCGAATATTGTGTGTCGAACATAGAAAATCCATCGTGATGACGCGATGTAATCGTTATGTATTTGGCTCCTGACGCCTTAATGTCGGAAACCCATGCTTTCGCGCTGAATTTTGACGGATAGAAGCCGGACGCCAGTTTTGCATACTCTTTGTGGTTCAGGTTTTTGCTGTGTAGAATCCATTCCCCATCGGCAAGCATACTGTAGATACCCCAATGGATGAATATCCCGAATTTGTCATCCTGAAATGTTTCCCGGGACTGCATATTTTCTTTCGAGGGCGTATAATCCGGTTGCGCCATTACGGAAATACTTCCGGCTAAAGAAAATAGTACGCATAAAAGAATGTTTTTTGTTTTCATCGTAATAAATTTATAGTAAAATAATATGATTGCTTGCTTTGCCTGCTTGAGTATCATTGTATCCGTAGTTTTAAAATATGAAGTAACAAAGAAAGTGATTTTTTTTATTCAAAAATAGTTTTCTCCTAAAAAAATGAACATTTACTTACTTTTTTCCATTGCCAATATCGACACAGGCAGAGAGTACGGAACACGGAACGCCGGTTCTTTTTCTTAACCTCATTGACAATTGCGTTAGTCTGCGTATATGACATTTCCTTCTAAGATTGTGTATGAAACATGGATATGATCGTCAAAGATCACAAAATCCGCATCTTTGCCTTTTTGGATTGAACCCTTATGCTCATCTACGTGAATAATACGGGCAGGAGTAAGCGTCATCATTTTAACTGCGTCCTGCAAAGGTATTCCGGCTATATTCACCATTGTCCTTACTAATCTGTCGGTTGTGGCTACACTTCCGGCAAAAGCCGTACGATCAGGTAATTTTGCAACACCGTCTTCGATAATCGCCTTTTGACCTTTTTCCAGGCTTCCGATGATGGATTCTCCGTCGGGCATACCGGCTCCGCGCATGGAATCCGTGCACAATGCCGTTTTATCAGGTCCTTTGAATTTATATACGAACTGAAGGAGCGGTTTCGGTAAATGCACGCCATCGGCAATAATTTCCACCGTCATATCATCGATTAAATAGGCAGTTTCCAGAACGCCGGCATACCTGAAAGCGTTTTTTCTGGTAACGGTCGACATGGCCGAGTAAAGATGAGTGACATGGGTAAACCCTGCATGATAAGCGTCCAGCGCTTCTTCGTATATGGCGTCGCTATGAGCAATGGAAGGGAGGATGTTTTTTGACGCCAATACTTTGCCGAATGCAAATGCTCCGGGTAGTTCGGGAGCCAGGCTCCAGCGGACGATATCGTTCGTTTCTTCCAGAATCCGGTTATATTCTTCCGGTTCGGGATTTCTGAGATACCGGGGATCCTGAGCGCCGCGCTGACTATAGGCAAAATAAGGGCCTTCCAGATGCAGACCGAGAAATTTAGCTCCCTTTTTATTTTGTTTAACCGCATCTTTATAAACCGAAAATGTTTTAGTCAACTCTTCGGACGTACTTGTAAGAGTTGTGGGCAACAAAGCTGTTGTTCCGTATCGGGCATGCATCTCTGCCGCTCCCAGATAAGATTCTACGGTTCCGTCCATAAAATCATGACCGCCGCCGCCGTGTGTGTGAATGTCTATAAATCCGGGCGCTATGTATTTCTTGCCGGCGTCTATAACCATTTCGCTTCCGTCAAGTGAAACATCTTCGGATTTCAAAATTTCAATAATCTTCCCATTTTCGCAAATGATGTCCAGGTTCTCTTCCGTCCGATCCGGAAAAATCACTTTCCCGTTTTTTATGATTAATCGATTCTTCATTGCTATTAATTAGCCGGATTAATTTTCTCGAAACAAATTCATTCTGTTTTTATTTCTTTCCTGTCCACGATTTTATTTGATATCCGTATGCGGCATACCAAACTATATAGGCGAAGCATGGGATAAGAATCCGGTATCCTTGCTTCATAGCCGCAAATGGCGATAGAGAAGCATTCATCTCGACAAAAGAATTATAAACGATAGGCATGATAGCGCTACCGCTTAGCGCCATGACAAGGAAAGCTGACCCCAGATTGGTGTATTTTCCTAAACCGTTGATAGCCAAAGGCCATATGCCGGCATACAGCAGGGCATTCGGGAGTCCCATCGTGACCAGGTACCAGAGGGAAATGTCGGTGGTCAGACCCAGAAAATGAACGGTTCCCGATGTGGTAATAATCAGTACGGATAATGCCAGATTTATTGAGGCGCAGATTAATAGAGCGTTTCGCTGCAGCAGATATTTGGGGATGAGGGCGATTCCAATGAAATAGCCGATGAAAGTCAGGAACATGGTATAAGAGGGAATGTTTTTAGCAGATCCTGCAAGGCTTTCGCCCATGGTTCCGGCATATTGAATGCTGGTCCCTAATGCGATCATCTGTGTTCCTATATGAAAGAACAGGGCTATCACTCCAAGTATTAGAGCCGGATATTGGAGGATGGATTTATGCGATTTTTCATCTTCGGTAGAACGTTTATTTACTACCGACGGATCTAATTCGGGTAATATGGAGTAACGGACGATAATGCCGAAAATAAATAATGCAATACTTAAAATAAGATAAGGCGTCATTACCCCTTTAATCAATGTATCTAAAGCTGTTTCAAGCGCTTCTCCGGAGTAGACGCCCGAATCGATCTCCCGCATAAGAACCCTGTCGGATTCCCGGATAACAACAGCGGCGAATATGAGGTTTGCTATTACTCCTGCCAGTTTGTTACCTGTGCCGACAATGCTCATTCGTTTGGCTGCACTTTCTATCGGTCCGACAATGGTTACATAAGGATTCGCGGCGGATTGTAAAATCGCCAACCCTACCCCCAGCAAGAAGAGGCCCAGGAGGAATATCTGATAGATGCGCCAATATGCTGCGGGAACAAAAAGCAGCGCCCCTATAGCCATACACCATAATCCGAACATCATTCCTTTTTTATATCCGACCTTATTCAAGAGGAATGAAGATGGTATAGCCATCACCAGATAGGCAATATAAAAGGCAAACGTGACCAGATAGGATTGGAAATTCGATAGCTGGAGGGTTAATTGGAAATAAGGTATTAAAATGGTGTTTACCCAGGATACCAACCCGAAAATAAAGAAAAGCAGCGCCAGGATGATCATAGATTTGATAGTGGTCTTTTTATCCCGGATTTGATTGTTTAGAGAAGTTGTGTTCATCTTGATTAATTTTTAAAATCATGGACAGGTATGTAACCCAATTATAAAAATATAAAAACAAAGCTATTGCCGCGTACCATTCATGAAACAAAAATTGCATTAAAACGGCGCTTTAGTAACGTTCGGCATACAAAGATATTATTCAATATGATCTAAAAATGCCTTAAAAACGAATTTGAATCTTCAAAAAGCGTCAATTATCTGTCGGCGGAGGAGATCGGAAGAACTCCGTGGCGATGGCGGGTTTCACGAATTAGGCGATAAGCTCACGGCATTTGCACCTAATACCACCGGTAATTTGTGCGTTATTCTTATATGGTCGAACAGAGAAATTTTCGGCATTTTCATCAAATTTCACCAAAATATCATAAGTTTTTTTGCGTCCGAGAGCAGGTCGGTTCATTATTCGATTTTATCCAATGGAGCTACATTATTTTCATAGCCGGCGTATCCTTTGTTTTGATTGATTATCCCCAACGAATTTGCATCAATTACGCGTTGAGGAATGGGCCATAGTACGTGATATGGACTCATTGTAAATTCATCGCCCGCAACCGTTGCGATGCCTTTATTAAAGAATTCGGTTTTTTCCATCATGCGGTCATACCAGAAGTTCGACTCGGAAAATGAAGACAGGCTATATGTTTTTCCATTGTAACATGGTTTTCCTGTCCGTGCATAGGTAAAAGCAATACGCGTTAACTCGCATTTGCGCGTTTCTTCATAAAATAGTTCACGGGCGCGTTCATCCAGAATGGTTCCGATATTAAAATTCGCTATATCCGTGAGCGGCGAGGCTCCGGCGCGCGTCCTTACCCTGTTTACGTCAGCGATAGCATTTGCTTTGTTATCTAACCAAAAATAGGCTTCTGCACGTAGCAGGTATGTCTCTGCCAGTCTGAAGATATACCAGTCGGTATTTCCCCCGCGGGGTTGTGTACGGATCGGATCAGGAATGAAGAATTTATAATGAGGCCATCCGCCGGTCCAATTTCGGATCGTGTCTCTTGTGAGGATATTTCCTTCATCATCATATAATTGCAGGTTTTTTCCATAATAATCATCCTTGCCTTTTATCGCCGGATTATTATATCTGAGATCTTCCATCACATACCAGTTTCCTTTTGTATAGCGTAAATCGTTTGAATCGTCATTGATATAACGGGTATAGTAATTTGTTCCCCGACCCTTGTTTACGCCTCTTCCGATTTCATGAATAATATCAATTTCATTGGCGAGGAGCTCCGACATTCCCGGGTTTCCGTTAGGGGTCATAATGGCGTTTGTCGTATTACCCCAATTTGGAACAAAAATATACATGGAAGTCATGCCGCTTGCAATATTACCGGTCATTCCATAGCGGTCGATAACGGAAAAAATTTCTTCATTATTTTCCGGAAGCGTCTTATTTGCAGGACGGTGCAAATCCCAGATGACATTTTTTGTATCGTCGTCTTTATCTGAGCCGAAACGGTTTGTCATGAGGGAATAGTCTCCATTGATAATAGCCGACGCCGATTTTACAGCGTCATCAAACAGATTCAACGCAAGATAAACTTTCGTTAGCAAGTGATAACATGCGCCTCTGGATACTTTTCCTTTGTCCATTTTTTCGGGTACCCACCGGACGGCAAATTCGAGGTCTTTTTTCAATTGTTCGAGGATAACTTCTCTTTTTGTTGAGTAAAAATTCAGTTTCGGTTCTTTTATCTGTGAATTGATCCAGGGAGCGTCTCCGAATCGATGCGTTAACAGATAAAACCAGAAAGCTCTGTGAAAATAAGCTGTCCCCAGTATTGCGTTTCTTTCGCTTTCATCTGTATAGGTGGGATAGTCAATATTGGTAATCACGTTGGATGCGCTTTTTATGCCGGCATAAGCTTCCGACCAACATGTTTCGATCCGATTGTAGCTGGCGTCGGTCAAGACTCCGTCCGGTATAACCAGTCGGTTCATGTCGCGACAAGGAAACGTCTTATCTGTTGTTCCGTCAATCATCACTTCCGTGAATAAATATTCCGTGAACATACAAGGCGCAAAACTTCCGTCCATGTAATGGTTTCGGATAAGTATCGTGCTTGCCGACAGGGTCGAATACATCGATTCTGCATTTACCAATCCGGCTTCCGTTGTGATAAACGAAAGAGGTTTTGGCGTCAGGTAGTCGTCGGAACATCCTAATAGTATGCTTAAGATACATATCCAGCATATGCTTTTCATTGAAATTATATTTTTAAACTTCTTCATGATATATCGTATTTGTGTTAATATCTTCAGGGTTTATATTTACATTGATAGGTTTAATCCGAATGTTACATAAGAAGGCGTCGGGCCGCTATACTCAGGATCCCACAGAACAAACTTCTTCGTCCAAACGGCCACGTTTCTGGCGCTTAATGTCAACTTTAACCGTGAAATTTTATAGTTGCTCAGTAATGCTTGCGATACGTTATATCCTAACGTGATATTATCCAGCCGGACGAATGACATGTCCTGGTGTACGTCAAATGTTACGCCCGCCATGTTGGAATTTAAACGGGCAAAGTCATTTTGTTTATTTTCGGGCGTCCAATAGGGCAGGACATACGAATTAAACCGTTCCAATGTCATCGTCGGATTGTGTTTTGCCTGGTTAAAAACTCTTTTATGTCCCCAGTAAGAATACATAGAGAAGGAAAAATCGAAATGCTTCAGAAAATTAAACTCATTACGCATAGACCATCTGAAACGAGGGGTCGTATATCCCTGAAATACTTTGTCATCGTTTGTGAATTGACCATCTCCGTCTACATCTCTTAGTTTAAAATCGCCCGGAGCCAATTTGTATTTGGCCGCTTCTTCCTCTTCTCCGGCTTGCCATACGCCGTCTACCTTATAATCCCATATCTCATCCGTAGCATGTCCGATAAACCATTTATTCGCTATATCGTCGGCTTCTTTTTGGCCGATCACATCTCCATTGGTATCATAGACGTCGACCCTATCGCCGTATAGCGACTTTATTTTATTTCTGTTCATAGAGTAGTTGAATGAAGTTCTCCATGAAAAATTTTCGGTATCGATGTTATTTGAGTATAACGTGATTTCAAATCCTTTGTTGTTAATTTCTCCAAGATTGGAAGCGACGGAGGCGTATCCGGTGATATTAGGTAATGATCTGTCTACCAACAGGTCGTTTGTATTCATTGTATATACATCCAGATTAGCGTTTAACCTTTCATTTAAAAAAGACAAGTCAAATCCGATGTTGTATGATTCTGTTTTTTCCCATTTGAGAAACTGATTACTCATGCGATTGGAGTTTAAATAGGATTCCTGATAGAGTGTTCCATTTGAACTCATATACGTAATCATCCCATTTTGCATGGATGATAAAGCGTCGTATATACCGATAGAGCGGTTTCCATTAGATCCCCATGACAGGCGTAATTTCCCGTAATTGAGCCATTCTGCTTGATTTATAAATGATTCATTCGTAAAAACCCATCCTAATGCAATAGATGGGAATGTTGCCCGTGGATTACTGGTTCCGAAGGCTGAATAACCATCTCGCCGGATTGTTCCTGTGAACAGGTATTTTGATTTGTAAGAATAAAATAAACGCCCCATATATGCGTCGCCCGTGCTATAGCTATCCGTACTTCTTATGGCGACAACGGTTGCCGACCCCATATTATGATATCCTAATACATCGCTTGGTACAAATTGTTTTCCGGTCATACTCTGTTCCCATGTCTGATTTTTTTCCGCATTAGCCAGTAATGTCACATCCACATTATGATCTGTTTTAAATGTGTGCTTCCATCTCAGAATATTGTCAATCTGCCATAAGAATGTACTGCTGGGCGTGCGGGTGGCAATGCCTCCGTCGTTGGCATATTCCGGATGTTCGGCTGATTGGTAGATGTATAAATCATTATTGGTGATCCGGGGCGAATAATTAAATTCATAGGATATGCCGAAAGGAAGCGTCAGTTTGGCAAACAGCGTGTTGTCCAATGATTTATATGTGTAATCGCGTTGCGTGAATTCCCGGTCGATCAGCGGATGTTTGGCAGCTACGGCGTCGTCGGTCGGATATATTTTATAAGAACCGTCGGGATTGGTTGGTTGTCCGTAAGGAGATAGTTTTTCAATTTGACTCCAGGCAACGCCTCCTCCGCCATTTTCCATCCGGTATGAAAGTAAAGTATTTAATCCCACGGCTAAGAAATTTGCGACGTCTGCTTCCAAGCGAAGGCGACTTCTGAAAATCGAATAGTCGTCTTTTTCAATAACCCCTTCGTTGTTTGTATACCCCATAGACCAGTAGTAGGTTACCTTGTCGCTTTTTCCCGAAACGCTTACGTTATAATTTTGCTGTAATGCTGTTCTGAAAACCATGTCTTTCCAGTCGGTCGTCTGACCTTTCACATAATTTTCCCTTTCAGGTTGCGACATCCCTATCCTTCGAAGCCAGATATTCATCTCATCTCCCGTTGAACCGTCATAAGCTTTCCATTCGTCAAGCGATACGCCTGAAGGCAGTTTTCTCGGATCTCGGAAAACATAAGCCGGAGCGTTTCGGTTTATGCTCTGTAAAACATCCGACCGCCAGTCAATGAATTTTTCTCCTTCATAGACGTCCGCGGAACGAAACAGATCGGCAATACCAATGCCAACATTGACTCCGATAGCGGGTTTGCCTAACGTTCCTTTTTTCGTATTGATAATGACGACTCCATTTGCTGATTTGGCTCCATATACGGCAGCCGAACTGGCGTCTTTCAGGACGTCTATAGATTCTATATCGTTAGGATTGACGTCGTCCAGCGATCCGTTATAGATGACGCCATCCAATACCAGGAGAGGTGTAGCAGAAGCTTTGAGCGTTCTTTTTCCCCTTACCAGCAGATCGCCTCCGCCTTTTGCGCTTGTTGTCATTCCAATATTCAGGCCGGCAATATTACCACGTAACAAGTCCTGGATATTCTTCGGCTTTTCATCTTCGTATTTGGATGCCCGCATCGTACCGATCGAACCGGTTAAATCCTGTTTCCGCATCGTTCCGTATCCTACGACAACGACTTCGTCCAACGCCAGTAAACTTTCTGTCAGTTTTACGTCAATCCGTGTTTGTTTGTCAATTTTGATTTCCTGCGACAGGTAGCCGATATAGGTTACAATAAGCGTTTCTCCGGAAGAAACTTCAATGCTGTAATTTCCGTCAATATCAGTTATAATCCCGCGCGTAGCGCCTTTAACGGAGATATTAGCTCCAATGACCGCCTCCCCATTCTCGTCGGTCACCGTACCTGTAATTATATAATTTTGTTGCGGGTTTGTTATTTGATTGGCGCTTATGAGAGATATCGCCTGCTTATACTGGTCGGCCTTTATCAGATTGTGGCAAAAAAACAGGATACAAATGCAGCATATGATCGTACAGGATCTCTTGTGTGTTGTCATATTAGTTTTATGGTTGTTCATAAAAAAGGATTCTTGAATTAATAAAAGTTTGACTGTAAAGAACTCCGTGGCGATGGCGGGTTTACGAATCGTCCGCCGTATGAAGCAGTTTGAGTTTCGTCTCGTAATCGGTGTAGTGATAGTAACGCCCCGTCATCCACATCATGACCGGTAATCCGTGATTTTTGCCTGCTGCAACGTATGGACGTATATTGTCGGATGTTGAACTGCCCGTTATTGTTTTTATAATTTGAATGTCGCCTTCTTTAATTGTCCGTTGTTCAATCTCGAATATTCCATTGATTTCCCTTGATAAGAAAACTACATCCGGATTATTAGGATCTAATACGATCCCTCCGGAGTAGTAATATTCCGATATTTTTTTTCCGGGCTTAACCGTAGTGATGTATTTTCCGGCATCGACTATTTTATGTTCATTCCATTTTTTGCCGTTCCATTTTGCGTAATAATACTGATGGTTCGTATAAGAGGGATAGCGGGTATATGTGATAACCGGCCTGTTTTTATTGTCTAAAGCAATATCCCAGATCCAGGCTCTGATAGAGGTGGAACCGGTATCGTACACTTTATTTACTTCATTGATTTTAACGGGTATTCCCTTTTCCGGTGAGGTGATACGGTTACCGTTCGTTTGATAAAAAGCCCCTTTCTTGTAATACATATGATAAACAGAAACAGGGTCTTCCTGTCCGGGATGGCCGTTTGTAAACAGAAAATCGATTCGGGACTTATTATCGGAAGCGACTTTAACGTATTGACGACTGTTCATACCTGAATTGTCCAATATGTTTAATTCTCCGCTCCATGTATCGCCTAAGTCATCACTATAAATACAATAGGTTCTCGTATCGGTATAAGTCCCTTTTGTGTTTTTTACAATGTTTCGTCCAAAGAGATAGATGCGGTTATTTTCTTCGCTTAACATAACCGGATTAACATAACAATAGCGGTTTTTGTCGTCCTTTTTAAGTAAAATAATTTCATCTTCCCATTCGCGAATGTTCTCCGTTGCTTTACTTTTCCTCATAAAAATATCTCCGTTGTGGCGACCGTAAAAAGCCAGCAGTTTGCCATCAGGTAAAAATAATAAGCCCGGTACGTTATGATCATCCGATTGTAATTGTTTATGTAACGTAAATTCGTCTGTTTCTTTTGTTTTCAAATCATAAGATTTAATCATTACATCGCCTTTTGAATTTATATAACCAAAATAAACCGCTTCCTTTTTACCCTTGCGGTAAATGGCTCGGGGATCCGAAAACCAACACCAGGACGCATCTTCAGCTACGACAGGATGCCTATTTTCATCCATGGGGGATACATCCTCTTTCCCTTGCTGTGTTATTACGCGTACATTCACATGCCATGAATGAAGCGGCGGGGAAAATAATAAAATGACGATTGGTATTATCTGTTGTTTTTTCTTCATTGTTTAAGTGTTTTAAGCAAGTCGTATACTTTTTGGCGCATCATGGCCGAAAATCGATTATAATCATCGGGAGCATATGACTGAATACGATTTTCAGCATTGTATAAACCATAAATTTTTTCAACTTCATCAATGCATAGCCTTATGTCGTCTATGTGCGCATCTTTATCGCGAAAGGGAGTTATCAGCAATACCAGACGTGGTGCGATGCAAGCAATGATTTCGTTAAAATCTACAGGAATATGGTTTTCATATCCTGCAAAAAACCCTAATTTAGGTATGGTCCCATGCAGGTGCGAATAGAATTTAATGCCCTCTGTTCCTGTATCCGGCGTGTTTGTACGCATAGGAGTGAAACCGGCTATGGATATAACACCGGCAATTCTGTCATCCAAAGCTGCGGAAAAAAGTCCTGCGGTTCCGCCTAATGAATAGCCCGTGACGAAAATTTTTGAGTTATCCGCAAAATCCAGGTTGAAAACCGCATCTACCGCTCCTTTTACATCTGCGACCATTTTACCCATTTTCGACCAGTGGGGGTAGCGTTCATAAAAACAGGTTCCTTCTTCTATTCTATTCCCGAAACCAATCATATCAAAAGCAAATACGCCAAATCCCATTTGAGTCAGATTCGAAAAAACGGATTGTATTTCATGGTCGAATTTCATCGAAGAAAATCCTTTGGAATAGTCATACTCATGCAAATAGATGACGATCGGAAGGTTTTTATTTTTCAGTTCGCCTATTTTGTCTACGGGATAATACAGATATCCGAATAAATTGTCCCCGAAACCGCTATAGGGAGTAATTGCCATTATTTTCATGGAGTCGGTTTCGTGAGGCCGTGTCAGAAAAGAACCAAATCTTTGTTCCCCCATACCTCCGTTTTTCAAACTTACAGGTCCCGGATTCGTGACCCCGGTCGGTTCATCACCTAATAACCATCGGATATTTTCCCGGATTACTTTTTTTTGTTCCTCCCAGACATTCAAAGAAATGCGACTGTTTTTTTTATTCCGGTTCAGATGATGGGTCTTTATCTCGTAGTCCGACGGATTTATTTGTATCCGGCTTATTTCACGCCATCTGTCGAAAGAATAGTTGCAAAACAATCTGTTTTCGGGTTGTCTGTCGGTTCTTCCGAATACATAATCGAAAAAATCCACGTAACCTTCTATGTCCTTCGCATTTACGCCATGTAAACCATAGCGTGAGGTGATAGCCAGATGATTTCCGGCATTCAGAAATTGATAGACTCTTTGGGTTGAATGGAACGCTTGTTCTATGCCGAATATGTTGCTTGCTTCTTCGGTTATGGCGGTACTTAACATCAATCCCCGGGGAGCGATTAAAGACATAAAAAAATGCTGGTCGACGGGCAGTTTATGCTCCCTGCCGATGAAGAACCTTAACCTCGGATGCAACCAGGCCGGTTGGGCGCAAGAAAGAAGCGCTATATCCTCTACGTCATATTTATGCGCCGTATAGCGCCAGGGAACTTCGGCGCCGGTTCCGCCACTGCTGGGAACACATGCTCCTATCCGTTCGTCAAAAGCGGCCGCCATTAAGGATGTCTTTCCATTTCTTGAATGACCGGTGATGCCGATTTTTTCTTTGTCAACAGAAGGTAATGTGTATAAATAATCGATTGCCCGGGAAGCGCCGTATGCTCTTCTCATCAACCGGGTAAAGTCGTATTGACCGGCCCAGATTTCGGAATATGCTTCCGTATCATCTTTGGAATCAGCGCCGGCATACATGCAACCAATATAGCCTCTTCTGACCGCTATACGCGCCCAGTCTTTATGCGTCCAATTTGTCAGGAAAACAGGAAAAGGACCTTCGCCGGATGGGATCATGATCTCTAAAGTGAGTTTTGCTCTATGGCCGGGGCCAAAAGATAATTCTACGGTTCGAATCGTAACCTCGCCGTCTTTTATTTCGGATCGTATCTCTGATTTTAAATTATCAGGGACGGGGGGAGTTGTTCCTGTGATGTAGCGGGCTAACTCTGTTTTCATCCATACTCTCCGGGCTTCCCATTGGCTTCCGGATGTGACGGGTATATTTTCGCCTCCTTCATCCATCACCAAAGGATTCGGTAAGAAAGGAATGGAAGGCATATTTTCGAAATCCGGAGGCAGTTCTCCGGTTCTCCGTAGCCAGTCCGTGAATGTTTCATCTAAATAGGATACTCTTCCATTGGAGGTCCTGTCAGGCGGTAATACCGATAAGATCCAGTCCAATTCGGATTTTCTTTTTTGTGCATCCGAATGGATCTCCTTAGCTGTGATTTGAATACAAAAACAACTGATTGTTACAGCGAAAAAAAATGTGTAGATTGAATACATACGTATAAATAATAATGAGTTGCTTTTCCTGATGGGTGGTTATGAAATAATGTCGTCGCCGGAAGCTAAATGCCATGTTTTTCCTCCGTCGGAAGACATAAATAAAACTCTGTCCACATACTTTCTATCGGTTCTGTAAAACCAGTATGTCGACCAATAATAATAGGAAATAAAGAGCCGCCCTTTACGGTCGATCGTCAGGCGATGGCGGAAGTTGCTGTAATGGGATAACGGGGCTTGTACTAATATCTGAGGCTCCGACCATTTCCGGCCTTTCCTTTTAGACATGTATGCCAGTGTCGCATAATGAGTATCCGGAAAAGGTTCTGCATTGTGTTGCCAATATCTGAAAATCGTATGTAATGTATTATCCTGGTCCGTTACCAAACCTAAATAAGTCTGGGTTGAATGAGGTATTTTCGTATCCATAAGAGATTCCGCCTTTGTCCATCCGTCATTCACGCTTAGAGGCTGTAAGGATGTAGCATACTGGAAAGGCCTGCCGTGCGTTCCGGTTAACACATGCAGGAAACCTTCGCTATCCAGGGTGATACCGGGAATATTATGTATATCGTTCGGTGGAGGCCCGAATCCGACTAAAACCGGCGTACTTGTTTTTTTTGTCTTTTTGTCGTACGAAACAACAAAAACAGGAACTCCGGGTATTTTTTCTTTACTTATATGTACGTCTGAAACTTCGCCCCATACGATAAAAATTTTGTCTTTATGCGACACAACGGATGACGGAAGCCCCGAATGGGACGATACGCCGAGGCATTTACCGGAGATCAGGACGGGTTGTTCCCATTCGATGCCTGCATTTGTTTTTTTCGGAATTAATAATTCCAGATTTCCGGATCTTCTCCAAAAGTGTTGTTTGTCAGCGGCTGTACGAGTGTATTTCATGATTGGCGGCGGACCGTCCGGCGTATTATGGCCGGTAAATTGCTCTATGTCGAAACTGCTGCCGGACGCCCCCGGTATTGCGTACGACTTAAACGTGAG
Organism: Tannerella sp.; assembly: GCA_031257565.1. GTDB lineage: Bacteria > Bacteroidota > Bacteroidia > Bacteroidales > Tannerellaceae > Tannerella. Next base: position 20,643 of record JAIROL010000009.1, on the reverse strand, counting down.
CCCATTGTCTGCAGAGTGTAGTAAAACCGTTTTGTCATTTTCACGACCTAAGACATAGACGTCGCCATCTGCATCAAAAGCGGCGATTGAACTTTGAAGTCTATCTGTAAACGTTTCATTCCACTGGCCGTTTTGGTAAGATAACACACTGTTCGAGGATAGGACGTACATTTTGTTATCTACGTTGAAATAAGGTTGATTGCTCGCAGGATAATCGGGTGAATAACCGAATTGTTCCTGTTCGTGGAAAAACGGTTTCAGTATGACCGGTATTTTGAATGGAGTGTCCGTATTGGAATTTTGAGCTTTTACATACAACGTAGAATAGGTCGAAAAATCTCCGTTTGTTGCACGTAAATGTACCGATTGGTCTTTCTTATTTCCTTTCCACATCAGTGTGATTTCTTTTTCTTCATTCGGTTTCAGCTCAACCTCCTTGTGTGATAGCTGTATGTTCCAGCGATTTTCCGGAAATTCCAATTTTAATTTTATTTTTTGCGGCGTCGTTCCATTATTATGCACTTTAAAGACCGCCGATTTTTGTGCATCTGCATTACGACTATAAGACATGAGGCTATAAGGTGTTAATAGTCGCCTGTTTCCGGGAAGATGAAACCAATTCGCTGCGTTTGGCGTCCATAATGCGCCATCGGGATACTCATAGAAATAGTCCGATTGATCATCCGCATCCCAGCGTGTCACTCCCTCAATTTCTACTTTTGCCTGCGCTTTGGGGAAATGTAATTTCCAAGGAACAGAAAGCCTCTCTCCCGCTTCTATGTGATGGCGGATGGTATCATTTTTTATTTCTAAGCGTGTAATATCCTGATCTTTTACATCTTTCAATGCGATCGTTTTTATATTGTCCGGCAGATTGGTTATCAAAATATCAAAACCGTTTCGTTGCGGTAAAAAACATAGGTCTGTCTCTTTATCAGGATCGACTAGTACAATAGGTTCTTCGTGGTACTGGTCTTTATGTCCTCTTGAGGTTTCAATGATGTATTTATCACAGTTTGTTTTGAATCTCCAGGCCGTATTTTCACCGTAGCGATCATTGGATACCGTGATCATTACGACATAAATCCCGGCCCTGTCAACGTGTGTTTCTAAGCGCAACACATTTTTGCCGTTACCCTTTCCGGGCGTATACGTGTTCAAATCTTGTATTATTTTCCGGTCGGGACCAACGAAAACGGCGCGTAGCGTTCTTGAGCGGGCGTCGTTTTTCAGGTCTGTTTTTTCAATTTCAACAACTAACGGGCCTTCCTGCGCATAAAAGAAAACGCCTCCGCAACTCCCTGTTTTAGGCGTCCATTCTCCTGGCTGTAACTCGTCTATATTTGCTTTTGGCGATGTGCATGAAGTATATAATCCCAGGCCTATCGCAAAAAAAAGGATGAGTGTAAATCGCATAATATAATCTCCTGTCCATTTATTTTTTGTAAATGTAATCAAAATAGTAATGATTGAGTCTATCCCGGAAGTGTTTCAAACCAATTGTAGCTTATCGGTTACAAACGCTTTCCGGAGCAGACTCAATATTGAACCGTTTTTATATGGCATATCTTTTAATGCTAATGGTCATCGTTTTTGTATTGTTGACACTATTGATATAGATATACGCACGATACTTTTTGTCTGAAGTTTCTACCCAGATCCCATATTCCGCTCGCAGGTCGATGGCATAATCCGGCGCATCGGAGATATTTAACGCCTCAAAATCGGGATCGTCTACATATACCCCGTATTGTAAATTGGCCAAATGACGATCCGCCAGACTATACGCTTTCTGAATTTTTGTTGAATTATGATTGGGCGCTTCTTTTCCCTGTAAAAATTCGGCATTCGCACCGGGAGCTACTAACGCATGGTTAAAATTTATGCCGGAAATGGCTTTGTATAAATAAACCAAATCTATTTTATCCGCTTTTGACGCAGCTTCCGTTTTGTCGTAAGCGACCATGTCTGCGATCGAAAAATAGCATGTATGATCATCGGATAAGACAATGTTTCTTTTCATATCCATTTTTGTTATCCGATAGGGTCCCATTTCGCAGGATACGGTTTCTCCCGTGCTTGCAGTGGATGAAAACCTGAAACTTACCGATTTGCCCTTTGCGTTTTCCGGAATAATATAATAATATCGAAGCGTCGCTGCGCAGGTGTCTTTCGTAAAAGTAATTTTTGTGGTATTGCCGGTCGTAATAGACGGTTCAGCGACAGGAATACCGACATCTATCCCTCCGTTATCGGTATGAAAGGAACGGTGTTCTAAAAATGTTCCGTCATCACCGGATATTGACGCTTCCACTTCGGCGGAAATAATATTGCCTCTGTCATAGCCTAAAGCCATTGCGTAAGCAAACTCCAGATCAAGTCCGGCGATATTAGGACCTAACGATCTTTTAATGCAATCATTCTGTAATTTGGCGTTTGCTTCCGGTACGGTATACTCATCATCACAAGCCGTCAACAGGCAACTTAACGAAACGATCAGTAGATATATTCTGTGATATTTTGCATACATAATATTAAGGATTTAATGGTTGGACGGTTATATTAACAGTATAAATTTTTTTCACTTTACGATTTCCGGAAATAACGGTCCATTGTTTCGGTGAATTTAAGTCGGAAAAATCGGTCCATTCCGTTATCTTAGGGTCTAATTTAGCATCCGTCACTAAAGTAAACTGGGGCCATAATTTTGTTAAATTGGTTCCCCAGCGAACTTCCACATGGATCGTTTGGGCTAATGTGTCAATAACTGCATTTTGTGTTCTTACGGTCTGGTAATCCGTATTTAATAGTTCGAAATTACTGACATAACATTCTCCACGTTCCGTTATTAATAGTCCGTCTTCGTCGATAGGATACTCATAACAACACTGTAAACAGGCAAATATTAATAATAAGATGATACTATATTTTTTCATAGGTGCATTATTTATTATTTTACATCCACGGTTTGTTCTGGGTCAGATTCGGGTTTCTGTCCCTTTCTGCCGGTGGTATTCTGAAGATATAACATTGTTCGTATGTTCTCTCCGAAGCGTTATTGAAATATCTGGTTATTTGAGATCCGTGTGCGTCAATGCACCACACGCCGGGATTGTAGGGTCCAACCCATGCTTTTTCGATCGCTCTCCAACGGCGCAAATCAAATGCTCTGTGTCCTTCACCTAATAATTCGACAATCCGTTCTTGTTCAATGGCGTCGAAAAATGTATTTTTGTCTGCATATTTCTCCGGTTTAAGCGGAGGAAGATTGCCTCTATGCCTTATTTTATTAACTAATTCGATGGCGTCCGACTGAGGTCCGTTCACTTCATTTGTAGCCTCGGCATACATTAAAAATACGTCGGCTAACCTCATTACCGGCCAGGCGTAATCTCCTGAAGTTCTGTCCTGACCCGGATAGTTTCTTATAAATTTACGGAAAACATAACCGGAATTGACCGTTCCGTGTCCTGTATAGGTAACATATTCTACTCCGTCTATGGTAACAGGAGCCGTCCAGGTTTTATAGATATACGGCGCCCATCCGGCATCCTGAAAATCGATGATTCCCATGATCATTTCATAGTCCCACAGAATGGATGCTTTCATCCTGTAGTCTCTATCCTTATAACTTTCGGGATTTAATGCGGAATTTTCGGCTGTTCTCGCATTCGAGGCAGTGGGATGCATAGGAATTAACGGATCGCAAAAGTCTCCGGTGATCGTAGATTGATATCGGTCCGCAATTTCATAGCGGGGATAAACCTGCAACTGACCGCTCTGCATCTGGCGACCGCCCAAAGCCCTCATGAGCGATTCTCCCTGTCCTGATCCCTGACCTCCATGTGTAAAGCACATAATAACTTCCGGATTTCCATTGGAGGTAGGAATAAATAAATCGAAGTAGTTTGGCAATACGCCGGCGTCTCCTAATCCGCTACATGCCCCGGGTTCTCCGTTTCTGAACAATGTCAGTCCGAAATCATCAATCACGCTTTTGAAATCATTTGCGGCCTCGATGTACGCTCTTCCGGCTTCCTCCTTATCAGGCGTGAATCCATCTAATTCCGGCCAACCGAAATTATTCCAGCAAGCCCAATACAGTTGCAGTTTGCCCCTGAAAGCTAAAGCTGCCGGTTTGGCCGCCCTTCCCAACGCCGGAATCCGGTCCGGAAGTTTTTCGGCCGCATAAGTGAAATCGGCATATATTAAATCTTTAACCTGATTGATGGGCGTTCTTGTAATACTCTCTACTTCAGAATTATCGTATATGATTTTTCCAATATAAGGTACATCTCCCCAAAGCGAAATAAGCCGGAAATAGATCATGCCTCTTAACAGGCGCGCTTCGCCTATTACGGCTTCGAGTTCCCGTATGAGATCCGGCGATGTATGATCCTGGAGCATTTTCTCCACATTTTCAATGACGTAGTTAGCCCGGTGCACTCCTCCGTAGAGGTATTGGTACATCGAATTAAAAGAACTGCCGTAGCCGCTCGGATTGAAACTTCCGTTAGTAAATCCGGGTGATCTTTCAACAGCCGTCGTATTTAATACTTTTACATACTCACCTTGTCCGTCCCAATACCAATCCCATTCAAAAAGTGAACGTATATCAGCATAAGCTCCCATCAGTGCGATTGTTGCATCATCGGTCGTTTTCCAGAAAGCTGCAGCCCCCAGTTCCGTCGTGGGCTGATTGTCCAGAAAATCATTACATGAAAAACACATGTATAGCGTGCCTATCAGCATGATATTTTTCATGTTTGTATAAACTGTCTTTCTTTTCATTTTTTTGATGTTTTATTTGTTTAAATGCCAATTTGAAAGCCTATTGAGTAGGATTTAACTAATGGATATGCATCACTTGCGTCTTCTTGTTTCTCCGGGTCTAATCCTCTGTAATGGGTTATTGTCATTAAATTTTCACCCGAAATAAAAAATCTTACATCGCTCAGGCCTGATTTGAATAAGAAATTCTTATTTTTTAAAGTATATCCGATTTGAATATTCTTTAATCGGATATAATTGAAATTATCTAACCATAAAGTTGTCTGAACGCGATTGTTTGATCCGCCTAATCTTGGCCAGCTGCCATTCCTGTTTTCATGGTTCCAGGGATTGTCTATATGCCACCGGCTGAAGGCATAACTGATAATACTCGGATTAACGCTGTTATAGGAATTTAACCAATAATCTTTGCGTCCGGTCGCTCCTGTCAATAACGTAGAGACGTCAATGCCTTTCCAGCTCATACCGAGACTGGAACCGTAATGGGTCCGTGGCCTGTTCCGGTCAATTTGGGGATAAGCTTTTTGATCGTTCCCATCAATTCTTCCATCTCCGTTTAAATCAAGCCTTAATAGATCGCCGGGCGCTGCTCCTTGTGGCGTACTGCGATAAATATCTTCCCAGGTCTGCGCTATTCCTTTATCCACATAGGCGTATAAAAAGCCATAGGGCATATCTATAAATGTAGCGCCTCTGCCCAGGTACTCATTCCAACTCTCAAGCCTGTTACTGTTATGTGAAAAATTAAAGTGTAAATAATAGGAAAAATCCGCAATTTTGTCTTGCCATCTGAAATTGCCTTCTATGCCCCGGTTACGTAAATTACCGATATTTGTTCTTGGCGCGGTATATGCTCCCGTTAAATGAACGGACATTTCCGACGGACGATTCATGCCCTTTGTCAATCGGTCATAATAGTCAAATTCTGCCGTCAATCGATTTCTGAAAAAGCCAAAATCCAAACCAATGTTTGTCACATACGTACTTTCCCACGACAAATTCCTGTTAATCATTTTTTTATTTACAAAACCTTTCACGATCTGTCCGTCAATGACATAATTGTTCGTCGTTAATGTTTCTTGCTGTTCATATCTGCCCACGCCGCTATTGTTCCCTAATCCGCCGTATGAAATACGTAGTTTTCCGTTACTTAAGAAACCCTCTGTATATGCTTTCATGAAGTTTTCTTCTGAAAATCGCCAACCGAGGGACCCGGACGGGAAAAAACCATATTGTTTATTGCCTATAAACCTGGAAGATCCGTCATATCTTGCGCTTAGTTCCAGAAAATATTTATTGTATGCATTGTAATTTACCCGCCACACAAAGGAACGCATGCTTTCTTCATTCGAATTTCCTCCCGTAGACTGTATGGAAACCAATGCTGCATCAATTTCAGTCAGAGAAGGGTGTAACCGGTCGTTTCGTGAAGCCGTTTGAGACCTGTTATACCAATATTCCTGACTAAAAACAAACAATGCATTTATTTGATGATGCTCATTTATCTTTTTATCATAATTGAGAAGACCGTTTAATTGCGTTTTATAACCTGTATTCGTGTAGTTGTTAACGGGCGCGCTTTCCGGTATGAACCAGCGATCGGTCATCATTTCGTTCTGGAAATCATAGGCGCGGGCCGGATTATTGGCATTTACCCGGAACTGGTTGTAATAATTTATTGTATAGTCTATTTGCGTTTTCAGGCCTTGAATCGGAAACCATTCAATATAGATGGAAGGATTGACTTCCTGTCTGTTTTGCCGGTTGTAAACATTGGTAAATGATTGATAAGGATTAAAGGCAAGTAAGTTTTCATTGTATGCCATTTTTCCGCCAAAATAACCGGTAACGGGATCGTAGGGCGTTATTCCCGCAACTGAAGCATATAAGTCTGTACCGACTCCACCGCCTCCTGTGTAGCCATCCGTGCCGGCATATTCATAGACAGACCAGTTTCCGCCAAAACGCGTCCCGATCTTCAGGTTCTCTCTTAATTTGTAATCGAAATTAAATCGGGCATTATATCTCTTGTAATCATTGTTGATCTGCAGCCCTTCCTCATCCATAACTCCGACGGATACAAAGAAGTTTGAGATATCATTACTTCCGGATGCGGACAGGTTATAATTCTGCATCATTCCGGTACGGATGATGATATCCCACCAGTCTGTGTTGGGATATTTTATCGGATCTATCATGCCTAAAGCCATCCATTGATCAATCGTCCCATCTTTGAAATTGTAGTTTTGACGTAAAGTTCCCGGAGACTGGGCTACCTGATGAAGCGTCAAAGCTCTTGGATAATCAGCCATATATTCATACTGGTTGGTCGGATTACTAAAGGTCAGGTTACTGGAGAACTCAAACCTTGCTTTATCTTGCCCCTTTCCTGATTTTGTTGTAATTAAGATAACGCCATTTGCAGCCCTTGAACCGTATATTGCTGCAGAGCTTGCGTCTTTTAAAACAGTTACGCTCTCTACATCATTGAGATTCAGTCTGTTCATGTTAACGTCAGGCATTCCGTCAACAACGATTAATGGATTTGCATTATTGACTGTCCCCATTCCCCTGATCAGAATGGAGACATTATCTTTTCCTGCCATACCGCTATTTTGGCTGACCGCTAAACCGGGCAATTGTCCGCTTAATGCTGTTGTTAAGTTAGTTAATGCACGGCTGGTGATCTTCTCATCAAGCGTAACACTTGCTATGGAGCCGGTAAGGTTCACTCGTTTTTGAGCGCCAAAGCCAACTACTACGACTTCATCCAGCGTGCTCGTTTCTTCTTTTAGAATGACATTGATGACGCTTCTGCCATTGATTTTGATATGCTGCTCTTCAAAACCAATGTAGGTAAACTTCAAATTTGCATTTTCGGATTTCACATGGATGGAGTAATTTCCATCGGCGTCAGTTGTTGTTCCATTCGTAATCCCCGCCTCAAATACGGTAGCGCCGGCTAACGGCTCATTACCGGTATCTGTAACTTTACCTGTGATATTGATATGCTGGGAAAAAGCCGCCGGCATCGCAACCAGGTAAAGCAAAAAGGTAACTAAGAATATCTTCAAACAAAAGAAATTTTTTGATAAAATTTTTGAAGATGTGATTTTCATAAGTTAACAGTTTTTTTAAGTTTTGGTTGACAATGCAAAGAAAAGTATCAAAGCCGGTGAGATTATCCAATATTCCGAAAAAATATATTCCAAAAACGTCAAATATTTGGTTCTTAATAAAACGTCTTGAATTTGGGGAGCGCTGCCCCCCGAATTTGAGGATAGAGTCTTTACCCTGACGCCTACCCTAACACTTTTGGGGATGATTTTTTTCATAATTAAAACAGAGGAAAATCACAATCATATAATTATCAAATAAATACAAAATAAAAATGATTTTCTTCCAACGAATTACCCTGACACCTACCCTAACACTTTTTATTCCTTAGGTAGATGATTTTCGATTGTAAAATATTTCTGGCTACGATGACTTGTATTCTCAGGGATTGTGTAATATAAATATCCGGCGTCAATTAATTGTGAAATATACCTGCTCATATTTTTACTATGGTAGCTAACACCAGCAAAATCCAATATCTCCCGGCTTGATTTCGGTTGTTTGCAAGTTTCATCGAAAACAATACCGGGATCGACCCAGGCGGAGCAGGCGAATTTATCGTACAGACAAGATGCAAACATGGCCCATTTGCCGCCATAAGAGTGTCCGACAATACCGATTTTGGTAGAATCAACGTTGTCTACTTTAGCTAATGCTTCCCATGCATTTGCCGCTGCAAATGCTAATGCCGACAAGGGCTGCATGGAAGCGTCGGCAATATTTGGATAATAGATTGAATAGGTTTTGTTTTTCGTCGTCTCGGAAGTTCCCAGTGATAAGGTAATAAATCCTCTTTTGGCAAGTTGGAGGGCAAAATCCCGATAAGGTTTACCACCTATTCCCGCAGCAGTTTCAGGTTCATAAAAAACGGTAATTACCGCAGGTTTTTTCCCTTCTTTATCCGGTATCAACAGATACCCTTCGGTTTGCTGGTTCGGCGTCCAGTAAAATAGTACGCGAGGCTAAGCAAACAAAACAATATTACGAAATAATTAAACCGTGTATTCATTCAGTAATATTATAATTTCATTTCCCAGCCGGGTTCATAATCGCGACTCCATAGTTTCATGGCTTCTTGATCGTTTAGAATACGTCCGTTCATGTGATCTATGCGTAATGAGCGTCCTATTCGTTGAGATATGTTACCTAATTGTACGAGCAACGTGCTCTTATGGCCGGAAACAATATCCGAGTTGAGCTTTTCTCCTTTTTGAATCGCATCGAAGAAATTGTCGATATGTAAAGCGTCCAGGCTTTCCGCCGGATTCATCAGGTTACGCGGATCGATTGCGATCTTGCCGTTTTGTTCTTTCATTAATTTATTATTCAGGTCGAAAATTTTATATCCGTCGCTACCTGTAATTAAAAGACTTCCTTTGTCTCCATAAAACATGCTGCCGACACTACTGCCTTCCACATGCCGTCCGTTACAGCTTCTGCCTTCCCATGTCATAGATAATTTATCGCCGAATTCCATATTGATCACCTGAGTATCCGGCGTTTCCCAGTCGTCATCGGCGAAGTATCGGCCTCCGACCGAGTTAACCATCGTTGGATAATCCACCTCCATACCCCAGCGAAGGATATCGACCATGTGCGTTCCGTTATTTAAGGCTTCGCCTGTTCCCCAACGCCAGAACCAATGCCAGTTATAATGTACCACATTATCTTTATAAGGCGCACGTGGAGCAGGGCCTTGCCATAAATCCCAATCCAGCCATTCCGGAACAGGCGCTTCTTTACCGATACCGATCGGTTTCCGGTTGTTGGTATACCAGGATTTGCCGAAATGTACTTTTCCGATGACGCCTTCTTTCAGCGCCCGGATTCCTTCCTGTACGTTCGGCCATGAGCGGCGTTGGTTTCCCATCTGTAAGACCCGTTTGTATTTTTCGGCTGCCTGAATCAGGATTTCACCTTCGGCGGGAGCATAGCTACACGGCTTTTCCAGGTAAACGTCTTTGCCTGCCTGCATAGCCATTAACGCTGCAGGAGCATGCCAATGGTCCGGCGTCGCAATGATAAATACATCCGTATCTTTTGCTTCGAGTACTTTGCGTATGTTTTTTTCTCCTTTTGGCTTGTAACCCATGGCTTTCTCTATGGATGATATGCATTTGGTAATGGCCCTTGAATCCACATCGCAAACGTGCGTTATTTCGCACCCGGGTCGTTTGGCAAAATTAGTGGCTAAAGCCGTTCCTCTTGCGTTTACGCCAATTACTCCCACTCTTATTTTGTTGTTGGCTCCAGTGACATTTGCATAACTTTTTGCGCTCATTCCGGAAATGCCTCCTACTGAAAGAGCCGCTGTCCCGATAGCGGCTTGTTTGATAAAATTTCGTCTGGTTGTCATGATATTGATTTATAGATTTGCTGATGCAAATATGCCGTAAATTTTGAGAAATTAACCCCCTAAATACGAAACAAAACCTTCAAAAAACGTCAATATCCGTGGCGTTTTCCATATTATTATTCGTATAGCGCCGACGATATTCTGCAGGTGAGATTGCATTATATTTTTTGAAAACCCGAAAGACATTTTTGTAGTTATCAAATCCCGACTGAAAGGCAATATCAAATAAAGAATCATTGGAAGTAAGTAATAATCGCTTGAATACATTTATACGGTAATTTTGTATATATTGATATAATGTATCATTTGTCTCGGCTTTGAACTTTTTTTCCAAAACCCTTCTGGATAACGGTATTTGTTTCACTAATTCGGCGACGGAAACAGGATTGGTATAATTCTTATCTATGTAGTTAAGAATGTGTCGTATATATTTATTGGAGACTGCGTATTTATTTGTAGAACCTCTGTTTTCAATCATTAGAGGTTCTACGACAATATTTACCGGCGGTGAAATTTCTTTGTTTATTAATTGGTGTAATAGTTTCCCGGCCTGGTATCCGCCGTTAATAGCGTCGACTTTGATTGAAGATAGCGGAGGATCGGAGATATTGCACAACAATTCGTCGTTGTCCACGCCAAGAATCGCAATTTCATCCGGAACTTTTATGTTGCAGATGTTACACGTTTCAGAAATACGCAGAGCGAACATATCGTCGCAAGCAAAGAGGGCAATGGGTTTCGGTAATTCTTCAATCCACTGTGCCAGCTCCGTATTGTTATAACTCCATTCCTCTTTATCGAGAGGCCTATCCTCAAAAGTATAAAGCGAATAGTTGTGTTTTTCTATTTCGTCCCTGTAGCCCTCCATTCTTTCTCTTGACCAGATAGCGCCTTTGAAACCGTAATAGGCAAATTGTTTGTATCCTTTATTCATAAAAAAACGGGCAGCCATAACGCCTGTTCCGTAATAATTACCGGTAAGGTTGGATACATGCGGATTCCTGTCCCGGTAGTTCTGAACAATGATCGGTATATGAAGGTTATTCAGTAATTCAACATTTACATCTTTAAGCAATGCAATTATTGCATCTGCTTTCCACTTTTTCGCCCAGTCCAATACTCCTGTTTCTCCATAAACCATCCGGTAATACAAAGGCATACGCTGAAAAGCCCAGCTCCCTTGTTCTTTCGAATATTTTACCACTCCTTTTAATATGTTTCTACTATATTCGCTGGAGAAATCTGTTAATAGCAGAATTTTAATCATAGATACATTTTTAGGAAAAATTATCGGGACAAATATAAAAAAAATATCAATAGATTGTTTGTTTTGAAAAAAATACAGGCGTTGTATCGGAAATAAGTTTTGTCCGGTATAAACAAAAAAACGAACTTGGTTTTATTTGTTGCGGGCACGGGTGAGGGGACCGGGAAACCTTCGGTAATTTAAAATTAGAACGAACTATTGTTTAAGGTGTAAATCAATAAATTTATAGGCCATTTCCCGGATTTCCCGGGGAAAGTGATGGCCCGTATCCGGATAAACGACTTGTAAGTTTTCTTCTTTTCCGAAGCGTTTATATGCTTCGGAGGCAAGTGCGACGCCGACTTTTACGCCTTCCACGCTAAAGTTGCTATCATTTATCGGCGAATTGGAAAAAAAGGGACGGGGGGCGAAAGCCGTAATTACTTCGTGGTAATTAAAGGGTATCTTTTCGGGGTCTAATTGATATTTAGTCCGGAATAACGGCATGTATCTGTCTTGTGCGTAAGGGCCTAACCTGCCTCCGTACTGTTCGGCGGCTTTGGGGCCTATGTCATAGAACTCATGCTGCGTCCAGCCGCAACTTGAAACAATGACTTTGATGCGCGTGTCGAATGCCGCGACAAACATGGCATTGTGGCCGCCGAGAGAATGTCCGATCACTCCGATTTTATCCGGATTAACTTCAGGCATTTGGCATAGTAAATCAATACACCGGATGTGATTGAAGATACCTTTCATCGTCCCGGATTCGTAGCGGTCGTGTTCGAAATCATAATTACTTAGGTCTCCGAACCCGGGATAATCGGGTGCGATGACGATATAGCCTCTTTCAGCAAGTTCTTTTCCGCACGCCCGATTTTCCTGCGGACTTTGGCCGTCTACAATTTTTTTGCCCGGAGCGCCTGTGGAGTGCAATACCAACATGGCCGGACATGGTTTTCGCATTTCTGCCGGATACGGCATATATAGCAACGCCGGCGCCACTTCGTCTGGCGCTACGGTAAGAATCACTGTGTAACAGATATATCCGGATCGGCGAACGCTATCCGTATATTGTATGGCAGGTGGCGGCAGTTTTTTTAGATCCGGTAAGATGCCCATCGCCGCCTGCATGCTGTCCAGTATTTCTGTGCGTTTATATTCCCAGTCCTGAACGTTTTTTGTTGTACAGGTAGCGAGAAATAACAATAATACAAGTAGGAATAATGTTCTGTTCATGGGAATTGAGATTGTTTAAGCTTATGTCGCTGAATTTGGCAGTTTGTGATATTCGATCAACCCTTCCATCGGTTCGCTGATAATTTTTCCCGTTTTCATCCGGAATTTTTCGGCCACGCGAACCAGCGTATCCTTAAATATCCAACCTATATTTCCGACGCAATTAAACGTATAGTCGCTGAACGACGGATAACCGCAAACAATATTGTTGAAGAAATCAGTAAAGGCTTCATATACGACGGAATCCAGATATTCGTTCTTTCTCCCGTAACCGGAAATAAAACGGGTAAAGCCGGCACAATACCGATTCGGATTTTCTCCTAAGTAAATCCGGTCGATCAGCTCATCGGCTGTTAGTCGGTATGTTTCACGAAAAGTCTGCTGAATATCTTCCGGCATATAGCCTCGAATGAAATCTCCAATCAGGCGTTTTCCGATATAGGCTCCGCTTCCTTCATCTCCTAACATAAAGCCCAAAGAGTCAATGTTATGAGTAATCTGACGCCCGTCATACAGGCAGGAATTGGTTCCGGTACCTAAAATCGCGGCGAAACCGGGCTGATTACCTAACAATGCCCTGGCAGAAGCCAACAAATCCATTGCCACAAAAATACGCGCCTGGGGAAAGAGTGGGCGCATGGCCTCTTGTATGACCGTATATTTGTCTTCGTAGCAACCCGCGCCGTAAAATGCAATTTCTTTTACCTGCTCCCAGGCGTAATTTTCAGGTAGTTGCTTTTTTAAGGAGCGCGTTATCGCCTCTTTTTTCATGTAACACGGATTGTACCCTTCCGAAGAAAAAGTCGTCCGGACGTTTCCATCCTTAACTAAGTGCCAGCTTGTTTTCGTGGAGCCGCTATCAGCTATTAATATCATACGCTAATGATTTATGTGTTTTATCTTGTCAATGACTTTTTCAAATGATTTCAGCGGAAACGGTTTCGGTTGTGCATACCAGAAGAAAGATCCGTATCCCTCGTAATTTTTGGCCCGGATATGCGGATCCGTCGCTAAATAACTCGGCACATCATTCGTATAGGCAATTGCCGAAACGTGCCGATCCGGCCAGAGATCCCGGATGACGATGCCAAATTCGGTTGTAACCTCTCTGGAAAGTGCGATTAGTTTCCAGTTTCCGACATTCAATGTTTGATAATAAACCGGCATTTCGTCAGGCATCCGGTTCTTGCGGTGATGTTCAAGCATCACATCGGCCCATCTTATATCTCTGTTTGCCACCATTTCTCCTTGTTTTGGGAGGTTTGCCGCTTTAAACGATTCGATTTCGGAAAGGGTAGGCGGCGTAATGGCAATGGCAATCGTGTCCATGAAGAAAGAAAGATCGCCCCTGATTTCATGTCGCGTCGCCCGGTTCATGATTTGCAGTACGCTGTCTGCCAATTGTTCGCCGGATTTCCGGAAAGGATCCTTCGGATTAATATCGCCGGCAAAAGCCTGCAGGAAAATGGCATGTTCAATATCCGGATCGTCCGCTAACAACTTCCGGGAAAAACCGGGAAAATTCGCATTGATCGTAAAATGACCGACTTCCGGTTCTGTAAATACCGGGTGACAACCGGCAAGGTAAAGGATGCATTTTTTTTGATCTTTTACGGAAACGGCTGTTATTACGTCGACCGTATTGTCGTATATGGTATATCCTTCTATCCTCGTCCTGTTTTTTCCGATATCGCAGCTTCCCCGCTGAAGGTAAAGGCGGGAAGGTTGCGCGTTATCAAGCGATTCTTCAATCGCTTTGATAATTCCCGTCCGGACTACCTGCAGCAAATATAAGCTGTCCGGTTTTTGATTGGGAGGTTGCCATGTGATCCAGCTTTGCGTCACCGGTGCAAAATGAGAATGCGAAGCATTGATCAGGATAGCCTCTCCGGCAATGCCTCTTTTTTGGTATACCTCCTCTTTGATGAGGTCGGTAAAGGATTTGTCAAAACCACACACATCAACACCGACAATAACGACTGTTCTGCCGTTTTTCCGGATGCTCATGGCGGTTGCCTGCAGGTCGCCGACGGTACTGTGCCGGCTTTTATACAAATGTTTTTTTTCGTCGATAGCATACAGGTTGTTATTAATAAACGCAATCCGGATGGCGTCAATCGTATACGTCACATTGTTTTTATAGCCGATTTTTCCCCAGGGTTCGTCTTTGGAAAGCGATTTTTGCCACAAGGTATTATGGCTGGTCAGGCCATATAGCCGTTTCGTGTCGGAAGCGAGGCTTATGATCGATTCGGGGGCTGCGCTCGACGGCTGCGAGGAATGTTTCGCGTCGGACGTAAGGCTTATAATCCCAGGCATGTGATCGTCGCTTATCCAACGAAGTCCGTCCTCATCCGGTATGCCTTTCAATAATTTATTTTCAAGGTTTACAATGTATAATCCATCGTCTGTGGCTGTTAGCGTCGCCAGTTTGATCGCCGGTTTTATGATCGTCCATGAAATCGTTTGATCCGTCCTGGCGCCTTTGACTAATTCGTCTTTCAGGTTAATGCCGTAAAAATCATTTTTAAAAAAAGCAATTTCTTTGACAGGCATGTTCATTGCTAATGGTTTACCGGATTGTAAATCCTGCTTTCCCGAAATGGATAACATGTAGTTGTCGTTTAAAAAAAGTACCGAATCGGCGATCCGGGATAATGAGGTGACCGGATATTCGCCCAAATCATCCCATGTGATCGTGAACCGGCCTTCGTCCGGGCTTGCAAAGCCGGCCAGCGTCAACGAGACGGTTTCCCGGTTCGGCTCGATACTGACGGCGGCAGCTCCGACGTCGTAATAATCCGTATGACAGGAACTAACTGTCGGCAGGAAGAACAGGCTATAATATAAAAGTGTTTTTTTCATCTTCATCCATTTATTTATTTATTTATTCAAATCTTTTGCATACTTTTGAATTTTACGAATTGCATCGGCAATTTGTTCCATGTTGCTTCGGGAACCCAGTAACATCGTTTGCGTGAACCATAGCGCTTGTTCTGTGAGCTTATCATTTTGCGGACAAAGATTACGTTCCAACCATTCTTTCATAACTTTTTCCCCATAGACTTTCAGGAAATGCGGATTTTTAGCCAGTCCGGTCACATAATCGCTGATATTCATCTTTCCATATCCGGTAGAAGATGGTACACCTTCGGCGGAAAGCGCCTTGATGAATTTGTCGCGGCTTAGTCCCGCAAAATGCGACGGATTATAGCGGAACATATAGAGGTGGTAAGCGCTGTTCGTTGTGCCTTCGTATAATTTCGCCGGAGTGATGCCAGGTACATCCTTTAATAACTGAGTCAGGTACAATGCATTTTCATATCTTGTTTTTGCTTGTTGCTCCAGACGTGTCATCTGAGCCAGTAATATACTGGTTTGAAATTCTGTGATACGCATGTTAGCGCCTCTTGTTCCGGATCCGACGCCGTAAGAGGTAGATGTTCCGCCTTGTCCCTGGTTGTGGAAACTGTAACATCTTCTTATGAAATCGTCGTCGTTTGTAGAGATCGCCCCGCCTTCCGCACAATTCAGATTTTTAGAAGATTGGAAACTAAAGGCGCCACCCAGTCCGTATGAGCCAACTTTATTTCCTTTCCATTCGGCCAGGTGTGCCTGGCAGGCATCTTCGATGATCGGGATATTATATTTTTTTCCGATGGGTAAAATCCGGTCCAGATCTGCTGGTGATCCGCCCATGTGAACAGGCATAATCATTTTCGTTTGTTTAGTGATGGCCGCTTCTATTTTATCCGGATTGATCTGGAATGATTCGATATCCGTATCAACAAAAATAGGCAATGCATAATTCAGAACGACTACATTATAGGTCGCGACGAAAGTATAAGGCGGGATAATTACTTCATCTCCCGGACCGATACCAATGGCGCCTAACATGGTATAGAGGGCGCTCGTACCACTTGCCAATCCCAATGTATGTTTCACACCTAATGCTTTTGCATATTCCGATTCGAAAGTCGCGGACTTCCGACCATCCAAACGGCCCCATTTACCGGATCTGAGCGTACTGAGAAGCGCTTCCTCCTCCCGGCCATTATAGATTGGCCAAGCTGTGAAACTTGCCGGATAAGCCTTTTTTCCACCTAATAATGCCGGTTTTATGTTACCTGCAGTGAAAGCCGCTTTCGTAAAAGAGGGCATAAATAATAAACTACCGCCGGCTAATGCTGCTTTTTCTATAAAATTACGTCTGTTCATAGCGTTACATATTAAAGTTTATATTTGCTGTATTTGTTTTCAGGTAATCCATCGCATTTTTCACGTTTTGATGCGTAATAATAAGATTCTTCGCTTGCGTATAGTCTTTGATACCGCTTAATTCCATTAACATTTTAGTTGAACGGTCAATCACCTTGTTATTGATAAGCCTGACATTCACCATTTGGTTTCCTTCGACTCGTCCCAGACGAATTAATACGGTAGTACTTATCATGTCGAAGACCATTTTCTGTGCCGTCCCGCATTTCATCCGGGTGCTTCCCGTGACAAATTCAGGGCCTATGACAATTTCTACCGGATAGTCGCTTGTTGCTGCAATCGGAGAGTCCGGGTTATTTACGACGCATCCGCAGGCAATGCCTTCCATACGGCATTTTTTCAGGCCGGCTAATACAAAAGGAGTTGTGCCGCTGGCTGAAATCCCGACGACGAAATCGTCCGGATTCACTTGATATCGTTCCATTTGACGGGTGGCGTCTGCTTCATCGTCTTCTTTTTCTTCCAGCGCTTCGACCAGATGTTCCTCACCGCCTGCCAGAATACAATTGATGATTCCTTTTTCGATGCCGTACGTGTTCGGGAGTTCCACTTTATCGAGTACCGACAACCTGCCGCCCGTACCTGCTCCTAAATAAAACAGGCGACCTCCCTTTTTTAATTTTTCCTCAATCGCTTTCATCATATTGACCAATTGGGGCAACGATTTTTCGATGGCAAAGGCCACTTTTTTATCCTCTTTGTTAATATTCTCAGTTAGTTCCTCTACCGTCATTTTTTCAAGGCGATTGTACAGCGAAGGTTCTTCCGTTACTTTTCTCATTTGTTGATGTATTTGAGTAATTATTATCAGCGCTATTCCGATAAAAGCGTACGAATCGCGTTCATCAGGATTTCTTCCGCTTCTTTCGTTACGGGGCTGGACTGGATTTCATATCCGCCTTGTTGGTAGGCTTCCTTTGTCCCGATGTAAAAAGGGCCGTAATCGCCATACGCCGCCATGGCGACAAAGCGATCATTCCGCAGGGCTTTGGCCGCTAACTGATATTCGATAAACAGTTCGCCCGGCATGAACAGGACCCTGGCATTACCGATACCCAAGCATCCGATATCAATGGTTTTTCCGGCTTTCCGGCGTTTCATCCAGCCTAAACGTCCCAGATTATTGGTAAGGTAACGCATGTCTTTTGATTTCATATCCGCCTCAATGTGCGCTTCCATTTCGTCGGCGACAGGAAGCGCAACCGGTTCGGTTTTCCATGAAATTTCATTGATGCGAACGGAAGACGTCAGGCTGTTTTCCCAGGCTCTTTTCATTCCGTCGGCCAGACGCCGAGCCAATATCAACCGGTTTTCCGGCGATCCGTCATTGTATTTACCGGCTCCGATATTGCCTCCGGCTCCGTTGAAATGGATATGCAGGGCCTCAGGTATTTCCATTTGCCGGATAAACCGCGCTATTCCCGGAAAATCCGGATTGGCAATTTTCGTCAGGTAATAGCTTTGCGGGTGCGTAGCGTAAAAGGTGAGCGCGGCAATAGGTTTTTCCTGATTCCAGAAACTGATGAGCGAAACATCCGGGTCAATTAACCCCTCCGGCTTGGCTCGGAGCGCCGAATCTCTACAGGCGGTCGTACGCATCGCTTCCATGGATCCGTCCGCTTTCGCAATCCGGCGATTCGAAGCCACCTGATAAACGGGCGCATTTCCTGTTTTGACATGTGAAACAGGTTGCGGATTTTTGAGGGATTCGCTGATGGCGACTTTTAATCTTTCGATCGTTTGACGGGCAAAATCGCCGTTGAAGCTGGTCGGCGTTATGCCGGCGTCCTTTAAAATCGTTTCGGCTGTGAAATCACAGATCGGCGCATCGTGTTGATGCAACGTGTGAACGGCCACGTGATGAAAATCCGTATTTGCCGCTGCCGCCAGTGCCTCCTTAAAAGCATCCTGGCTTTCATTGGCGATACCGATCCAGTCAATCGCGCATAAAACGACCGGTTTTTCTATGCCTGTAATTACAATTCCTTTGGCGCGGAGGCTCAGATCCCATCGGTTCGCCATGGGATCGTAAGCCAACCAACTGCCGACAGGCGGAGTTGCGTCGATATCAAATACGGAAATACAAAGGCTGTCCGGAGCCGGATTTGTTTGTCCGCCTCCCGTTTCCGTCGCAAGCAGGTAACTGCAGAAACAGAATAAACACAGGATTGTTAATGATATAGATCGTGGCATACCTATCTGATTTTTATACAAAAATAACGAAATAAGAAGATGTTATTCAAGTCAAAAAACGTTTTTTTCCCCTCAAAAAACGTCATTTTGCGAATTTGACATATTTATACATATTGCTGTGCCACGGCATATATTTTCATATCGGATAAGTCAACCTGTAAAGAATGGTATCCTTTTTCTTTTTTCAGGGTAATGATCTGTTTCTTTTCTTTTGTTTCGGGACTCGTCACTTCCAGCGTAAGATCGTTTTTAAGGTTCAGCCGGAGGCGGCTCGTCCCGCCATCCGTTATCTCTGCAATAGCTGTTGCCGACTAACCTGACTTCCGCGACATCTTCGCCTTTGATGTAATCGAGGTCGCTGTGGTTTACTTCCCAGTTGTTCCATTCCCGGATCACATCTTCCATCTCCCGCGCATCGGCCGGGTCCTCTTCGAGGCGTTGATTAAGGGTGCTGCTCCAGTTGGCGACGCCCCAGAAACGGCTCAACGCCCAACCCAGATACCCTCCTTTTTCATAAATCGTATAGCTTAACGCCATGGCCGGTACGTTTTCCCGTTGTTTGGCAATGTCTTTCTGGTGCATGGCTTCGGCGTCCATACGAACCCAATCCGTCGATCGGATATTGGTTCCCACATTTTCCAGCATGAAAAAATCCAGGTATGGCGCCATTCGTTCCAGGTTGAGGGAAATCGCATTCAGCGTTATAGGTCCCGTACTTGAACAACATGACATAAGGGGCATGGCTCCTACGGTTAACTTTACCAGTTTTACGTGATCGACAATTCCGTCTGTTTTCATGCGGATAAAATCCCTGAATGCGGGATTATCATAATTGCCCCAACTCAACATCGGTTTGGAAGTGTCGCCCCAAAAATTTTGAGTCTTGCCACATTATTATGAATTTTATCCACGGCGTTGACGATATCGTCCATGTCGGATTTCGTTCCGAGCATGACGCCGCCATTCCATATCCAAAGAGCTGAATTATAAGTTTTAATCAAAGACGGACAGTGATTTCTCTGTTTGTATTTTTCGAAATCCAGCTCGTCTGCCGTGTAAAACTTTTTATAAAAGTCTGAGTTGAATACCTCCCGCATCATCGGTTGACCATAAAGCGGATCGTTCGGATAACCCGTTGACAGAGGAATCCCTTCGGCGTTGAACGCCTCAATAAACTTATCACGCGGAAGTCCGTCAAGCTTGTCCTGATTGTAAACCATCGCGTAAATGTAATAGGATGCCGCAGTCGCCCCCTTGTGCAATTTGACGGGCGTGATACCGGGATATGCAGCGAGTTTTTTATTCAGGTATGCTCCGTTCTCGTTCCGTATTTTGTGTTGTTCTTCGAGTTTTTCCATCTGGCACAGTCCGATTACCGCCTGGTACTCCGCCATGCGAATCTTGTTCGCCAGTATGAGCGCGG
>JAIROL010000236.1 GCA_031257565.1 Tannerella sp. | reverse complement strand
CTCGTCGGAAAAAGTAATAGAAGCGCCGGAGCGGATACCGGAGGAAAAGTTAAATCAGGTAGAAGAAATAACGCTTGACATGTCGGAAAGCATGCGAAAGATTGTACGTCGCTGTTTTTCGAAGACTCGACGTGTAATAGACCGCTTTCATGTTCAACAACTTGCCCACGATGCATTGCAGCAGATGCGCATCGAACACCGGTGGGACGCCATTAACGCCGAAACCGAACAGATGGAAGAGGCCAAACATTCCGGTCGGAAGTATGAGCCGGTGATATATGAAAATGGCGATACAGGCAAACAACTGCCGGCCCGAAGCCGTTACCTGCTTTTATTTATGCCTGAACACAGGGAATTGCAGGTGAGCCGGAAAAAGCGTGGAATCCACACTGCTTCGATACGAGGTACTGGCAGACCCAAAGAAGAAGACAGGCAAAACACCACCAAATTTTCGATTTGCACGCAGACGAATAAAATTTCCCCGCGAAAAATTATAGGGAAAAATTACAGTATCATGATGCGAATTCAGAAAAGATTTAATCCGATTTCCGAAATACATAAATTATTCATTTTTTATTTTTTTATAAAAAAGATGTCATATCTTTACACAAAAATTTATAAGGATATATATAATATGCTTATCTCTGTGGAAGTAAAACATTCGTCTGATTTTGAATTAATTAACATGCAAATGTTGGTTAATTGCAGATGTTTATTAGAGAGAGCGCGCCGCCTATTAGTCTTAAGGTTTATATATTTACTAATATATAACGCCTCCTGTATTTTCCAATTATTTTTCTACAATAATTTTCATGTCAGTTTTCCAAAGGAAACCGGAAGTATTTTTTATGTCTTCCGTTGCCGTATTCGGCAGTTCATACACCTTTGCAAATCAAATAACACATCAAAACATTTTTTTATTACCAATTTTATTTATATATTATGAAAAGTGTAATATTCAACAATTGTTATCGACCATTGAGGTCTTTTATGTGGGTCATGACGGCATTATTCGGTTTATTTGTGTTTCCTGCACTGGCACAACAGGGCATCAGAATCACAGGAACGATTGCCGACGAGACGAATGAGCCATTGCCGGGCGTAGCTGTACGAGTCAAAAGTACGCAGATCGGCATTGTAACCGACGTAAACGGGAAATATGAAATTACAGTACCGGATGCAAATAGCGTACTTGTATTTTCCTACGTCGGGTATCTTTCACAGGAGGTACCTGTCGGCAACCGGCGGGTAATCAGTCTTAATCTTTCGGAAGACGTAAAGGAAATGGAAGAGATCGTCGTCGTAGGTTATGGCACTCAAAAACGGAGCGAAGTGACGGCCGCCGTTTCTACCTTGAGTTCGAAGGATTTCAATACGACAGTAGCTTCTTCGAGCGTATTAGAACTCGCCAAAGGGAAACTGCCCGGCGTAGTCATTACCAACGCCAACGGGTCTGACCCCCGTTCGGGCGCCTCAATACAGATTCGCGGCGTAGGCACTCTTAGAAGTTCGACATCGCCGTTAATTGTTATTGACGATGTACCCGGAGGCGACTTGTCGTTGTTGCGTCCCGAAGACGTCGAGTCTTTCAACGTGCTGAAAGACGCTTCGGCAGCGGCAATCTATGGAACACGCGGTTCAAACGGCGTGATTATTATCTCTACCAAGAAAGCGAAACGCGGGTTAGCGAAACCTGCGTTCGACTATTCGGGATATGTGTCGCACGAGTATATCGCTCGGCAACCCGATATTCTTACCGCCGACGAATACCGAACCTACATGCAAAGCGGCGCCTATAACGCGAACCTGATGGTCGACTTTAACAGTTCGACAAACTGGCCTGAGCTGCTGAGCGACAAAAATAATCTGTCGCAGAATCACAACTTGTCCATGCAGGGCGGAAACGCCAATACCGGTTATAGAGTATCGATATACTACCGTGACGTGCAGCCTATCGCCATTGAGTCGGGTCAATCCAACTGGGGCGGACGGGTCAACGTCAATCATACGGGACTGAACGACCGGCTGAACGTGCAGATAAATGTGAACACAGACCATCGTACCCGTAATGAAGTAGGCGATACGGGCGCATGGGAACAAGTGTCGCAGCGCAATCCGACCGAACCGGCGCGCGACGAAAACGGCAACTGGCTCGAAGACGGCGCTTACAATTCATGGAATCCGCTGGCACGCTACGAATCAAGAGAATACTATAGTACGCGAACCACATGGCTGGGGACGGGAAAAGCGTCGCTTACACTTATCGACGGGCTGAAAATGTCGCTCAGAGGATCATGGCAGCAGTATGACAATGCTAGTCGGCGATATGACCTCCGCGACAGCAAAACGTCGGTCGACAGCTATCAGGGCGGCGGATACGCACGAAGAGAGTGGTCGTCGGATATTCGTAGAACCGTCGAATCGACGGTCGAATATACCGGACAATTTAATGAAATCCATTCCATCAATGCCATTGCCGGACACAGCTACGAATATCATGTGTCCGAAAATTTCAATGCATGGAACACCGGTTTTCTGACAGACGCCTTCATGTACAATCATCTGGGTAACGGTACGGGGATGACGCTCGGTACCAATTATTTCGGTATGGGTAGCGGAAAGTCCGACGATAAACTGGCCGCCTTTTTCGGACGCGTCAACTACGTATTGATGGACAAATACCAATTTTCGGCCACATTGCGACACGAAGGATCTTCCCGTTTCGGAAAGGATAAGAGATGGGGTAATTTCCCCGCCGTCTCGGCCGGATGGGTTATCAGCAAGGAAAAATTTATGAGTGACCTGGATATAATTAATAATCTAAAGTTGCGTGCAGGCGTGGGCGTCACGGGAAATATACCGAGCGACAATTACATCTACATGACTACCCTCGGCACCGGCGGACAATATCCGGTAGCGGGCGGCACGTGGTATCAGACTTACGGTCCGGCGCGCAACCCGAATCCTAACCTGCAATGGGAAACGAAACAGGAATGGAACATCGGTATCGACTACTCTATCCTGAAAGATCGTGTAAACGGTACCATCGACTGGTATAACAGACGTTCCAAAGACCTTATCGACGAATACAATGCTCAGTTGCCTCCTTACGTGCTTTCGACTGTCTGGACGAATGTGGGTACTATCAGCAACAAGGGAATCGAAATAGGCGTCAATGTCATCCCGATCGAAACGAAAGACTTCTCATGGAACGTCGGCGCCACCTTTTTCTATCAGCAGAACAAACTGGAATCGCTGTCGAACGACGTCTACAAGTCTACATACCGCGAGTGGTATGGTCTGCCGAGCCCCGGAGCGTTGGGTAATGCCATCCGTACGGAAGAGGGTAAATCGCTTGGCGGCTTTTATGGAAAACGATTTGCCGGTTTCGACGAGAATGGAAAATGGCAATTCTACAACAAGGACGGCCAGGTGGTTTCGCTCAGCGAAGTTAAACCCGAAGATTTGACATATATCGGCAACGGTATTCCAAAATATTATGCCTCGCTGTCAAATACGTTCCGCTACAAAGGATTTGACCTGACCGTGTTCTTCAGAGGAAAATTCGGTTACCAGATTCTGAACCTCAAAGAACTCTATTTCGGAAACCTGAACTGGTTGCCGAACAACGTGCTCAAATCTGCTACAACTAAGCATGCCGACCTGCACGATGCGCCACAATATTCCGATTATTACCTCGAAAAAGGCGATTTCGTGAAATTAGATAACTTTACGCTTGGTTACAATTTCAAAATCAAACCCAACGATTGGATCAGGAATCTCCGTGTTTATGTATCGGGACAAAATCTGGGCGCTTTCACCAGCTACTCCGGTATCACGCCCGAAGTACAGGATACCGGTTTTGAAGCAGGTATTGAAGGGCGCGGATTCTTCCCGTCTACTTCTACATTAATGTTTGGTATTAATTTTGGTTTTTAAAAAATAATTTGATATGAAAAAATATAGTATTTTATATGTTTGTTTAGCTGTAACAGGACTTTTGTCGAGTTGTACGGATCTGGATGTAGTTCCCTATAACCAAATTACGGCTGAAACGTTTTACAAGAATGCTATTCAGGTACAGGCCGGGGTAGAAAGGCCCTATACGCATGCTAACGCTTGGGCTTGCCCGACAGGACAAGTCGGATACTGGCGGGTTGCGGAACTCTCTGCCGACCAGTTGATATGGCCGCAAAAGGGAAGGCATGGCTACGATGGCGGCGATCACGGACGGTTACATTATCATTCATGGACGGACGCTACGACGGATAACACGACATGGAACGCCTGGCGACTGATGTTCTGGGGCATGGGCTTTAGCAACAACACCATAGAAGATTTTGAAAAAGTTGATTTCCCTTCCATCCGGCTGACGAATGAAGACAAAGCGGCTTATGTCGGCGAACTGAAAATACTTCGCGCATGGCATTATCTTAAGCTGATGGACCTGTACGGCAACATTCCGGTAGTGACCGAAGTCGGTAAGCCATTAAGCCCGCCTACATTACCGCGGGCGGAAGTATTCTCGTTTATCGAACAGGAATTGAATGAAAATACCGAAAGTATGTTCCTCCTCGAAAACGCGCTGGCAGGTCGGGTTACACGCGCTGCCGCCTATGCAATGTATGTAGAGTTATATCTTAATGCCGAAATATGGACAGGCTCGGCTCGCTGGGACGACTGTATCAGATATTGCGACAAACTGATTGCCGGCGATGGCGGCGGGTTGAACGGTAAAATAGAACTGGACGCCGATATTGATATTACTTATTCAAATGACAACAAGAACCGTTCGAAAGAAGCCATTTTCCAGATTGCTTACGATTATAACAAAGGCATGTGGCTGGGACGCGGCGATTTCGGTTCTTACAACGAGCGAGACATCCTCAACACAAACAACAACGGTAACAATGGCATCGTGGTCACTTCTAATGCTTATAATGCCTATCATCCGCAAGATCTCCGCAAGCACAGTTGGTTCATGTACGGTATAGGCGACGGATACGGCGGATACAGTTACCAGGGTCCCTACAAAGATATTGGACGGAAGAGGAACGATTACGTGCTCGGCACTGAAGAATATACGGGACTTCCTATCATTTTCTGCTACAAGCCTATTAAAGCGATTGTTTCCGTTTCCGGTTCGAAAAGCGATCCGATCGCTAACCGTACGATTACCATCACGGAATGGTATTCGCCCGAGTTCCCCGACGAAGCTTCCAAATTAAAAATACAGGAAGCGCTGAACGGATCGACTACTAAAAACCTGGTGATTACGAACTATGACGGAGGCCTATACGAAGTCTATCTCTCCGGAGCGTACAACGGGCAGAATCCCGAATTGCAATATTCGTGGAGTACAAAAAACGATTATCGCTACATGTGGCAAGATTGCGCGGAAAATACGGGTGCACGCTACAATAAATACAAAACCGGACAGACGGGCGACCCCAACTACGGCAATAATCATTTCATCCTGTATCGCTTGAGCGACATTTATTTCGCCAAAGCCGAAGCGTTGATGCGTAAGAACGGAGGCGTTGCTACACAGGAAGTTGTGGAGCTGATAAACGCCGTCAAAAAAAGAGCCTTCCTGTCCGAATATTGGGAAAGCGTCGAAGCGATCGCCAACGGCGATCGTTATACCGTGTCTACTCTGACGCTGGACGAACTGCTGGCCGAACGCGGACGCGAGTTCATCTTCGAAGGAAAACGCAGGCAAGACTTGATTCGTTTCGGAAAGTTTGAATTTGCCCTCGAAGGATGGTGGGACGGCAATGCCGGATATCCGGACGGAAGCGGCGGAACGCTTAATAAAGATCCTTCGCGCAGACTTTTTGCCATTCCGGGAAACGCTCTGCAAGCAAATCCTAACTTGCAGCAAAATCCCGGTTACAATTAATAATCCGGCATATATTTTTTCTGTGAATTTTGCCGAATATTTTTATTTATTTGTGTGTAATTGAAAAATTTAATGCTATCTTTGCATGCAAATGATAATCAACAAAGGGAGAGTATGACGGTACTGCACGCAGGCGGCATATTCTCCCTTTTTGATAATAAACAGATGGGAAAAATTTCACAGACTGTAAAAACACGAAAATAGTAATGTATATGAAAATCACTCGATTATTACTGACCGGCTGCATGCTCTTGGGCTTTTTAGCTATAACGCAAGCGCAAAATTGGGGCAGGAACTCGGCGCCTGCCATACCGGAATATCCTCTAAAGGACTCACTCGAACAAAACGGTTATAAACTTGTATTCTACAGTAACGCTTCGACATTCTCTCTATCTGTGAAGAATGCCTTAATAAAAACATTCTTTGCGGTATACCCCATTTTGACGGAACGATACAACAGGGAAGCACAGAAAAGAGTTGTTTTTGCGGTAGACACAAGCTACCACGGCGTGGCTGCCGCATTCAACGGAAGAGTTATCTTTAACCCCGAATGGTTTGCTGAAAATCCAAATGATCTGGATGTGGTAACGCACGAAGTCATGCATATCGTCCAGAATTACGGACGGAGTCGTGTACCCGGATGGGTAACGGAAGGCATCGCCGATTATGTTCGTTACAAGTACGGACTTTATAATAAAGACGCCAACTGGACGTTACCCGAACTGAAACCTGAACATCACTATTCCAGTTCCTACCGAATTACTGCACGTTTCTTTGCATGGCTGGAAGAACGGCGAGATTCGCAAATCGTGGACAAACTTAACGAAGCCGCCCGTACAGACCGGTTTTACGACAACATCTGGGAAGATATTACCGGACGTACCATAGACGAACTGTGGGAAGATTACCGGCGTATGCCGGGATTACTTGCACAGACGCAGGATAAACCGAAATTGTATGCCGTGTCGAACGCTCATTTCGATTCGCAATGGAACTGGGATGTACAAACGTCCATTCGCGATTATGTATCGAAGACGCTTGACCAAAACTTGTTTTTGCTCAAACAATATCCCGATTACATTTTTAATTTCGAAGGAGGTATAAAATATGCGTGGATGAAAGAATATTATCCTGACAAATACGAAGAAGTAAAAAAATATGTCCGCCAAAATCGTTGGCACGTTACCGGAAGCACGTGGGATGCGGCAGACGCTAATATCCCTTCGCCGGAATCTTTCATGCGGAATATTCTTTATGGTCAACAATTCTTCCGTAGCGAATTTGGCGTACAGAGTACGGATATTTTCCTGCCGGACTGCTTCGGATTCGGATGGACATTGCCTACCGTAGCCTCGCATGCAGGATTAATAGGATTTTCGACGCAAAAACTCCAATGGCGTCGCAACCCGTTCTACGGCGATAGCAAAATTCCCTTCGAGATAGGACTGTGGCAAGGTATAGACGGCGCACGCATCATGCTGATAGCTGATGCACACAATTATACCACGCGATGGCGCGACGAAGACCTTAGTCATAACGAAAACCTGATTCGTATGGCCGAAGCCAATCCCGGCCGGGTGTTGTATCACTACTATGGAACAGGCGATACCGGCGGAGCGCCTACTATCGAATCTGTCCGCGCCGTTGAAAAGGGACTGGCCGGCGATGGCGCATTACAGGTTATCAGCGCAACAAGTGACCGGCTCTACAAGGAATATCTCCCCTTCGACAGCCATCCGGAACTGCCGGTACATAACGGAGAATTGTTGATGGATGTCCACGGCACGGGATGCTATACGTCGGAGGCAGCCATGAAACTGTATAACAGGAAAAACGAACTGTTGGCCGACGCCGCCGAACGGACTGCCGTCGTGGCCGACTGGCTGGGCGAACAATCTTATCCGGGCGAAACGCTTGCCGAAGCATGGCGGCGATTTGTCTGGCATCAGTTTCACGATGACTTGACCGGTACCAGTATACCGCGTGCATACGAATTTTCATGGAACGACGAGTTGATAGCGCAAAAACAGTTTGCACAAGTCTGGACGTCGTCGGCCGGAAGCGTCGCCAGGGCGCTGAATACGCAGGTGAACGGCATCCCTCTGGTAGTTCAAAATCCCGTTGCCAGGCAGGTTAACGAAGTGATCGGAATTACTGTCGACAGCCCGAAATCGTCATCCGAAGATTTTAGGGTATATGACGGCAGCGGTCGGGTTGCCCCAACGCAATTCGTTTCGCGAAAGGAAGGAAAGACAAACCTGCTGGTAGCGGTAAACCTGCCTGCTGCTTCTTTTTCAGTCTATGACCTGCGTTCGGGAAAGGCCAAAGTCGCCTCATCGCTGAAAGTTAGCGAAAGAACGCTCGAAAACGCCGTTTACAAACTAACGCTGAATGATAACGGCGATATCATTTCCATCGTAGACAAACGTTGTGACAAAGAGCTTGTGCGCAACGGCCGAACCATACGGCTGACGCTTTTTACTCCAAACGAATCGTTTTCATGGCCGGCATGGGAGATCATAAAAACAACGATTGATCGTACGCCTGAAGAAATTTCCGAAAATGTGCGTATTTCGGTTGTCGAAAAAGGACCGTTACGCGCTTCGCTGTGCGTTGAAAAAAAATATGGCGAATCGGTATTCAGGCAATATATCCGTCTAACTAACGGCGGACAGGACGACAGGATAGATTTTGTCAACGAAGTAGACTGGCAGACCACAAACGCCCTGCTGAAAGCAGAATTTCCGCTGAACGTTGTAAATGAATCGGCAACTTATGACCTTGGAGTGGGGAGCATACAACGGAAAAACAATACCGAAACTGCTTACGAAGTGTATGCGCAGTATTGGGCAGACCTGACCGATAAGGACGGCAGCTACGGAGTATCGGTAATGAACGACAGCAAATACGGCTGGGATAAACCCGATGACCATACGTTGCGGTTAACATTGCTGCATACGCCTGCCACTAACCGGGGGTATGTCTACCAGAACAAGCAGGATTTCGGCTTTCATACGTTCACTTATTCGCTCGTGGGGCATCAAGGCAGTTATGTCGATGCAAAAACGGTCGACAAGGCTGAAGCGCTTAACCAGCCGCCCAAAGCTTTTGTTACAAACAAACATGCAGGCGCATTGGGACGACAGTTCTCGTTCGTATCCGTCGACAATGACCATATCCTGATAAAGGCGCTGAAAAAAGCGGAAAATACGGATGACTACGTCGTCAGGGTGTATGAAACCGCAGGGAGAAAAATCGACCCTTTCAGGCTGACTTTCGCAGATGAAATTTTAGAGGCAAAGGAACTGAATGGCGTCGAAGACAGCATCGGAACGATAAGCTTCGAAAACCGTACGCTGACAGGCAGTATCACGCCCTTTTCCATACGGACATACAGCGTCAAACTGAAACAACCTTCGGCTGTTCAGGCAAGCATCCGGCATTCCTTGCCTGTCGAATTGAAGTACAATATTAAAACTGCTACCTACAATGCTTTCCGTACGGATGCAAATATCGATGGTAAGGGTTATTCCTATGCAGCGGAACTGTGGCCGGATACGTTGATAAGCGGCGGTATCACTTTTGCGCTCGGCGATCCTGCAGCGCCCAATGCCATAACGTGTAGAGGCGATACGATTACGCTACCGCAGGACGGGTCGTATAACCGTTTATACCTGTTGGCCGCTTCGACATACAAAGATCAGATAGCCACCTTCTACATCGACGGAAAACCGACCGAACTGTATATCCCGTATTATTCGGGGTTTATCGGGCAATGGCGACATACGGAGCATACGGAAGGATTCCTCAAACCGGCAGAAATAGCATTTGTCGGTACCCACAAACACATTGCGTTTGAACAGAAGGACGTGCCATACGAGTTTACATACCTTTTCCGCTACGCTGTAGACATCCCCAAAACAGCAAAGCAGCTGGTATTAACAGATAACTCACGCATCCTGCTCTTTGCCGCAACACTGGCGCAAAATGGAAGCGAAATCATTTGTCCGGCCACAGAGATACTTTCTACGGCATTAAAACCGGAAGACTTGGCCGTCAATATCGTTGCCCGCAAAAACCTGCTGAAAGGAAAAGCCGTCACGGCAATGTCCGGAGAGGGCGGCAATAACCGTTTCGGTGGTAAGGCGTCGTCCGCTGTTGATAATGATTTCAACACGCGCTGGGCGGATTTCAATTCCGAAAGCGAGGTGAAGTTTCTGGAGTTCGATCTCGGAAAAGAAGAAACGGTGCAGGGTTGGTTTGTATATCATGGAGGCGTCGGCCGGGGTAATATGATGAATTTTATTGCCAAAGACTACCGCTTAGAAGTAAAATCACATCCCGATGCGCCATGGCAATCGGTCGACGACGTTACGTCGAACACCGAAGCAGAAACCGACCGCCTGCTGGCCAAACCGGTTACTGCCCGCTACGTTCGCCTGAGCATCACACGGACAGGAATGAACAACAACGCCGCTCAGATAGCAGAGTTTGAAGTGTATTGACAGAGGAGAATAAATATTAAAGAGACTCCTGATGAAAGTGCAAATAGAGGGCGTCTAAAAAGTCTTAGACGCCCTCTATTTGAATTTTTATCCGGATAACCTGTCCAAATTGTTCTCGACTGTTCGATGGGACATGCCGAAATGCAAAAGTGGCGAACATATAAAGTAGAGCGTTATTTTATTGTATAGAGCGAACTGATAGATTCGTCGTTGCATACGCGTCTGATTGCTTCGGCGAACATCTCGGCGACAGATAATACTGTGACTTTTTCGCTTTTTTTCGTATAAGGAATAGAGTCTGTGAAAATCATTTCCTTAAGGGCCGATTGGTCAATACGCGTTGTTGCGGGGTCAGACATTACCGGATGACTGATCATTGCCCGCACGGAGCGGGCTCCGTTTTCTATCATAAGGTCTGCCGCTTTTGTAATGGTGCCTGCCGTATCTACAATATCGTCAACTAAAAGGACGTCTTTATCGTCAACGTCTCCGATGATCCGCATATTAGCGACTTCATTTGCCTGTTGGCGTGTTTTGTGACATATCACCATTGGAATTTCGAGGTATTTCGAATAACTGCTTGCCCGTTTTGTTCCCCCCACGTCCGGCGCCGCCATGATCAAATTTTCCGATGGCAACTGTGTCTTAATGTAATCCAGAAATACGGACGAAGCATACAGGTGATCTACCGGCACATTGAAGAATCCCTGAATCTGGTCTGCGTGTAAATCCATTGTTATCAACCGGTTAATTCCAGCTACGCTTAATATGTCGGCAACGAGTTTGGCGCCGATGGATACGCGTGGTTTGTCTTTCCGATCCTGACGCGCCCAGCCGAAGTAGGGGATGACGGCAATTATTGAAAGCGCCGAGGCACGCTTGGCTGCGTCAATCATTAATAATAACTCCATCAGGTTGTCGGAGTTCGGGAATGTTGATTGTACAAGAAAAACATATCTTCCGCGTATGGATTCTTCATATGAAACGGAGAATTCGCCGTCGGCAAAATATTGTATATTCATTTGTCCGAGCGGACAACCGAGACTGTTACAGATCTTTTCTGCCAGATAGCGGGTTTTTGTTCCTGAGAAAATTAAAAAAGGAGTAGGTGCGCTCATTGAAAGATATTTTGAAATGTCCGGCAAAAGTACAAAACATATCGGAATATATAAATCCAATGGAAGAAAATTTATTAACCGGCGCTAAAAATCATATTTAATAGTTGAATTTCAGTATTTTAGCTGATTGTGCAGAGATAGTTCCCTCGAATGGACAAGCATGCGTTAATGAACAGATACATTCTTCTCCTGAAAGAAGTTCTTTTGCCGTGATTGCCGTGTTGTCGGGTATCTGCAGTATATCAAATGCATTTTTCGGAATTTTTAAGCGAAAATGATGTTCCCGGTCGTCGAAATTGATAAATACAATAATCAATTCGTTTTCATATTTACGAAAGTAGGACATCATCTGTTCCAAGGGGAAATACGGGTTGTTTTTATTACAATATGCAAGGCCATAAAAACTGCCCAGCGAAATGGCTTTTTCGTCTTTTGCAACGTTGAGAATATTTTTATATAATTCTCTCAACCGACGTTGTTCTTTATCCAGAAGTTTACCGTCAAAAAGACCGTTATTAGCCCATCTGCGTATACTGTCCATACTCCAGTAATCAAATATGGAAGTTCTTCCGTCTTTACCGCTGAATCCTTCTTCGTCCATTCCTTTTTCACCTAATTCCTGTCCATTGTAAATCATGAACGGATGAATGTCGAATGTCGCCATAAAGGCCAATCCGGGAATCCCCGCCTGAGCATTGCCTGCAAAAAAGTCGGAGGCGATTCGCTGTTCGTCATGATTCTCAAGGAAAAAAAGGATGTGTTCCTTGATATTTTCATAAGTCTGCCAGTATTGGGTAATACGGGTAGTGGGTAATTTCCGGCATATAATGTCGCGCAAAATATTGTAGGCCTCGACCTTGTCATATAAATAGTCAAAATGTCCTGTCCGGATATATTCTTTGTATCGATCCGGATTGTAAATTTCGGCAATGAAGATGACGTTTTTGCGGCTTTTTACACGTGGAATCGCCCAACCCCAGAATTCTACCGGAACCATTTCAGCCATATCGCAACGGAAACCGTCGATATCTTTTTCTAACCAGAACAGGAGGACGTCAAGCATTTTATTCCATGTATTCGGGACAGGGTCGAAGCGCTCGGAACCTCCGTCAAGATAGTTTATCCCGTAGTTTAATTTGATGGTTTCATACCAGTCGTTCACCCCCGGACAGGCAGTGAAACAGTCATTACCTGTTATTTTTGCCGGGAACTCGCTGTATTCGAAATCTTCTTCTTGCGCTCTGAAATGAAGTTCAAGATGTTGTCCGGGTAAGTAGTAGAAATTGTTCGAGGGAGAAAAAGCCAGTTCCGTGCGATCATGTTGTCCGAGATCGTCAATATAGGAGGGTTTCATGACCGAATGATAAGCGCGTGACACATGATTGGGTACAAAATCAATGATTACTTTCATCCCGGCGTCGTGGGTACGTTTGATCAGTTCCTCAAATTCGATCATCCTGTTTGGTATATTTTCAGCCAGGTCCGGATCAACATCATAATAGTCTCTGATTGCGTATGGAGAT
The DNA here is from genome assembly GCA_031257565.1 of Tannerella sp. Taxonomy (GTDB): domain Bacteria; phylum Bacteroidota; class Bacteroidia; order Bacteroidales; family Tannerellaceae; genus Tannerella. Next base: position 3,537 of record JAIROL010000236.1, on the reverse strand, counting down.
CCGGCTTCTCCTTTTACGATGGCATGATGATTTCTCGGAAGGCCGTATGCCGTATAATCGGTACACGTAGCATGAGCTATTACGCCGGTATACCAGATGTGCGTTACTCCCAATTCCTTGATACTATCCAGGGCTTTTTTTGTATATGAATTGAATTTTCCGCATCCGTTTTCTTCTATGCTGCCGTTTTTAACAGGGTTTTTAGTATAGTTGCCAAATAATCTGGGGAAAGTCTGGTATATTATATGTTTGTTTGTCTTCATTTCTATTGATTCTATGTGTAATGTTATTTGTTTGTCTTTGTCGAATAGTTTTTTATAAGCGCAGCAATGGGTCTGTTCTTCAGAAATTCTTCGAATGCATGTTCTGCAGCTTCATACCCGATTTGTACGATCGTTTCTATATTTTTCAGGTCAAACGTTTTATATTTACCCAATTTATCTGCTTCGATCAGGATATCGCAGAGTTCGCGTTCTTTTTCCGTATTGGCTTTGAATAAATAATGATAGGAACGCTCGGCGATTCCTATCATGGTTTTGTTGTATTTATCGGGGATAATAGAACTTACGTCTGAACCGATAACGACTTCACATTCATTACGTATAATAGAAACCGGGAAGTTATGAAATATTCCCCCGTCCACATAGTGTATGCCATTTATGATGACGGGATTGAAGAGTATGGGCATGCTGCATGACGCCGTTATTATTTCAGAAATAGATCCTTTGGCGAAAGCGTGCGCTTTTCCGTTGTCGAGATCTGTAGCCATTACAATAAGCGGTATCTTCATATCTTCGATTTTTTCAGCGCGTATTATTTTTTTTATATATTTGTTGAACTTATTGCTGTCAAATATTCCCATTCTGGGTATTTGCACGGATGTGAATTCAGAAAATTCACGTCCGGAAAACAGCGGCGTTATTTCTTCGGGCTTATATCCGTCGGCATATAAAGCGCCTATAAGCGCCCCCGCGCTCGTTCCGACTATAATATCAGGTTTCAGGCCGCATTCTTCGATCAATTTTAATGCGCCTATATGGGCAAAACCTTTGGAACCACCGCCGCTTAAGACAAGACCGAGTTTATATTTTTTATCCTTTTGCTTAGACATGACAACGTTTAAATTATACACAAATGTATGTCTTATTATTAAAAGAAACAATATTTTTTTCTCATTTTATAAAAAGAGATGGTATTTCAGTAACATTCCTCCCCGACTAAATGGCCGGCTATTTAGTCTCGCTTCGTTCAGCCGTGTTTCGTTAGGGCGAAGAGAAGACAGGCGGCGTTTCGGCAATAAAAATAAGCAGGACTTATTTTGTATTGCTCTCAACTTGCGCTAACTTTATTCAAGAAAATGAAGACAGGCGGCGTTTCGGCAATAAAAATAAGCAGGACTTATTTTGTATTGCTCTCAACTTGCGCTAACTTTGCATAAAATTTTTTATTATGACTATAGAACAACATTTATCTAATGCGGCGTCAGTCGCGCTTAAAACGCTATACGGGACCGATATTCCCGCAGAACAAATATCATTACAAAAGACGAAAAAGGAATTTAACGGGCGTCTGACTCTTGTTGTTTTTCCGTTTTTGCGGGCGTCGAAAAAATCACCTGAACAAACGGCGCTGGAAATAGGCGAATATCTCTGTGCAAATAGCGCAGATGTTGTTGCAGGTTTTAATGTTATAAAGGGATTTCTGAATATAACAGTAGGAGGAGCATGTTGGGTGGAAACGCTCAATGAAATAAATACTCAACCGGATTTCGGACATGTTCGGGTAACGGATCAGTCACAGTTGGTCATGATCGAATATTCGTCTCCTAATACCAATAAGCCTCTTCATCTGGGACATATACGGAATAACCTGCTCGGATACAGTTTGTCGGAAATAATGAAGGCAAATGGACATAACGTTATTAAAACAAATATAGTCAATGATCGTGGCATTCACATCTGTAAATCGATGCTTGCCTGGCAGAAATGGGGAAACGGCGCGACGCCAGAGTCTTCGGGAAAAAAAGGAGATCATCTGGCGGGTGATTTTTATGTACTTTTTGATCAGCGGTATAAAGAAGAACTTAAGGAAATGCAAGCCGGCGGGATGAGTGAAAAAGAAGCTGAATCTGCATCCGGGTTAATGGGCGAAGCCCGTGAGTTGCTTCGCCGTTGGGAAGCCGGAGATGAAGAGGTAAGGGCGCTGTGGAGTATGATGAACAGTTGGGTTTATGCCGGATTTGAAGAAACATATAAGCGTCTGGGCGTTGATTTTGATAAAATATATTACGAATCCGAAACTTATCTGGAAGGTAGGGAGAAAGTCTTGGAAGGACTTGAAAAAGGGATTTTTTACCGTCGCGAAGATGGTTCGGTATGGGCCGATCTTACGGCAGACGGACTGGATGAAAAATTATTACTGCGTTCCGATGGAACGTCTGTATATATGACACAGGATATCGGAACCGCCAAGCTTCGTTTTGATGATTATCCCATCAATAAAATGATTTATGTTGTCGGAAATGAACAGAATTATCATTTTCAGGCGCTTTCGATTTTATTGGATAAGTTAGGGTTTGGATTTGGAAAAGGACTTGTTCACTTCTCTTACGGGATGGTGGACTTGCCCGAAGGTAAGATGAAAAGCCGTGAAGGAACGGTGGTGGACGCCGACGATTTGATGGATGAGATGGTTTCTACGGCTCGCGAGATATCGAAAGAACTTGGAAAGTTGGACGGTTTGACCGCTGAAGCGGCAGATCATATTATAAGGATTATCGGGCTTGGCTCATTAAAGTATTTTATGCTGAAAGTCGATCCGCGTAAGAATATGACTTTTAATCCGAAAGAATCGATTGATTTTAACGGAAATACAGGCTCTTTTATTCAATATACATATGCACGCATCTGTTCTGTGTTGCGTAAGGCGGAAGAACTTGGACTGTCTTTATCCGGAAGTATAGCTGTAGATACTCCGGTAACAGAGAAAGAAGAAGCGATTATACAGATGCTGACGGAATATCCCTCCATCGTAAAAGAGGCTGGCGATACCTGCAGTCCATCTTGCATTGCAAATTATATTTATAATTTGGTGCGCGAATATAACCGGTTTTATCATGATTATTCAATATTACGTGAAGAAAAGAACGATATCAAACAATTACGTTTGGTATTGTCGGCAAACGTTGCAAAAGTAATACGTTCCGGCATGTCGCTTTTAGGAATAGAAATGCCGGAACGGATGTGATTTTATTGAATGTGCGAATTACGGAATAATAACCTTTCGGGTACCTGTTAGCCCCGCCTGATCTTTATAATGCACGATTATAACTCCTTTTCTATTCATATTCATATGACTTACATTCGTGGCAGATTGAACAAGTTTGCCATCTATAGTGAACAGGTCTGCTTTCTTTACTGCCTCTGAAAAGAAGAGAGTATGGGACATACTGTTGAAATAGACCTGTATGGGAGAGTTCTCTTTAATTTTTTCATTACTTATGTGCAACGAACTTAATTTCCAAGCTGCAAATCCATT
>JAIROL010000231.1 GCA_031257565.1 Tannerella sp. | reverse complement strand
CCGAAACGGCGCGGACGACCGAGAAAATAGGGCTTCCCCATGTTTATCAATCGGTAAATATACTCTGTCTTGTCCACATACAAACAGTTAGTTGTTCTCAAATCGTCAAAATCCTGTATACCGACCGGCAATCTTCTTGTTGTTAACATCGTTTTATCGCTTTAAAATTTAGTACAAAGTTAATGCAAGTTGAGAGCAATACAAAATAAGTCTTGCTTATTTATTACAAAAGTAATACTTTTCGCCCTGATTGCCATTCTTTTATAGCAGCATACTTTTTATATCACCACCGAATATTTTTGAGAGAAAACTTGCATAACCTATGCGCATCTTTCTTTTTTGTGCAGGAAAAAGTTTCCTATGCTGAAGGATAAATATGGAAAGAAAGAGTCCGATAGTTTTCTTCGACAGAATAATTTTATGTAACTTCTATATAAGAAATCTATTTCTTATTTTGTTTTTTCATTATTCAACGAATAATGGTAACTTTGTAAGTGAAAGTCGTTCTTTGTCTTTGTGCAAAATGGGGTAAATCGCAGAAGTTCGCCGGTTTCCAAATCGTTACCTGTCAAGAAAAACAATTTTGCAACATGCTGATTTTCAGCCGGAAAACAGGATTTGTATGTTTTAAACCGTTTATTTCATTAAAACTTATACCCTAAAGTCAAAACCAGGCGCGTTGTTTTTGTTTTCAATGACCCCGGTTCCGAATAAACATCTACCGTCTTATCATTTTTATATGTATTCGAAAAAGCATATGCATGAGAACTGTTATAACGATACGCGCATGCTAAGTCTATGTAGAAGTTTGGAGTAAAGCGATAACCCAAACCAACCGTGTAATAGTTTGTCGGCTTCGATGCGACTGTAAAATGAGGAATCGTTCCGGCAGGTAAAACTTCCACATCATTATTGAACAAAGCCTTCCGCATGGGAGACGTTTGCGTCATATAACCGGCGCGTACGGCAAATTGAGGAGTAACCTTTATCTCCGCGCCAAGTTTTAATGTATGCGCCGAGGTATAATCGTCATCGATATAACCATTCATAGAATATCCGCCATCATAGCCGTCTTTATCCGAGAAATGCATCTTCCTATAATCCATAATTTCATAATCTGCACTTATCAATGCAGACTGTCCAAGAATTACAGATCCGCTGAAAATCCATTTGTCCGGAGTACGAAACCGATATTCCGAATAAGCGTCTTCAGGAGTCTGATTTTTAATACTCGGATCATCATAGCCATTTACATAAGTCCCAGCTTGCGCCCAAAAATAATCTGTCATATCATACCATCGCGGCGAATTATACGCAACTCCCAGTCTTAACAGCTGTAAATTCATAATCGCGCCTACATTCACAGAAACGGCGGTTCCTTCCGTATTCAGAGAATTTTCCAAATATAATTGATCATCCTTTTTATCATAAGCAAAAAGATCTTCATAATAAGAACTATATCTATAACTTATATCTGTGATCGATATCGAGGCTCCCAGAAATAAAAAATCAGAGATATTCATTCCTAAGCCGATATTATACTCGTCCATATGACCGCGTTCATTCACTATTAACGAATTCTTGTATGGAGAATCTATCACCCATTCATTACCCGTCTTCCTCCCAAAAGAACTCTGATATTCATTTTGTCCTCCTGCATAATGATCATAAAAACCAGCTTCATAACCTAAAACAGGAAGCCATTGTCCTGCCAGGTCTTTATTATTATATGGATCATAACCATCCTTTACATAAGTCAGTTCTTCCCTTGTAATTCCATTTCCGGAACCAAATGCATTGGAAGCGCGCCACGCTACGTAATCCGCCATGGAATAGTTCTGACCTTTGTTTGACATTTTATAGCTACGATTATAATTTTTCAAACGGTTATATGAAAAGCCAAGGTTCCAGTTGCGGACACTTTCTGAATTTGTGGGAAAATAAAGCGTAAAACCATAATTATTCGGAGTAAAACGAGTTTTATTCCGATCCGTATTCACCCCTCCCCAGCTTGTAGAAGCATTAACCATTGACAGGTCAAACGTTCCGGCAATTTCCGAACTACGATAAATACCCAAACCCGCCGGATTATTAGAAATGACGGAAAGATCGCCCCCTAAAGAGCCAAACGCGCCTCCCATAGCCATAGAACGAGCCGTTCCTCCCAATTCCGAATTAGAAAGAGTGAAAGCGTCTATTTCATTTCCCTGAGCAAATAACTCAATATTACAAACCAGCAATAAAACGCCTGTAAATAAACCTACTTTTTTCATCATCTTCTGTTTTTATTAATAAAGAGGCGTCAATACGCCCCTTCACCTATTTTTAATTCAACATAAACACACACTATATCTCATCGACTACGGCCGCCGCCGCTTGAACGGCTACTTCCGCCGCCGCCTCCGCTTGAACGGCCGGATGACGAACCTGACGAATAACCGGAACTGCTGCTACGCGTATTACTTGGCGACGAATAACTGCTTGAAGACCGGCTACTACTGCCGGAAGAAGAGCTTCTACTTACAGACGACGAGCTTCTACTTACTGACGACGACCGGCTACTACTACTACTACTACTGCCGGAACTGCTTGTTATACCGGAAGTATTGCTGCGAGTACGTACCGATCTTGATCCATTTGAATCGGAAGAAGTTGTTCCCCTGTTTGTACTTACGGCAGATGAACGACTGTCGGTTGAACGACTGTTGGTTGAACGACTGTCGGTTGAACGACTGCCGGTTGAACGGCTACTGGTAGCGGCATTTTCTCTTGTTGATGTGGATCTGGAATTTACGCCTTCTCTTGTTGATGTGGATCTGGAATTTACGCCTTCTCTTGAAGAAGTCGATCTTGAACTACTAACGCCCTCCCCTCGTACTGAACCGGCGGCGCTTCTCCGCAACGATGAACTTCTGCCGACGGAAGATGTTCTTTCCGAAGATACTGCAGAACGGGAACCCGAAGAACGGGAATTTCTTGCATAACGATCTCCGGTACGGGAACCGCCTGTTACGGCACGCCCGTATTGATTACGATAATAAGGTTTGCTGTAATAGTGGCAATTCCAACAGCCTCCTCCGTAATATCCGCCACCCCAGCCCCAGCCGTATGACGGACCCCAGTACCAGTCATAATACCACGGAGAACTCCATCCCGCATAAAAACCGCCCCAATTCCAACCGAAACCCCAACGATAAGGGCGATACCAGTATGAACTGTACCAGGGATTATACCATGAATTATAGTACCACGGATCATATCCCCAGCCATAACCATTTCCCATATTGATATTTATATCAACGCCTCCGTCATACGTATCATAATCATAAGAATAATAACCTTCACTCAAATTTAAGTTCACATTATCCGAACCTGTGATCGTTATTTTACTCGGAGAATGATAACGAATGATACGCTCGGAATATTCCAAATCAGACGTACGCACATCAACCGGCATAGCGCCTTCTTCCGCCGGATAATAAGCGTCATCGCTGAAATTTTCCGCAGCATCGTCGTTGGAATATCGACGATTATAAGCGTCAACATCCATTTCTGAAGCGGACATTCCCGCCGTTGCAACCATAGAACCTGACGCCGCTGATACAGAAGCGTTATTTGATTGTTTTAAAGCGGCAGACGACTGTGCTTCTGTTTTTGTAACATTCTTGTTTCTCTTGCTCGAAGAGAAATAAACATCATCCACAAATTCTTCCTGCGCAAAAACGCCCATGGTCATCATAAGCATTACTAACACGGAAGTTAATCTTTTTGTTTTCATTTCTGTTCCTCCTCTAAAATTTATTTAGTTTAAAAGCGCTTTTCCATCGTATACATTAGACGCCCTTTTAAACATTTGGTTTAATTTATATTATTTCTATTTTTATCCATCATCTGCCGGAAAATTTTTCCCCTTTGAGCACAAATATACATCATTTCTTCTTTAAGTACGCCTATTATATAATCTTTAACATATTATATCATACCTGTTCATTTATATAAGATGCTTTTTTTAGCCCAAACGCTGCATTCTGCATTTTATTTTTTGTCTGTTATCCCGCCTTGCATTATCTTTGCCCCACTCATTAACATACAAAAAAATGATTTCAGGAAAGCAAGTAATATATATGACACTCGCACTGTTAATCTCTCTAGCAACGATTAAAAATGCAAATGCACAGGATGACCCATGGCAGGAAAGCATGAGGTATTTACAATATTCGCCACGGTATTTTGGTCCCAGTGCATTTCCGATCCCCGAACTCCGGAGCGGTTATATCGAAACAAGATGGGAAGTGGAATTACGCGGAGAATACCACGAATGTACAGGCGACCGTACAAAGGACATTTATGCACGCGCTTTCATCCCCATAGCCAAAGGATGCGCAGGATTTGAAGTAAGTTATATTTTATATGAATATTATAACACGACCCTGGAAATAGTGGAGGAACGTCATGCAGCCGGAAGGTACTGGAAGAGCGGCGCGCACGGAGACGTGATCGTTAGCTTTTTTTACAAGTTACTCAAAAGCGACAAATGGGCGGATATCATGATTGAGGCAACGCTTAAAACCGCAAGTGGGAACAGACTTGCAGATGCACGGTTCACGGACGCCGCCTCTTACTGGTTCAACATGAATACAGGGCGCGATCTCTATAGGAATGCAGATAGAACATCATTTATCCGTCTACAGGGACTTGTCGGATTTTATTGCTGGATGACAAATGAGATCGTACATAGACAAAATGACGCCCTAGCCTACTCTGCCGGCATTAGTAGCGGATACGGGAATCTGACATTTCACGCCGATATGGCCGGTTTTTACGGCTACAAGGGCAATGGAGACCGTCCTCTTCAGCTACGCACAAAAGTAAATTATGAATATCAAAAAAACATTCTCTCATTCAGATATAAACATGGCATAAAAGATTACTTGTACGATACTTTCTCGCTGGCGTATATCAGATGTTTCTAAAAATCAGGGGACGCTATAAAATATTATCCTTGAGAGATCCATTTGTTTTTAACGTTATCTCCGAATCAGTCCCGAAATGCCTCTATTTCTTCAACGGTTCTTGGAATCCGTTTACCCAGCAGCCGCGCTCCCGTTTCTGTAATCAGATAATCCTCTTCATTACGTATACCGCCGAAATCCTTATAGGTTTCAACTTTATCATAATGAATGAAGCCGGCAAATTTATTTTCGGTTTTCCACTGATCGATCAATTCCGGGACAAAATAAATGCCCGGCTCAATCGTATGCACAAACCCACATTCTAAAGTACGCCCCAGGCGCAATGAAGCACGACCGAATTGTTTACTTTTCGGGCGACCGTCATATCCGACATATACTTCGCCAAAGTTCTCCATATCATGTACATCAAGCCCCATCATATGTCCGAGACCATGCGGATAAAATAATGCATGAGCGCCGCTTTTAACGGCGTCCGCAGCATCTCCCTTCATCAATCCGAGTTCTTTCAATCCTTCCGCCATTACCCGGGCTGATATATCATAGACTTCTTCAAACGTAATACCGGGACGAAGAGCGGCTACCGCATGATCATGCATTGCCGTCTGTATTACATAAATATCGCGCTGCCTGGCAGTAAATGTATGATCGGCCGGAGTCGTCGACGACATATCGCCGGCATAGCCCATTTCGGTCTCCGCTCCGGCGTCAACTAAAAACAAATCGCCGCTTCGAACCGGATTCCCATGATAATGGTTATGGAGCGTCTGACCATTTTTTGTCGCTATTATCGGAAAAGACAATCCGCAGTTATGCGAGCTGGCCACCGCTTCTATTGCCGCCACAACCTCGTATTCATGGATGCCCGGTCGTATTGTACGCATGGCTGCAAGATGCATTTCAGCCGTAACAAGACACGCTTTTTCTATCTTGACAACCTCCTCCTCCGACTTATAATTACGAAGATTGATTATCGCCTTTATAAAATCTACAGAGTAACCTTCCTCGCCCGGAAGAGCTCCCAGCCAGTTCCACAATTTCAGTTTATGCTCAGGGCGATAAGATGGAAGATAGTGCACAGTCTGACCTTTTTGCTGTGCTTTTTTTATGTAATCCATGATTGCATTTGCCGGCATCAGTTCTGTAATTCCCGCCGACGAACACTTCTCCTGAAGCGTCGGTTGCATACCCATCCATATAATATCATCTATCGTAAGTTCATCGCCGAATATGATCTCGCGGTCATCGTCGATATCTATAATAGCAGACAATCCGGCATAAGGCTGACCGAAAAAATACAAAAAAGTTGAATCCTGACGATAAGGGTAAGGGTTACCTGCATAATTACGCCCCGCTTCATCGTTACCGATAAAAAGCAATAAACCTGAACCAACTGATTTTTTCAATGCCGAACGACGACTAATATACGTTTCTTTACTAAACATGGCTATTATTTTTTTTAGTTTCCGTAGTTATTAAATATTTATATCAACAACAAATATAGTTGGTTTTGGACAATAAAACAACAGTTTGTTCCCTTTTTGATGAAAAGATACATGTTCAAAGGGAAAATACGGGTTTCAATACCCTGCCGTTCCGGTTCTCCCGCGATCTCGGATAATGCAGTAAACGTGCATCCGTCTTTGTGCGGACTCCCATTGATTAACAAAACATTCATATTGATTATTATTCGGTTATATGTGAATCAGAATACATAATCGCCGTTTTTATTCACGGAAACATTCAAAGCTTTTTTCTCTTTTTCAAACCTGTCATAACCGATTTTCAGGTTAGTCCAAAAAGCAGTCAGTTCCCTGTCGACTTTGTATTTTTGCCGATATGCATTGAAATTAACATCCGTCATCCTGAAAGGGAAAATGTAAACAGGAATCTTACTTTGACCGTTGTTCCCTGCAAAGACGGCATACAAATAAATTTCCTTTATCAGCTCGTCGGTCATCGGAAGGCAGCCAACCGTAACACAGGAACCGTGAATAAATATATCGCCGCCTAATCTTTTCGCCTGACTTTTTTTCCTGTCGGATGGATTGGGATAATTAATTCCTAACGACAGATAAAAATTGCTGAATGGATTGAACCGGTCTATATGGTAAAATCCTTCAGGAACCTGCCCGTCGCCCTCCTGCCGTTTGGGGCCAAGTTTGCCGGAGGAACGGCAAATGTCATAGGAAGCTATTCTTGAATAGACGGAATCCGTTTTCTTTTTGGCATAAATTTCCAATTGTTTTTCGTACTTGAATACGGTAATCAGGATATGAATGGAATCCGGCGCTAATTTGTTTTTGTATAAATTATCCTTTACCGATTTTTCCTTTTCTGCAATAGCCGTTCTCACTCTGGAGTAACTTTTCTGTTGTTGCAGGAAAGTTGTTTGTGCCGAAAGGGTAAAACAAACCGCCTGTAAAATGATTATTAAAACGCTTTTCACATTCATGTCATTTCATTTTTCATACAATACAGTCAAAAACACGACAAAAGTACAACAAAATCTATGGAATTATCCTTAACTTTCCTCTGAAAATCCCCCGAAAGTATCATTTGGGTTGAAATTGACGAAAAATTAACAAACAAGTCATTTTTTCCGTCCCTCCAATTTTAATTAACTTTCTTGATATTAATAAATTAGAGAAGCATTTGGATATACTTGAAAATTATGTATCTTTGTCATCTCAAGCGTTTACATTTATGAATATAAAAGAATATCTGGATAAACATGCGGAAAGAATTAACAAGGCTTCATTTATAGAAGACGATCCGGTAAAATTTCCGCGCAGGTATAAAGATTTGCGGGATATAGAGATTGTTTCTTTTCTGGTTGCAAGCATTACATGGGGAAAAAGAACAATGATTTTACGGAATGCGGAACGTATGCTCGCTCAGATCGGGAAAAGCCCTTATGATTATGTAATGAGCGAAGGTTATAAAAAACTGGGCGCAGCAAATGTACATCGTACCTTTTTCGAAAATGATATGGCATATATGCTGCGTGGATTCAGGCATTTTTATCTATTGCATGAAAGTATGGACGAATATATGTCGACATGTCCGGAACATACGCCGCAAAAACTCGTTGAAGCGTTACGATCATCCGCCATAAAATCTAATAATAATATACACAACATGAAGTGTTACTCAAAGGACTTCAAAAACACGGCTCTTAAACGCGTCAATCTTGCCATGCGATGGCTGGTCCGGAACGATGGCATTGTCGACCTGGGCGTATGGAAATCCATGAAACCATCCGAACTATATATACCTTTAGATATACATGTAGGGAATACCGCCCGTAAATTAGGCCTTCTTACGCGCAAAAACAACGATTGGAAAGCGGTTGACGAGTTAACGCAAAAACTACGGAGATACAATCCGGATGATCCTGTTTTATATGATTTTGCATTGTTCGGGATCAGCATAGAAAAGACGATGAACATAAACCAATAATATATGAAACTTACGTACGTCTATCACAGCGGTTATGTTGTAGAAGGAAAATTATGTACAATCATCATCGACTATTTCAAAGATTCAGCAGATAACTATGTGCAAAATTCACTGGTTTCTTTTCCGGGTAAATTATATGTGCTCTCCTCGCACCGGCACCCCGATCATTTCAACAAGGATGTTCTGAAATGGAAAAAGAACAGACCCGACACGGAATATATCTTTTCAAAAGATATTCTTAAGAAAAAATTTGTATCTCCGGAAAACGCCTCATTCCTTGTAAAAGGAGATACCTGGCAGGATGAGAACATTTATATAAAAGCGTTCGGTTCCACTGATATCGGTATTTCATTCCTGATTGAAACAGAAGGAAAAAAGATTTTTCACGCAGGAGATTTGAATAACTGGCATTGGGATGAAGAATCAACGCCGGAAGAAATACGTTCGGTCGAACGCCACTTTCTAAAAGAATTAAAAACGCTTGCCGACGAAACGAATCATCTGGACCTGGCGATATTTCCCGTTGACTGCCGGCTTGGAAAAAATTACATGCGCGGCGCGAAGCAGTTTGTCGATACGATACAGGCAGATTTGTTTGCGCCAATGCATTTCGGCGAAACATATAAAGAAGCCGCCGCATTTAAGGATTATGCAGAAAAAAACGGACGTCAATTTGCAGCCTGGACAAAAACCGGCGAGAGTTTATTTTTCTAGACCTGTTTATCATCTTACATTTAAATAAAAAATTATGACTATTAACAGCAGATTTGATCATTACAATTTCAATATAACAGACCTCGAAAAAAGTATTGAATTTTACGACAAAGCGCTCGGATTAAAAGAAGCCCGTCGCAAAACGGCAGATGACGGTTCTTTCATCCTGGTTTATCTTACCGACGGAAAAACCGGATTCACATTGGAACTCACATGGCTTCGGGATCGTAAAGAACCATATGATCTGGGAGAAAGCGAATTTCATTTATGCATGCGCGTAGCAGGCGACTACAATGATATCCGGAAATATCATAAAGACATGGAATGCGTCTGTTTCGAAAATACGGATATGGGACTTTATTTCATAGAAGATCCGGATGGTTACTGGATCGAAATTCTACCGGAATAACGAAAATGCTTATTGAAAATAACGAAAATGCTTATTGAATTTAAAGAAGCAACAAGAGTATCTGCCGTGCGTTTTGCAGGTAGCGTTCGGCTTCGCGTATGGGGGATGTTTCTGTTCCATTTCTGTGTCCCGATAAAAAACCCGCCACGCGTACCGGGAACGGTATACATGGCGGGTTTTGAGTAACCGGGAACAAGTGCGGGGAAAACCGTTTTTGTTTCCGTCTGTCGTTTTTTACTATAGCGCTACGACTTTGTATGTCTTTTCGTTCAAGCGTACGATATATATGCCTTTGGGCAGTGGAATCGCGCTGCTGTCGGTAATAGTTTTCCGGGTATGCATGACGCCGGTGATACTGTAAACCGACAACAGGCCGGGCTTAGGCGTTTCAACATACAACTTGCCGTTTGACGCCCAGATACGGGTACCGTCGCCTATGATCTCATTATCGACGGACAAAAGCGCAACCTTGATTTCAAGCGTCTGATGGATCTGGAGGATAGTGAAGATGTAGCGCGTTTCGGGCATCTCCGGATCGGGAACGCCGGTCACCGTCTCGGCCTTGTTGTTGATGAGCCGATTGGTCGTTATAGTCGGTATCATGTCCGGCGGAACGGTCAGCCTGAACGTAAAGTTTTCGTTGCTGGTTATCCAGTACTGGCCCGGAAGCCTGTCGGACGTGACGCCGTAGGGTAGCGGCAGAAGCGTTACCGAACGCGAAATGTCCGGATTGGGCGGCATGTTACTCGTACGGAAAGCGTAATTGTAACCGTATGTGAGGAGGCCGTCTTTGCTCTTCAGGCCGGAGATAGCGAGCGTATAGTCTGTTTCATATTCATAGTAGCCGGTCGGATGCGGGATGACAAGCGTCGTATCCGTGCTCCAGTAACCTCCGAACGGTTTGTTGTTGAGCGTTATCGTTCCTAATACAGTCGTATCCATCGGCACCCCGAATGGGAAACAGGTAACGATATCGGAGACGATACTCACCAGGCTGGGGTCCTGATAATCCTCAATTGTCGGCACGACGGCAGGCGCATCATAGATTCTCACCGAATGTGGTAACGCTTCCGTAACAACAGGTATCATCGAGTTATGAGTTGCCTTAATCGTAAAGCCAAACGTTCCCGCCGTTGTCGGCTTACCGGCCAGTTTCCCTGTTCCGGTTGGCGTGACTCCGGTAGAGCTGGCATCTAACGATAGTCCGTCGGGAAGCGCTCCGCTCGATATGCTGAACGCGATGTCGGGAAGGGTGGCATCCACCACCTGCGCATTATAAACTGCGCCGACAAAACCATCAGGAAGTTCCTGAGGCGTCGCCAGTATGTAAGCGGATTTACTACCGGGCGCCTGGAGAGCCAGGAGTGCGGTCAATGCGTCGTTTAAGTTGTCGATTGCTTCGAGGATGCCTGCATGTGTCGTATACGATGCAGTCCTTGCGGTATTAATGGCGGTCAGCAGGGCGTTTTTGTCTGACGACGGCACCCACGTGGCGTCCGCTTTTACGTCCGCCCCGCCATTCGTACTGGAGGCAAGAACGTTCACAATATCGAAAATATTGTTGCACTCGTCTGTCAACACAGTTACGTCAGGCTTGGCGTATTCAGGCGTATTAAGTCGCGGGTCAAAAGCGGTGATTGCCGACCGGAGCACGGATTCGAGCGGGACTATTTCGCTCGCGTGCAACTGCGGCGGCGCGACGGCGGAAGCGTTAGTCGCATTCGTCAGCGCAACGGTTAAATTATCTTTCATTGCCTGCGTTACCCAGTACTTGCCGTATATAACATCGGTACCATCGCCCGATGTACTTACTTCGACATTCTGCAGGGTTTCCATTAAAGGTTGGGCGGCCGCAATCTCGTCTGCCAGTTCGGCCGGGTTGGCGCCAAGCCCCATTTGGGGACTAGCGCCAGCGATGGCGGCTGACAGGGCGTTATAGGTATTGGTGATATGCGTTTTCGTATACGAAGAAGGCGAGGCCACAATATCGCGCGCATCGTCAAGACAGGTAATAAGGGAATTGTAATAGTATGCTGCTATCCACTTCGTACCATACGGCACATCTACTCCGGAATTTGAGCTGGGTAACACATCCGCCGTACCGTCGTTATCGGAATCCAGCTTATTTTGGGCTGCCGTAATTTGCGTAGGCAGGCCTGTAAAACTCGCATCAAGCGCATCATACTTATCGCCTGCATTACGCTTGGTGAGGAAAGCAGTATAGGCGTCGCTCAACTCTTCACGAGCCTCGTCGACGGCATTTTGGTTATTGATATAGTTGCCATATATTGCCAAGACGTTGTTGACAACATATTCCCGGGCGCCATCAATCGCGCTTTGCAGGACGGATCGGTCGGCGGCAAGCGCCCAGAAATCCGAAGAGGAATATTCGTGTCCGTCAACACTTTCCGGCGTACTATTCAGCATCCCGTCCGCCGTGGTTATCAGTTCGCTCAACTGGCTATAGTCCGGCTTGCAGCCGCTTTGTTTAGCGGAACTCATGGCAGTCGTAGCCGATACTAAATCGCTTACCGCCACGTCGATAACATTTTGGTTCGTAGTCTTAACATCGCCGTTAGTGGCTGCGGTTCCGTACGTCGAACTCAATCCCTTTCCGTAAGTGACCAAATTTTTTAAATTATTCCATGTGCCCGCTTCGACCCATAAATCGTCAGGGGAAATGTCGTTACACGCATCGGCGTATGTAATGGACTCAAGGGCAGCCTCAGCATCGGCAATGGCGGCGTTCAGTTGAAGGTAGTTGTACAGCAAGGGACCTCCATTGCCAGAACCAACACTATTATCAAATGTAGTTATGTCACCATCCAAACCATTTTTCTTGGTATCCACACTAGCCTGGTTTGTTATCAGAGTAAAGACAGTCGCACCTGAGTTGTTGTCGATGTAGCCTTGGGCATCGTCTACCGCAACTTTCAAAGCGTCCCACACAGCCTGGCTTGTCCAGGAGGCTCCATCGGGCACATCGGCTCCATCAGCGCTTATCGCAGTTGACATCAACTTATTTCGTGCGGTTGCTATTAACGCTGTCAGGTTAGAATAATCCGGCATATAGCCGTAATCAAGGGTGTTCGCAAAAGTCGTCGTTCGGTAAGTGTCAAGCGCCCCAGCCGTATTATTAATGGTAACCTGCTTAACTTGGGCATCCGACACGTTTGTACCGTGAGCGCCACAGGTCGTTATCACTTGCCTGGCAGCGTTAATCTGATATTTAAATAAGTCAAGATTGGCCTGAGATGTCCATTGTTTTAAGCCGGGAACATTCAGTCCATCGGCGCTGACGGCAAAGTTTGCAGGGGAGATCGCGCTTTCAGCATCGGCGATAGCAGCTGTCAGACTGGCGTAGTCGTATTTCAGCCCGGAAGGATTGAGCGCTTCTGTGAAATAGTTTTGTGCATTACTCAGGGAAATAAGATACGCGTCATAATCAGTCAAATCCGCTCCGTTGTAGATATTCAGGGCTACCGTAATCTCACCTGCCAGATTCTGGGCTGTCTCTTCTGTGACCCATTTCGTTCCGAGCGGAACGTCCCATCCATTCAGGCTTATAGCAGTCGCATCATAAAGAGCCTGCGCCCTCCCGATTTCTTCGTTCAACTGTTGTTTGGTACTAGCCGCGTTTGCAGGGAACGTGGTCAGACAGAGCAGGAACGACAGGGTCGTCAACAGCATAACAAGCCGACCCGAATGGCAGCGGCGTTTCGGGGATGTTGCGTCCGCTTCCGACGCCCACGCAGGAGCGTGGGCAGGGAAAGACGGTTCCAATGCAGGCGTAAAGCCTGCAGACATTGTTCCAATATTTTTGATTATCATATAATTATTTTGTTTCTTATTTGTTACATTAATCGATTCCAGTTGGTTCAGAACTTTGGCTCGTAACCTTGTCAATGGATAATCACCTTATACGCCTTACCATGCATCGTAACGATATACGCGCCGCTCGGCAATATAAACTCGGCGCTGCCTGCGACAGTCTGTTGCAGACGCAGTTCACCTGTCAGCGTGTAGGCCGACAGTACGCCTTCGTGCGACGTTTCAATGCACAGTTTATCGCTGTTCGACCATATCTTCGTCTTGTCGCCTGCGACTTCGTTGCCGACAATCTTGCGTTCTTCGAGCAAGACAGAGATATCGACCACCTGACGGACTTTCCGCACGACAAACAAGAAGCAGTCTGTGTCGTCTATGCGCTGGCCTTTCAGCGTTTCGCTGACGCCTTCAATAAAGCGGTTGGTTTTAGCGATCGGTTCCCATCCGGGCGGTACGGTCAGCGTGAAGACGAAATCTTCGCCGGACAATATGACGTTTTCGATCTCCGGAGCCGGGTCGGACGTCACGCCGTCGGGCAACGGCAGGATCGTCACTATGCGCCCGATCACCGGCGGCGGCGGCGCCTGCCCCGTGCGGAAAGTAAATGTCTGATGATATTGGATGATGGCGCCATTCGCATCTGTCAGGCCGCTGATCACAACAGTATATTCCGTGCCGTAATCGTATTGGTCGCGAGGAGGCGGAATCACAAATTCTTCATCCGACAACCAGTATCCGCCGGCCAACCGACCGTTAACCGTCACCGTACCCATGATATTCCTGTTCATCGGAATCGGGTAAGTAACGATCATTTCCTCGTTGATATTGACATACATCTTGTTGTCGGTAGAGGCAACCGGAGCCGGATATACCTTCATGGGCACATTGACGGTATTGATAACGCTGCCGCCATTTGTCAAACGGACAGTCAGTTCATCATCAAATACTTCATGAGGCGTGCCGCTGATGGTCAGGTATTCATTGTTGCCACCTGACGTGGTAACAGTCATTCCTCCGGGCAGGTTTGGAACCGACCAGCTATACGGCGGATAGCCTGTAGCCGCGATCGTCCATTTGTACGTAGCATCCGCAAAGTCGGGGGGCAAGTCGCCCACGTCCAAGGTAGTCGGCTGATAATCTACGTTGAGAGTGATCTGCGACAAATTGGAAGGCAAGTAGTTGTTGTCGCCTGCTTTCTGCACCCCAATAGCTGTAGAGGCAGGAGGCGGAGGCGTCAATACCGTTTGAATGGTTATCGCGCCGCCCGGCGTAGTAACGGTTGCCACTCCGGGAACGGTACTGCTCCATGCCAATGCGCCTGTTCCGCTGCCGCCTGTTACGGGCAGGGTGAACGGTGCGTTTTGCGTAGTCCACAGCGTTGTATCAAGACCATGGTTGAGCTCGATCGTTTGCGGAATCTTATTAATCGTAAAGCCATCCGATCCTATTGCCGTCTCGTAGTTGGCGGTCTGGGCGGAAGTAACGGTCAAAGTATAGTTTCCGCCTTGCGTCGGAGGTATGGTGGTTGGGCCGTATAACGTCCCGTCATGATAGTTTCCGGTATAAGAATACGTGAGGACGCCGCCGCTCAGGTTCGTGACAACCGGGTTAACCGATTCGAGATAGTCGACATTGTCTACGCTGACCGTCACATTCCCCGGAGCTCTGGCGATTTCGACCAGCAGCAACGTATCGACGGCGTTATACCGGACGTCGCCCGCTTTGGTCGCCTTGACAAAGAACGAACCGGCTCCCTTTATTTTCGCCACGCGCGTAAACGGATTGAAGTCAACGCACGCTGTGCCGCCGAATGGCGACTGGCTGACTAATTCGTAGGTAATGGCGCCGTTACCCGATCCGCCGTAAGCCTGTACCTTAAAGTCAGGGCCTCCGAATACGATCCCGCCGGCAAGCGTCTGGCCGGTATATGAATCTCCCGCGTCTTCGTCGATTACCGCATTGGTGGTACCGTCGTAAACAAAGAAGAACGGGGACTGCGTACCTTTTTCCACGTCATAACCATTGATTGTATGGCTGTTGGCAGCGTAGTTGCTTTGTGCACCGGGCACAAACACGGCCATGATGTCGTGGGAGCCGCCAACGGCGGACGACCATTGCCAGGTCGCCGTTGCAGTACCGCCCGATACGGAGCTAAGCGTTACACCTGATGCGACTACGGTTCCGTCCAGATAGAACGTAAGCGTGCCTACCGGCTGGTCGACCAGGTTGCCGACGGTAGCTGTGAAATTGACCGGATCGCCTGTCCGGACAAGCGGTACCGGAGGCGCAACCTGAACCGTCACCATGCGGGGCGTGATATGGAAATCGACTTTATCGGTCTTCTCTTCATAGTTCGGATTGGTAGTCTTGGCCGTGGCCTCGTAGTCGCCGACATTAACGGGACTTGACGCGTTAGCCGGATAAGGCGTAACGCCGTATTCATTGCCGCTATAGGAAACCGCATACTCGTTGGGAAGGCCGCCATGGGGGTACGTCACTGTCACATTCGGAACAGGGATACCCGTTCCGTCGTAGACCTTGCTATCGGCGTCGGCGCCGAGGGACAGGGCGATTTCGATACTTGCGTCCGGACTGGGTTCCACCTGATAGTCAATGGAAGCGCTGCCCGAACCGTGTATAACGTCGCCATAAAATTTTGCCTCAAATTCCATGAGCGGATTCGCCGGCGGCGCATTCATGGCTGCACGATTGGGCTTAGCGTTAAGCATGGCATAAGCCGTATAGATATCCGGCGAAGTTCCACCCGTACCGCGAATGATATCTGCGAAGCCGAGCGATATGCCGTCCATGAAAAACTCAATGGTTCCCGGTTCATATGGGTTTTCGCTATTTTCCAGACGGGCTGTCAGGTATACTTCTGCTCCGCCGTAAACGACCGCAAGCTCAGGAACGGGCGTCAGCGTCACAGTTGTCGGGAACGGTTGAACGATATACTTTCCGAACTCGCCGAAAGTAATATTACCGACATTGTCTTCCGCCTTCCAGTAGACATAGCTGGAGCCGGTAGGCAAGTTGACGGCGCGGTTATTCGCGGTCGAAACGTCCCCCCAGTTGGAAATTAAGGAAGGATCAACGATCTGGGTTGTAGACACATACACCCATTGCCGCTTAAATCCGCTCATCACGTTCTGCTGACTTGCGGCATCGTAAACCGGCTTGTCGTCAAATGTCAGCGTGATGGTGGTATAACCCGTGTACGTGCCGGCAGGCTTGTCGACCGTAGCAAACGGAGGCGTGAGGTCTTCTACCACCCAGAAGGTTCTCGAAGCCTGCAACGAAAGTTGATGATCCGTCTGATCCGTTACTGTCAGCAGTATTTTGTATTCGCCGGCGGACAGGCCGGTCGGCACAATATACGCACCGGTTCCCTCACTGGACGGATTGATATTCAACTGGCTTAACAATACCGACGTCGGCGAGCTCCAACTGTATGTGATAGATCTGCCATAGTCGTCATAACTATGATTATTAATAGTAATGTTTTGGCCGGACAAGCCTTTGATAACGGTGACCGGGGCCAGTTCAAACACGGCCATGGGCGGTTCCTTGGGCGCAGATAAGGAAGAGGGTTTCAGGGTCTTTGCCGCTGTGGCGGTAGCGCCCCACTTATCTTCAACGGTCAACTCAATCAGATAGACGTGGTCTTGCGTCAGCGAGGCGAGCATACCCGTCCCCGAAGTGTTATTCGTGAGGTCGGTCCATTTCCAGGCCCTCGTGCTGATACCGGGCGAATTATATGATCCGTCCGGGTTGGGGGAAGGATCGTAGTCGTCCGGGTCGTATGAGGTATCAGTAAACACGGGAGCGTCCAGACTGGCGATATTCGCGCTGAACTGCGCCACCGGCTTGCGGTGAGCCGTGATGGTCTTGATCATCACATCGCGGTAGTAGACATCGTATTCGCCCGGATAAGTAAAGTCGATGTCCAGGTTCGACATCCGCCGGTCGCTTAGCGGGTGGGTCGTCGTATTGTCGGGATCGCCCGTACTGACCGGCCAGTTCAGTTCTATGGCCGTTTTATGTACGAACTTCCATTTACCGTCCGGCCAGTAGGGATCGGCCGTATTGGCGCCCGAAGTTGCCGGCGAGACAGTAAAGTTGACGTCGTCGGTCACCAGCACCCGGTTGTCGACATTGCCCGCGTACCAGACGTCGTAAATAGTCTGGGCTATTTTTTTCATCTGCAGGCTGCGGCTTGGGATACTGACCGGATCGCCGCTGGTGTGATTGTCGCCATCCTCGACATTGATCAGCGTCCCCGTGGGATTGCTGGCGTTCGCGAACTGCTGCGATTCGCTCTCGTTTTGTTCGGAGCACCAGCCTATATAATATATATTGTCGTTGATGACGCGCGACAGCAGGTCGCCCATCATGGCCGACGTACTGAAATCTTCAATATCCTGCAGGTTGAGGTTGACCAGTACGCGTTTCGTATTATCGTGCCAGTGCGGGTCGGCCACCACTTCGTGGAGCTTGCGCACGCTACCCATACTCATGGAGAGGTTCTTTATCGTAAATATGGTTTTCTGACTGCAACCGTGGCTATTGTAGGATGCCATCGGCCCGAATCCGTACCCGGAAATATAATTCTGATCAAGTATGATGGAACCGGGTACGCTCGGGTCGGTGGTGGTACCATTGAATAAAGCCCAACCGCTTGCCGCGTCACTAGTCACCTTTACAATGTAATCATCCGGATCTTGAAAAAACACTGTCTGATAGTCGGAAAAAGGCGTATTTGTTATTTGATCATTCGTTTGAGCAATTCCTCTATGCCAAACCCGTATATATTGCGGATCTATCTCAATCTTAATACGCCGGGCTGCTCTATCATTTGTATTACCAGTGTTTCCTGACAGCTTGTACAAGTTAGACTGGGCTACACAGTACCAGGTTCCACCGGCAAATGAAAAACTATTGGAGGTAGTAGGAGTGCTATTTTGAAAATTTGCAGCCTGATGTAATGTTTTGGTATTAACATCCTTGAATTTATAAATAAGCATTCTTTGGCCACAATAAGTATTATATTGGAAATACATCAGATATCCGTCCATTTTCTGGGGATTGGAAGCATCTCCATAGATACCGTCATTAATCTTACAGTTGAAAAAGAATCCATTACCGCCAAAAGCATGGGCGCTTCCCTGCTCATCAACGCCGTATTCAATTATTTTCCGGGTTGCCTCGTTATTCGGCAAATAGGTAAAATCACAAAGACCGGCCACATGATAACCTTGAAACTCCAAAGTAGCGCCATTGTCCGTGAGATTTATGTGTCGGGGAATAGAAGACTGGACATAACTACCGTTGGATCCTGTACTTTGATTGGTATACTCATAATATTTATGGTTCGCATGATCATTACCAGCGTTAGATGATGGGGATACATGGTCATATTCCCACCATGGGAACGCCTCGGTCATCTCTAAGGATATCATCTGCGAAGCGTCGATGTAGAGGTCGCTGTTGAGGAGCATCGGGGCGTCGGGGCCGTATTTTGTCTTGGCCCAATCCCACAATTCAGTATTTGGCGTGATGTAATGATCCGGCGCCGTCAGGTAATATCCTGGCCCGAAAGGTCCCGGTGGATCACCCGGAGTGTTGAACCATTTGCGCAGTTCGTTTTCAAAGTCGGCATAATTGATGGTTCCGGTGTAAAGGGATCCGTCGCCGAAGGATTCCCTGCCGATGGCCAGCGCCACATCCATCTTGCCCGACAGGTTGATACCGATGGAGGGGATTACTTCTTCGCTGCGGAGACCGACATCTCCACCGGAGGACTGTATGAGCTGTTGTTCGACACGCGGAGGCGGAGCATCCGCATCCGAAAATACATTCATGTTGACAAGATTGCTTAAAGATAAAGCATTCGCCGTCAACGCAACTATTGCGAGCGTAAAACCCACAAAAAGCGCTTGTTTTAATAATGACTTACTTCTCATAACATTATAAAATTTTAATAAGTAATTAAACTTTTGCAAGTAATCCGATTTGCTGATTTATAACAAAAAGAGTAACATAGTATTTAACGACACAAAATCGCTTTTCCAGCGATTTTATGTCGTCAAACAGTTCTTTAACTTTGTCGTCAACAAATCTTTAACATTCTACTTAATATTAAATACCTACAAATTTACAATAAATTTCCGGAGTACAAAAAATATGTTTATTTATTTAATGTTATTTAATGTTATTTAATGTTATTTAATCGTATTTAACTTATCTCGCAAGTTTATCCCGAGCAAAGTATAATGCGCAAATATAATAAAATTGACTATATCTTTTACATTTTTTTTATAAATAAAAACTTATTCTTGTTTTTTTCTTGCTGATAGTTGAGTTTTTTACATTTTTATCCAAATTTATTCGAAGCGCTTGTTAGAATTTGAAATAACCTCCAAGTGATAATGCCACGCCATTAAAGTTGCATTCACTC
>JAIROL010000149.1 GCA_031257565.1 Tannerella sp. | reverse complement strand
ATCCATCCATAATACTACTCACAACGATGAAAAAACACGTATTTTTTTCCCTGCTTTTCCTCGCCGCGCTGCCCGCATTCGGGCAAAATCGCGTCGTCGAAGTCGACAATCTTGGCGCCGATTATTCTGCGACGCCTCCCACCGTTACCTTCCGCGTCTACTGGGACGACGCGCCTGCGCCGCCCCGCCACCGCGACACGGTATAGGTGTTTGTCGACGTACCAGCCCTTGCTCTGCCTGCGAAAAACTCCACTGCACGACAAAAAATCGCGCCAGCCCTGCGTGTTCCACGTAGGCAGCCGCAGCCCTCATTCCGCTATGCTACATTACGGGCTATCTGCGGCTACCTGAATATTTTTAATCTTTGTACAATGAAAAAAAATATTTGTATCTTTGTTAACTAAAAAATGTTTTATGAAAAAAATATTCGTTCTTCTTTTTATTTTATCGTTTGTCGCAGTTACATTAACTGAAGCACAAGTCAAAAAAACACAACTGGAACTGCAAGAGCCATCCCATGTAGAAACAGGGAAAGTGTTGAAACGTAAAGTAGCCATAGCACGTTTTTCTAATGAAACACAATATGGCAAAGGTATTTTCTACGACAAAGAAAATGACCCGATGGCAAAGCAAGCATTAGACATTTTAACGACTCGTCTGGCTGCTACCGGGAAATTTATTTTGTTGGAACGTTCAGACATTGACAAAGCCATGCTGGAAACACAAGAGGCAGACATCAAACGTCCAGAAGTGCCGGCGGATTATATTATTGTCGGCTCTATTACGCAATTCGGGAGAAAAAATGTAGGCGATGTAAACCTTATCTCGCGAGCCAAGACACAAATCGTGGAAGCAGCTGTTAGCATTCGATTAATAGATGTCGCCTCGGGGCAAATTATTTATTCGGAAGAAGCAAAAGGCTCTGCTGAAATGAAATCTAAAACGACGTTAGGTATCGGAGGTTCTGCCGATTTTGATGCCACCCTGAGTGACAAAGCTATTTCGGCCGCTATTTCTCAATTAACTGAGAATATCATTAACAACTGTATGGACAGGCCATGGAGAGCCTATTTTCTGACTGTTGATGAAGGGATCTTTTATGTGTCGGGAGGCAAATCGCAAGGGTTAAATATCGACGATATTTTTGTTGTAAGGGAAAAGGGGAAATCCGTTAAAAATCCTCAGACAGGAATGATCATGGAATTGCCGGGAAAAACGGTTGGAAAGATAAAAATTACGTTTACTGGAGGCGATTCGTCCGATAGCGAATTTTCTACCGTGGAATTTATAGAAGGCCACATTGATGAAACACAACTTTCAAAATATTATATAGAGGAGAATAAATAATGAAAAGTTTATATTTTATATCTGTCGCTTTTATGGCATGTCTGTTTACAGCATGTTCAGTTGGCAATGTTAGTAGAAGTGGCGGCCTTGACAACCATGGATACATTCAGTTTATTCAAGGAGGAAATACTACTTATAAAAAAGGTGTTACCGTCTATATCGACGATAAGCCCGCTTTTAATGCCTCTGTTGATAAAATAAAAAAACTGAGAGTAAAAGGGAACACCTACGTCGTTAATACGGGAACTCATCATATAAAGGTCGTATATTTAGGTCAAACCCTTTATGAAAGAAATATCATCATTGCTACACAAGAAACCAAACAAATAACTTTACCATGAGAAATATATTATTTATAATGACGGGAGGCATCCTCTTTCTTGCCAGTTGCATGCCTCAAACGACACTTTATAACTGGGGAAAATATCAGGAGGCCAGCTATAGTTATGTAAAAAACAATACAGATAAAGACTTGGAAGCACTTCTAAAGGAATATCAATACATGGTCGATAACCAGAAAGGGGGTAAAAAAACAGTTCCTCCGGGAATTTATGCAGATTATGGATATATGCTTATTCAACAAGGAAAAGTAAAAGAAGGATTAGAATTAATGAAGCTGGAAATGGCACTATATCCCGAATCATCCGTATTTATCGAAGGAATAATTAAACGATTAGAACAAAACGAATAACTATGAAAAAGATCATCTATCTCTTATTATTAAGCACACCACTATTCATGCAGTCTTGTGGGGTTACTCAGCTTACACGCGCCGAAGCTTACCCTGCAATGTATAGTGCGCATCCCATTTCTATTGTGGTGATGCCTCCTATAAACACAACTACTAACGTAGAAGCAAAAGAATTTTTTTATTTTACGTTATCCCGAACATTGTGCGAAAAAGGGTATTACGTAGTATCTCCCTTTTTATGTTTGGATTTATTCAAAACCGAAAGCGCCTATGACGCGGAAAATTATGCTACTGCCCCGCTTGACCAGTTTCGTAACATACTTGGAGCGGATGCTGCTTTATTTACCTATATCTCCGACTGGAAGAAATCGACTATCGGCACTACTATTACCGTTTCCGTTGAGTATGTACTACGTTCAACTATTACGAATGAAACGATTTTTCAACGTAAAGGAACGATTACGTATGATGCATCCGTTAACGCAGGGAGCGGTGGATTATTTGGCGCATTGGTCAGTTTAGCCGCATCGGCTCTTAATACGGCATTAACCGACTATATACCGATTGCCAGAAAGTGTAATGAAGTCGTGTTAACGGATATGCCGGAAGGAAAATATAGTCCGTTATATGATGCTGATAAGACTGTGCGAGTAGGGCCAAAGAATATTAAGAAAACGGTTAAGTAAACAACTGTCGGCTGCACTTACGTACTAAATGCGTGGATGAATCCCGTTAGAACGGCGATTGTTGAAGGGCGAGCGTCTATTGTGTAGCTCTTTTCCTGAAGCAATGAGGTTGTTTCTAACGGGATTTCAGATGGAGAAAAGGATTGTTCACCGAAAGAGACGCTGAGTAGAGAAACGAAAAGAGAATACGAAACGATAAAAATTTTGATTAGAGAATATGGATTCATTTGTTGTATCGGCACGGAAGTACCGCCCTACCACGTTCGAGTCGGTTGTAGGGCAGGATACGATTGCTATGACGTTGAAGAACGCGATCCGGCGGAAGCAGTTGGCTCATGCGTATCTGTTTTGCGGGCCACGCGGCGTGGGTAAAACCACGTGCGCTCGCATTTTTGCTAAAACCATCAATTGCCAGCACCCTTCCGATACGCTCGAGGCCTGCGGCGAATGCGAATCGTGCCGTTCGTTTGCCGAAGGCCGTTCGTATGCTATCCACGAACTGGACGCGGCTTCCAATAATTCGGTGGACGATATTCGCAACTTGGCCGATCAGGTGCGTGTGCCGCCGCAGATCGGGCTATACAGCGTGTATATTATCGACGAGGTGCACATGCTGTCGCCGGCGGCTTTCAACGCATTCCTGAAAACGCTGGAAGAACCGCCGGCTCATGCGCTGTTTATTCTGGCGACTACCGAAAAGCATAAGATCATCCCGACAATTCTTTCGCGTTGCCAGATATACGATTTCAACCGTATCAGTATCGACGGGATGGTGCGCTACCTGAAGGAGATTGCGGAGAAGGAAAAGGTGGCGGTCGACGACGCAGCGCTCAATATCATCGCTCAGAAAGCGGACGGCGCCATGCGCGACGCCCTGTCACTGTTTGATCAGGCGGTGGCGTTCTGCGGGCCGTCGATTTCCTACGGGGCGATTATCAAAAACCTGCATGTGGTAGACTACAAGTACTATTTTTCGCTTACGGATCACTGTCTGGCGCATCGCTATGCCGACGCGCTGCTGCTGTTCGACGAGGTGCTGTCCAAAGGGTTCGACGCGCTGCATTTTGTGGCGGGGCTGAGCGAGCATTTCCGCAATTTGCTGGTGTGTAAAGACGCTGCGACCGTCAAGCTATTTGAATCGGGCGAGGCGTTTAAGAAGGACTACCTGACGCAGACGACGAAGTGCGAAGCGTCGTTTCTGTTTGCCGCTCTTGGTATTACCAATGCCTGCGAAATGACCTACAAAAGCAGCAGCAATCCGCGGCTGCATGTCGAACTGGCGTTGTTGCGGCTGTCGAATATAGGCGGGGAGAGGCGGTCGACCGTAGCGCAGCCGGCGACTCCGGCATCGAGTACGCCGGCGACTGCTGCGCTGCCGCCGACTCCTGTATCGGACGCGCCGCCGCCGCCGGTTTCCATATCGTTGAAAGATACGCTGACGCCGAAGGCGAAGGTGGCCGCCGCCGCGCCGCCGCCGCCGGCAGCGAGTCAGGCGGATTTTACGCCGGCGCAGTTGCAGGCTGCGTGGCAACGTTATATAGCGTCGATCGGGCACCGGCAGCGGATGGTTGCGATGCTCGAAAATCTGACGCCGCAGTTGGAGGATCGGTATACAGTGCATATTACTCTTCCGCACGACAGTTTGCAGCGGCTGATTGAGGAAGAGTCGAAGGCGGAAATGCTCGATTTCCTGCGCCGGGAGTTGCATAACAGCCGTCTGTCGCTGTCGCTGTCGGTAGCGCCGTCGGAGGCGGAGGAGTCGACGGAGCTGCTCTATTCGCCGATGCAGCAGTTGAATTATCTCAACGCGCATTATCCGGCGGTGGAGAAGTTGAAGCAGGAGCTGGAATTAGATATTAAATAATAATAGTGTGATGATATGAAATTACTTTTGGTAAGCAATTCTACAAACGCGGGGGAGGGTTATTTGGACTATTGCAAGGCCTCGATTGCCACGTTCCTGCGGGCGTCGGGGGTTACGCGGGCGCTGTTTGTGCCTTTTGCGGCCGTTACGTTTTCGTACGACGAGTACGAGCAGCGGGTGCAGGACAAGCTGGGCGCGTGGGGCATCGAGATCGACAGTCTTCATCGCCATATCGACGCGCGGGGCGCGATTGCACGGGCGCAGGCGGTGGTGGTCGGGGGCGGCAACACGTTTCATTTGCTGAAAAGCGTGCAGTCGGCGGGTGCGCTGGAGGCGATCCGGCGGCGGACGCTCGCCGGGGCGCCCTATGTCGGGTGGAGCGCCGGGGCAAATCTCGCGTGCCCGACTATTTGTACGACTAACGATATGCCGATTGTCGAGCCGGAGGGGTTTGCGGCGCTGGGACTGATTCCGTTTCAGATCAATCCGCATTATACCGATTTTTTCGATCCCAAACACGGGGGTGAAACGCGCGAGCAGCGGCTGACGGAATATATCGCCGCCAATCGGAGTATGTATGTCGCCGGGCTCCGCGAGGCTTGTATGTTCTACGTCGACGACGGGCGGCTGCGGCTGCATGGCGACCGTCCGTTGCGCGTATTCCGGTACGGGCGGGCGCCGGAAGAGTATACGGCGGCGTCCGATCTGTCGTTTCTGATGGGCTGAGCGCCCTCCTTTCCTTTGCGATGCGCGATGTTCGACGGGCGATGCTCGACGGGCGGCATGACGACGAGGCCGGCGCGGTTGCCGCAAGGCCATTATTCATTTTTCATTGAAATAAGGGTATAAGGTTCGGGAGAGGGTATCTTCCCGTGCTACTACCGTTGTTTTGTTTTTTAAATAAGGGGGAAATAAGGTTTTTCTGCGTTTTGCTTCGCGTTACGAACAGCCTGTTGAAAAGCGCCGCCCTTTTTTTTTCCTTCTTACGCCCTCGTTTTTTGCACTTTCGGAATTTTCTCGTACCTTTGTTTTACTTCTGATAATATACATTATCGGAAGTAGTCCGAACACTCTTTCCAAAATATTTTT
>JAIROL010000133.1 GCA_031257565.1 Tannerella sp. | reverse complement strand
AGGATATCAAATTTTTACCGTTACAAGTTGGTAAATATCATCCATTTTATTAATTTTGTCTTGTCAATGGTTATAAATCGGATTAATTCAATTTATAGTCCCATGCAGAAGTAACGGTTTCGTAAATTAATTGCAAAATGAAAACTCTATTTTATTCTCTATGCTTTGGTGCAATGTTCGCTCTTTTTCCCATAACGGTTAATGCCCGGAATCAGATTATAAACAAGGACACTTTTGTTGTCGCGCGCGACGGCACGGGAGATTTCCGGAATATACAGGATGCAATCCATTCAATCCGCGCTTTTCGCCCGCAACACACAGTTGTTTTTATTAAAAACGGGATGTATAAGGAAAAACTCATCCTTCCGACATGGGCGAATGATATAACTTTTATCGGCGAGGACAAGGAAAAAACCATCATCACATGGGATGATCATGCCAATATCAATGATATGGGAACATTCCGTTCGTATACGTTTCTCATTCAGGGTAACGGCGTCACTTTCGAGAACCTGACAATCGAAAACGCCGCAGCTCCTCTGGGACAAGCTGTTGCCGCACATATTGAGGGAGACCGGATCATATTCCGCAATTGCCGCCTCCTCGGAAATCAGGACACGATATTCACAGGCCGGGAAAGCTACCGCCAGTATTTTGAAAATTGTTACATTGAAGGTACTACGGATTTTATATTCGGACTTTCGGTTTGCTGGTTTGAAAACTGCACGATTTATTGCAAGAAAGATTCCTATATTACCGCCGCTTCGACTCCTCAGAATCAGCCTTACGGGTATATATTCGACAAATGCCGCGTCGTTCCGGCAAAAGACATAACTAAACTGTATCTGGGTCGTCCGTGGCGTCAATATGCCATGACCTTGTTTATGAACTGCGAGCTTCCCGAAAGCATTGTTCCGCAAGGATGGCATAACTGGGGTAAAGAGGAAAACGAAAAGACAGTCCGTTACATGGAATACAATAATTCCGGACCCGGAGCCGCAACCACACAGCGCGTCGGATGGAGCAAGATCTTAACGGCAAAAGAAGCTCGGAAATATACCATCAAAAATGTGATGAAAGGTTGCGACGGGTGGTCGCCGTTACAATAGTCAGAACTCCAATACTGTTCGCAAACCGGAAAGCGCCGGAATCATAAAAAAGGTTAAGAATCGTATAGAAAAAACGGATATTCGTTTGAGGACACAGTTATCCCTGCCGGTTTCGCTCCGGCTATGCCGTTTTGCTTACTTTGACGCTGTTACGCTATGCGATAGTTCGTAAGGACGATCGGTGTAGAGTTTGAGGATGCGCTGCCGCCTCAGCCTTATCCATTTCCCGGATACACATTTGTCCCCAATGGTAGCAATACCCGGAAAATAGCCGATATTCCTTTTGTATGTCTTTTTGGCGTCGTATTTCTCGTGCGCAATAATCTTTTATTTTGCGCTTTTGTCCGGTTCCTCGAAATATTCGGCAAGTTCCCGGTTGGTATCGAACTCGCCGTAACGTTCGTCGTGCTGGCTGATATCAAGTCCGATTTGTTCGCTTTTCTCCGAAACGCGCATCACAATCATCTTATTCGTAATCCAGTAAAGCGCGTACGTCACGGTAAACGTATAAACGGTAACGATGACGACGGCGCCCAGATGCGCCCAGAATACCTGATAGTTGCCGTCCAAAAGGCCATGTACGAAAACGCCCGTCAGGATGGTGCCGACGATTCCTCCGACCCCATGCGTCGGGAAGACGTCCAGCGCATCGTCGAGCGAGGTTTTGTTTTTCCAGAAAACCGCTATGTTGCAAATAATCGTGGTGACAAGTGCAATAAAGATGCTTTCTCCTACCGTGACATATCCGGCGGAAGGCGTGATAGCTACCAGGCCGACCACGGCTCCGATGGCCGCGCCCATTGCCGAGGGCTTGCGGCCACACAGACAATCGAAGAACATCCATACCAGCATGGCGGTCGCCGAAGCGGTATTTGTATTGAGGAACGCCTTTACGGCCACGCCGTCTGCCGCCAGCGAAGAGCCGGCATTGAAGCCGAACCAGCCGAGCCATAACATGGCGGCGCCCAGCAGGACGAACGGGATATTCGCCGGGGCAGGGCTTTTCTCTTTCCGTTTACCTAAGAAGATGGCGCCGCAAAGAGCCGCTATACCGGATGATGCATGTACAACGATCCCTCCGGCAAAGTCCACTACGCCCATTTGACGAAGAAAGCCGTCGGGATGCCACGTCCAGTGGGCAAGCGGGCAATAAACGAAGATACAGAACAAGGTGATAAATACTAAATATGCCGAGAACCGTACCCGTTCGGCAAAAGAACCTGTAATGAGCGATGGCGTGATAATCGCAAATTTCATCTGGAACAAGGCAAACAAGGCTAAAGGGATCGTTGGCGTCAGGTAATCGCAGGATTTAGCGCCTACGTCGTTAAACATGAAGAATGTGGCAGGGTTACCGATAAATCCTCCGATATCGTCTCCAAAAGCGAAACTGAAACCGAATACCACCCAAATGACGCTGATGACGCCCATTGCAATAAAACTTTGGAGAATCGTCGAGATGACGTTTTTCTTCCTCACCATACCTCCGTAGAAGAACGACAACCCGGGCGTCATCATTAACACAAAAATAGTTGCCGTTATCATCCACGCAACATTTGCCGGGTTTGTTATATCGTCCGGTTCCCATATTTCTGCCGTTTCGGGCAAACAGACTCCAATGAAACTGATAATGACTACTATGGCCATAAAAATAATCCAACGCTTTTTCATCTTTTTTTTAATTGCTATTTGTAAAACATGTATTGTAATTATATATCATAATGAACGTAAAATCAAAATATTTTCTTCAAATAGAAAGTCGATTGTAAAGATAAAGAACATTTTGTTATTTTGCATAACTTTTTTGACATTTTTTTTAGCCCGGTCAATAAAAAGCCCGGATTTAACAATATTATAAGGTTGATTTTCAAAACACCTGATTGTTTTTTCGTAGAGAAAATACTGAATTTTTTATCCGTACCCGCCATATTTTTCCTTCCAAAAGCGTAGCAAGACATGCCGGATAACAGGTTAAACTCACTTTTACGGGTAAAATATGAGCCGGATAGGAGAACAGGGCAAAAACGACTGAACCCCGACGAAAATCACCATATACGCGAAAAAGAACATTTTCCCGCTTATAGCGCCCTGAACCGGTTCTTTCGTATAAACGGACGGTAACAGAATAAACATTAGCGCTACCGTAAAAACGACCATCCATTGACTGTATTGTATATATAAAACCTTATAACGTCGGGGTGCATTTTCCGGGTAATTGGAGGGGGTTTTACTGATAACTTTTTCCATTTACCCTGACGTTTTCAAACCGGATATTCTCCGCTGAGATTATTTTATTTATTTTCGGTTCGATAACGCCTTCAAAAACACAATTCTTAATAAATACGTCTTTCATGCGGACTTCTTCTTTGAGACCATCTATATTCAATACATACCGGCTTTTTTTACTTGTTATATGTTCCATGTGGATATTGTGAAAATAAGGCGGATAATCGCCGTCGTATACATGCCAGTAATTCATTTCAACACCCAGAATGGCGTCGCCGCACTCTCCGACTTCAATATTCCGGACATACACATTCTTCACCTCGCCGCCGCGTTCGGAACTGGACTTTATGCGGATAATCCTGTCCAATTCAGGACTATCCATCCTGCAGTTTTCTATCCAGACGTTGAAACAGCCTCCCGTGACCTCGCTACCGATCGCTACGCCGGCATGTCCGTCTTTCATACGGCATTCGCGCACAATAATATTTTCACATGGAATGTTCCAATAACGTCCGTCTTCGTCCCTTCCCGACTTTATTGCGATACAGTCGTCGCCGGTATCAAAGTAACAATCTTCGATCAGCACATTCCTGCACGATTCCGGATCGCAACCATCATTGTTACGTCCGTGGCTCTGCATCGTTACTTTCCGGACAATCACATTTTCGGATAATAGCGGGTGAATCAGCCAAAACGGAGAACGGTTTATTGTAAATCCTTCCAGAAGGATATTCTTACATCTGTAAAAATTTATAAACTGGGGACGTATTCCCTCGTTTCCCTTAAAAACACGCTGACCGAAAGGAACAGATTCGCTTTTCATCCTGTAAAGTTCGGTTTTTTCATTTACGTTCATACTATCATCCGGTAAAACGCTTTTGAATCTATTGCCCAGGTAATGCCATTATCTAAAACAAAAACCGAAATAGGACCGGATAACGGAGCATTCATTCCATATAAAAAAACATCCTCAAACTTTTCTGT
>JAIROL010000080.1 GCA_031257565.1 Tannerella sp. | reverse complement strand
GATGCCGACAAAAGACACAAACAGTGTCATGATAACATATTTCCAATGTTACAGCCGTGAATTTGTACCGGGTGAAAAGTCAGGCGAATGGATAAAAATACCTCCGGTTATTGAATATGCCGGCAACGCAACTCGACTCATGCCGACAGACTGGTCGGGATATTACATTGACGACCCCGACAACGGTATGCAGTATTTTGTAGATTATAAATATAAGAGCAGAAAAAAGGAATTTAACAGTTAAATAAAGAGTATTAACAGGGGGGTGGGAACATCCCGCCCCTATAAAGAACATGAATACAGAAAATTCAATCAATCAAAACGGGTGTTCCGTTTGCAGACCGGGCGAAGAAAATTATACGGCATTCCGCCCCTCACATCGTCCGGAAACAGTACTGTATCAGTATGATTACAGGCACAAAGACAGTCAGTTGTTTTATGGAAAGAAAAAAATTATGGAAAGTATCGAGTATAGATTCGATACAAGTTATTAATTATCAAAGCAATGAAATCAGCACTTTGCATAATATCTTCCCATAATGTTATTTTGCGTAGGCGATATTGCCTTACAATTAAAATAAATATGGAAATGAAAGAATTACCAATTACGCAACTCATTAAAGATTGTTTGTCCTTTTTTCGTGGGCATAACTATTCAGAAGACAGGATTCGGGAATATCAATGCCGTTGGAATAACGGCATCATCCCATTCATGCAAGAAAAAGGCTTATACATTTATGATGTTAGTATAGGCTTGGAGTATCGGAACACTTATTTAACGGAGAATCCACAGGAAAATCCGACTCGTGATAGGATACGAGCCATAGATGTATTAGATGACATGCTGATGTTCGGAGCTATCAGTAAGAGGCGTACTGTCCCAACAGTACATCCTTTAGATGGCATAATTGGCAAAGAAATGAAAAAATTCCTTTTGCATCTACAAAATCAGAGAAGAGCCAAGTCAACGCTTGAACGTCATAGGCTGCATTTAAGTGGATTCTTAATGAACTTGTCAACCAATGGGGTAAATGATATCAGTATGATTTCAGAGCCAGACATCGTTCGTTACGTCTCATCGCGGAGAACAGATCTGCCTAATTGCATAAGTACATTACGTAGCATATTTAGATTTTGGCACATCGAGGGTATTGTGGATAGAGATTATCAAGAATTATTCAATACAATACCTGTTATCAAAAAAGAAAAGATACCGTCCTGCTACAACAAGGAGGAAATAGTTAGAATAGAGGAGTCTGTGAGCTGTGCAAATCCGCTGGGAAAACGCAACTATGCGATACTGCTTTTAGCTACCCGTCTTGGATTAAGGGCATCTGACATAGCAACACTTAAATTTTCGGATATAAACTGGGATACGAGTAAAATTACGCTCACCATGAATAAAACCGGCAAAATAATCGAACTGCCTTTATTGCCTGAAGTGGGTAATGCCATCATTGATTATCTGCGTAATGGTCGCCCGAAATCAGGGAGTCAACAAATTTTCCTATGCGCAGTTACTCCGTATGATGAAATAATATCGTCTGGAATAAGTAGCGTAATATCCCAAATAATACAACATTCATCCGTGGATACCGGCAACCGTCATCATGGATCTCACTCAATGCGTCATAGCCTTGCCGCATGTATGTTGACAAACGGGGAAACCATACCAACCATATCTGAAGTATTAGGACATAAGAAAACGCAAACGACATTGACATACTTAAAAATCGATTTAAAATCTCTTTTAAGTTGTGCCTTACCAGTACCGAGTGTTGATGAATCATTTTATACGCAGGAAGGAGGAGTATTTTATGAATAAAGATTATTGCTTCTCAAGTTCTTTTGCCTGTGCAATGGAGCAGTTTTTGAACTTGAAAACCGCCACTGGACAAGATTGCAGATGGTTAAAAAAATGCTTTAAGGAGTTAGACCGTTTTGCTATCGCAGAAAAATTGTCCCAACCCGAAATGACACCCGAGTTCGTTGAGAAATGGCGAAAGTCATTAACAAACAACTCTCCAAGTACCATATATCAAAAACTTACGGTTTGGTCTATGTTTGCCCGATACATGAACAGAAATGGCTATAACACTTTCGTACCACAGCTACCAAGGAAAGAGCCTAAAAGTTTTGTGCCATATATTTTTACAGTTGACCAAATAAATAGAATCTTCCATGAATGTGATACATGGAAACTAAAAGTGCATCATACTCACAGTATGTTGTTTGCAATGCCTGCATTGCTTCGCGTCCTTTATGGGACGGGATTACGCATATCAGAGGCTGTATCAATCCGGAATAAGGATATTAATAAAGATGAGAAATACATACATATACGGAAAACAAAAAATGGTTCAGACAGGCTTGTCCCAATAAGTGAATCACTTATGTTGACCCTAAATCAATATGAATATTACAAATCAAAACTACCTGTCCGGGGAATTTCTTTGCTCGAATCACTGTACTTTATCAAAGCGGATGGAGGTAGAGTGGTGAGTCATTCCGTATATGGTATGTTTCGACAGTTATTGGAAAAATGTGGCATTCCGCATCATGGCAAGTCTCATGGACCAAGAGTCCACGACTTACGGCATACTTTCGCTGTTCATTCGTTGATACAATTAAGTAAAAATGGTATAGACCTCTATACAGCCATGCCTATTTTATCTACCTGCATGGGGCATAAATGCTTATCTTCCACAGAACTGTACGTTAGATTGACAAGTTCAATGTATCCTGAACTTCAAGAAAAGTGTTCACCAACAAATGCGTTTGTTTATCCTAATATTTATCATCATGAGTAATCAAGACAAAAAAGATTTTGCAAAATACATAACAAAGTACCTATCAGAGTATCTGCCCCACGAAAGGAATTTAAGCCCAAACACGGTTGCAGCCTACCGTGACGCATTTGTTCTGTTCATAGATTTTATGAAAATCATTAAAAATAAACCTGTTCAAAATATCGGTATCTCTGACTTAAATAAGGAAAATATCAACGCCTTCCTAAATTGGATTATATCTACCCGAAAATGTTCAGTTGCCACATCCAACTACAGGCTTGCAGCGTTACTTTCATTTGTTAGATATATGCAATATATTGACATTGAGAAACTAAAGCAATGGCAAGAAGTTTTGTCAATACGACCTAAAAAAGAAGCAGGGCGTACATTGAATTATCTCACTGTCGAAGGAATAAAACTGCTTTTGGCACAACCTGATATTACTACAGCAAGTGGTAGAAGGCACTTGGCTATACTGTCATTATTGTATGATACCGGGGCGCGTGTGCAGGAGTTGGCTGATTTGACTATTGGTTCACTTCGAATAGCATCTCAACCTTATACGGTTAGGATAGTCGGGAAAGGCCGGAAAATACGTATAGTCCCTTTAATGAATCAACAGGTAGAAATACTAAAAGCATATATCGCAGATTATCGTTTGGAGAATATAGATGATGCGGTCACCCCCTTGTTTTTTAATAGTCGTGGAGAGAGGCTGTCAAGGGCTGGAATCACATATATTCTTTTGACATACGCTTCCCAAGCACGGGCAATGAATGATAAAATTATACCTAAAGTGTTAAGTTGCCACTCTATCAGGCAATATGTAGAGTTCTACAATATGGGGAGTGAAAAATAATAAATGCTGATACTCTGTGATTTATTGATTGCTTACTTCCCATATTTGTACTAATATTTATTTAAAAATTATTAGTATGAAACAAAATTTGAACATCCAAGAACTCATGAATTTGGTATTAACAGACATGGAAAAGCAAAAGTATGCTGATTATACAATCGGTAGCTACCGTCAATGTTATGATAATCTGAAAAAATTCATTGAAGGGAAAAACCTGGAATCTTATTCCAATGCACTTGCTATTGATTTTATTCGATTTAAATTCGGCATTACTATTAATGATTTGTATGACAAACATTCATTTAATACACGCTCTTCTATTTCTTACATCAGGGCATTGAAAGTTCTTTCAGGTTATACAGAAAACGGTTTACATGAAAAGAAGCGAATGTACGGAAAAAAGCCGTTTGAATGCCCTGAGGAATTCAACTCTGACTACGAGTTGTTTAAGAAGGCATGCAGAGCCAGGAATTATGCTCCTATGGGCGAAGCATCAATATACTGGTCATTACAGAAGTTTCTTGTGTTTTTGAAAAAAGAGGGGATTACTTCTTCTTCTGAAATGACAAATATTCATATACTGAAGTTCTTGTCATCCCAAAAAGATTATAGTTCGAGATATATTGGTTCTACGGTATCCAGACTACGAAATTATCTTAGGATTCTTTATCAAGAGGGATTAATTAAAAGTGACTTAAGCATTCACCTTCCTAATATGAAGATTACACGCAATCCATTTATTCCTTCAGTTTGGAAACAGACAGACGTGAAGAAGTTGCTCGAATCAATTGATCGTCAAAATCCAAAGGGAAAACGTGATTATGCGATACTTTTGTTGGTCGTAAGATTGGGTTTACGTGTAGGCGATGTGCGTGCATTGAAACTGTCGGACTTAAACTGGAACCGCAAACTGATTTCCATTGCCATGCAAAAGACAAAGCAGCAACTTGAATTACCCCTGCTTGAAGATGTGGGCTGGGCAGTTATTGACTATTTGAAAAATGGACGGCCTCAAACCGATACCGACATTATATTTATTCGCCATAAAGCACCATATGACGGATTTGCAGATCATAACTGCCTGCATAAAATGTTGACAAGGCATATGCTTAAAGCTAAAATAGAAGGAATGAACAATCAAAAACATGGTCTTCATTCGTTGAGAAGTACATTGGCCTATGTTTTACTTGAAAACGGAACTCCTCTTCCTGTTATCTCCGAAGCCCTTGGACATCAGAGCATCCAAACAACCAGATTTTATCTGAAAATTGATATGGACGGACTGCGTAACTGCATAATTGATCCGGAGGAGGTATGCCATGAGTAACTATATATGGAAAAGCAAACTTGCTGCAAAAATGCAAGAATACCTGATGATGAAGCGTATGTCGGGTTTTAAATATGAAACAGAAGCGAGAATGATGGAAATGTTTGATCAGTATTGTTTTGATACCGGTTTTAACGGCAATGGGTTAAATGATGAGTTGGTTAATAACTTTTGTTACGGGATACATTATGAGAAGGCTTCTACAAGATACAAAAAGGAAAAACTATTGAGGGGATTGGCTGAATACTTATGTAATGTCGGGTATGCCTCCTATATCTGTCCGGTGAAGTCGGCGCCTCCCAAACAGACTTGTATACCTTACATTTTTTCGGAAAAAGAACTCAGTCTTTTTTTTCAGGCGGCAGATCACTACCCTCCGCACCCGTTGAGTAACCGTCACCTTGTAGACAGGTTAATGTTCCGTATGATTTATGGCTGTGGTTTACGATTGTCGGAAGCACTCAATCTGAAGCTTAAAGATGTTGATATTGTTGAAGGAACAGTAACCATATTACAGTCCAAAAACAATAGGGATAGAAAAATACCGATGGCAACAAGCCTGGTAAACAGGAGTATAACATTAAATAAAGAAATACACATATTCAGTGATGAGAACACTTATTACTTTAAAAGTCCGTTAAACAGACGTCTTGACAGAAGTACAGCATACAGGAGGTTCCGTGAATACTTATGGTCTGCAGGTATACCACATTCAGGTCACGGACCCAGAATTCACGACCTCAGGCACTCGTACTGCGTTAATCGCCTGAAAAAATGGGTTTTAGATGGAAAAGATATCACTAACCTTTTTCCATATCTCAGTGTCTATCTGGGGCATGCCGATTTTAGGGGGACACAGTACTACCTTCGATTAACGGCAGATCTTTATCCTGATATAATAAGCAAGACGGAAGCCACATTGGGATATGTCATTCCGGAAGGGAGGTTCCCATGAAAAAGAACAATGATTTTGCACGGTATTTATCACGTTTTATGACAACATATTTAGTCGGTGAGAAAAAGCTAAGCACCAATACAGTTGCCGTTTACAGGGATACTTTTCGACTTTTCCTTTTATTCTGTGAGCAAAAAATGAAGATAACACCTGATCGGATAACAATCTCTTTATTCACTAAAGAACTTATTATAGATTATCTGGATTGGTTGGAGGTTGAACGTAAATGTACCATTACTACAAGAAATCAGCGTTTATCCTGCATCCATGGCTTTTTTAAATATGTGCAGAAAGAATTACCCGAAAGAATGTTTGAGGTACAAAGAATTATTGGAATCCTATACGGAAAAACGGCTAAGACAATCGTACCATATCTCACTGAAAACGAACTGAAGATACTTTTTCAACAGCCTGATATAAGAACAAAACAAGGGAGACGGGATTTGGTATTACTAACGCTGATGTATGACAGTGCAGCAAGAGTACAAGAAATTGCTGATCTTAAAATGAAAGATATCAGGTTGAACACTCCTGCTATTATAACTCTTCATGGGAAAGGCAATAAAACCAGACATGTTCCAATATTAGGAAGGGTAAAGGATTTATTAACAGCATATCTTGAAGATCATAAAAAATATTCTTGGGGAATAGCATTATCAGACATACCGGTATTTTGTAACCGGAAACATCAACCGTTAACACGGTGGGGAATCTCCTTTATTTTGAATGGGTATGTAGAAATGGCAAAAAAAAATATTGAATTCACTGTGAACTTCCCCGTCACACCTCACGTACTTCGTCATTCTAAAGCCGTTGGAATGTTGAAGTCGGGCATTAACTTGTTGTATATAAGGGACTTTCTTGGACATTCCAATGTGACTACAACTGAGGTATATGCTCGCGCAGACAATGAAATGAAACGTAAAGCTTTGGAAGAATCCTACAAGGAACTTTATACAGATGAAATGCCCAAATGGAATGATGATGAGAACCTCATGCAATGGCTAAATAATTTATGTAAATAAGTAGATTGTGAATATAAATATGGGAAGTGTTTTGTGAATAAATCACAGGAAATCAATCCTTTTTGCACTTCACTCCCCATATTGTAGAACTCTACATATTGCCTCCACTGATGACTGTGAAGTTTCAGCGGGACATCGTCACAGGTTGCATGAGCTTTGGATGCATAGATTTTCAGACGTTTACGCACCGCTTCCTGTGACAGTTTTGATTTTTGACCATGCCATGAAGAGTAAAACAGATAATCGTCCTGTCCAGGCTTTGCCCCATGGAACACCTTTATGTATTTCCTGAGGATTTCAACTAATCCGGGCATCAGACAGGCGGTTCTTATTTTACGGCCTTTTCCAAGGATGGTAGCATAAGGTTTATCCGCGTTTAACTTCAGGCTGTTGATTTTTAACGACAGGACTTCATCAATACGGGTAGCTGTTCCATATTCAAAAGACATGATAGCGATGTCCCGCAAACCTGTTTTGCCGGACGGGTCGGGAACCGCAAGTATTGCCCTTACCGCATCCCTTGTCATTCCCTCAACCATTGGTTTTGCTTCCCTGAGCCGCTTGACTGCTGTAGATGCCTCCAAGTATAATACGTTATAGACGGCATTTCTTGTGCCGATATATTTCAGCAGGCATTTGATGGCTGCCAGGCGGTTGTTGCATGTCCTGTTGCTGCAGTTCCGTTCCTCTTTGAGCCATATAAGCCAGTCATTCAGACAGGATGCCGAGAAGCATGCCGCATTCAGTGTCCGGTCGGTTATACCTTTATCTTCCAGATAACCCACATAGAGATTGATTGCTGTTTTATAAGCTCTGACCGTATGTGGACTGTTGCTTCTCAAGGCGGGTATATGCACATTTATCCAGTCGAACGTCAACCGTGCTATTTCTACGGCCTGATATTCATTCTTCATTCTGCTCATAATCGGGTAATTTAGGGAGGAGATTATTGAACGATGCTTCCGTCAGGGATTTAATTTTATCCGCAAGCCGGGGAGATAAATTAAAATACCTGTACGTGCTGTTTATCTGCCTGTGTCCCATTGTCCGGCTGAGATACAGCAGTTTATCGTGAAGTTCAAAACCCGGTTCCGTCCATCCCGTCATGTTGACAACGGTATAGTAACTCCTTAAATCATACGGACGGGCAGGCTCCTTACTGACTTCTTTCCATATGATGCGGAAGTGGTATTCAGCCCGGGCGGGACGATGGAAACAATCGTTTTTGTTTGGGAAAAAACAATTACGATCCGGGATAAGCCCGTCCATATGCACATCATATTTTTTGAGAAGTTTTAACATGCTTTCGTGCAATGCGATACGATGTTGGTCAGTTCCTTTGGACCGGTTAATATTGATTACCCCTTCTGCCAGGTCAACATCAGAGCGATTCAACCATCCGGCTTCATTGGTTCGCATGCCGGTACTTAATAAAAGACGGTAATATACAGGGAGTTCCAGTTTGTTTAGTTTGCCGGCAAGGCAATTCTGACGGTTAAAAAAATCGACGACATGCCTGTCACACGCTTGGAAGAAACGGATTAATTCATCCTTTGTAAAGGCATGGGGAATGTATGTACACGGTCTCTGGGGTGGCACTTTTGGCGGCGCTATAACTGTCCATCCTATATTTTGTGCATATTTCACAAAATGGGATACCACCGTGATGCGGTATTTGCAGGAGTTTCCATTTTCTGTCGGACGTTCATTGCACCACTCAAGCATCTCACCGGTCAGGACAGATGCATCCGGGAAGTGGGCGGCGCAGTAATTATCAAAGAAGTGAAGATTTTCTTCGTACGACTGACACCATCTGCCGGAGGCTCTTTTGCTGTAAACAAATTCTTCGATCTGTTCAGCCAGACAGGAACGATAAGGCCTTTTCATGATTCAAACACCTCCTTTGCTACCGGATATCCGGTTATATCAAGGCTACACTCGCGCAGGTGTTCAATGTCTGCATCCACACAGGGTATGATGGATTCCGGCGAGGTGTGCCCAAGTATGGAACTGATTACGGGTGAGGGAATCCGATTCCCCAGTAATGCCGTAGCCAGGTGGTGACGGAAAATGCGGACTCCCGTCCTGCCGCCATCCGTGCGCACTCCGGCTTCATTAAATACATTTTTCAGATGATCCCATATACTGGAGATTTTATTGTATGGCCTGCACCCATTCACAAAAACAGTTTCATCTTCCAATCCTGACCCGGGGCGTTCATAAACAAGATAATCCCAGATGGCGTTACCAACGATTGCGCTCATTGGCAGTGTCAGTTCCATGCCGGTTTTTGACTGGACCAGATGAATCGTTTCTTTCTTCCAGTCGATATTATCCGGTTTCAATGATAAAATATCCGTCCCGCGAAGTCCGGTATAGTAGGCGAGGGTTGCAATAGCCTTGTCCAGCAAGGTTAACTGAGTGTTCTCTTCTTCAAGCCATATACGAAACTTATCCGACTCGGAACGGGTCAGGTAAGGATAATTCGAATAACTTTTGGGAATGGATGGAATTAGAGACAGTAGCCGCCTGACGGGTTCTCCGTATAATGTAATTGCAGATTTCAATACCGGAGTTATCTTTTCTCTATAAGCTCTGCCCCTGATGATTTTTTCCCCGTCAAAGAAAAAATCAAGTACTGCCCTTTCCGTCGTGTTTGTGATTGACGCTACTCCTGCGTTCTGCAAATGCAATAAGAATTGAATACCTGCCCGGCGTTCCGTGTAAATAGTATGTGCTACTTTTGTCCCCTCTCCGGCTGTCCGCTCATAATGGTCTATAATTGACCGGTATTCATCCCCAAGCAAATCATAACTCTTTGTCGGCGCCATAAATCCATGGCACAGACGGGGCTGTGGATATATGCCCTCCTGTTCGAACCGCTTAACACAACCAAGTACTGATTTCAGGGTTTTGCGAACCTGAGCAGTCTCTTTATACTCACCTTTCTCTACCTCATGCCAATAGAGTTGTTCATAGGATTCAATCCCGGGGGATGACCCTTCATTCAAAACCAGTCTGATACACCGCTTCATCCATTGAATATGACTGCGGCTGTACCCATTATCATGAAGATATTCAAGCAATAATGGGTGATTCTTCTGTAATTTACTTACGTTCATAATTGTTGTATTTTAATGTAAAACGCCCGTAATTTACGAATATATTATCACAACTTTTCGTCAGTTATTCATTCTATATCTATCTGTTATGAAAAAAGTTGGGATATGAAAAAAGTTGGGATATGCGCCATTATCCAAAAGTTGTGATAACGCTTCCGAAAGGGCAGTGAGAACATTCAAAGTCAAGCAGAAAGTTTCCGGACTCTTCCGTTCTCCGGAAGGGGCGAATGCGTTTTCAGTTATTCGATCCGTCATTGACACTACCCTTAAAAACGCTCAAAATGTTTTGAAGGCACTTGCGCTTATTGCCTTGGTGCCGGAAGCTGAATAGTTACATTATTAATCAATGTTTAGCATTCTATATTCTTTAAAGTTTCTTAAACTTGTCAGTCCATTTTTAACTTAAAAACAAATCATATGGACTTGCAAGAATTAAAAACCAAGTATCCTCTTCTTATTTCTTATATGGAAGACCATAATTACAGTCAGCAGTATATAAGACTTAAGAATGAAAGCCTTTGGATTCTGAGAGAATCCGGAAATCATGACTGGAAAACATACGATGATATCTATCAAACGTATGTAGAAAAGTATACCAACAAGTACACTTTGAATTATAAACGTAAAATGCTGTTGGTTATCAAACGATTCGTCTTAGAATCTGTAGTACCTGACGATTCAATACATACACATAAGCCATCGTATTATGATAGTTTATGTATTAATATAAGAACCTTATAGATTCGCAGTGTGATAAGATCGAACTTCACAGAATCTTATCATTATCACAAAAGCTATGAATGTACTGCATGTCCTTTTTTATCACGATTACAAAAATTGGGTGTCTATTCGTTTGAGGATATAACCAAGAAAAACGTGATGGATGTCTTCTCTAATGACACCAAACTTTGTCGAAGTTATCATTTCAAAAAGGAAACAGCATACATGTTTAAGTTTGGATGCTTTTAATATTCCGATTTACGAGTTCTTCCGCGACAATCTGTTTAACGTCGGCTTTGATTTGATTGTAGTTAAAATCAATATCCTGCTGCATACGGTCATTCCCGTTTTCGTCCGTAAAATCGGTGATAACGGGGATTGGCCTGTATGCTTTCGTTTCGCGGGCAACGGCGGCATTATCAATTACAATCTCGGCATGGAAAATCTTCTGTTCGATGCGTTCATCGAAATTATCGGATACCGAACCCACGAACATACCTTGAGTTAAATTAGAAATCTTGCTTGCCGGAATCAGGCTGTCCAACTGTGTTGATATGGAGGTAGACTTGTCCTGCCGGTTGATGGTCATGGACTGTCGTTTTTGCAACACTTTCCCAAACCGTTCCGAAAGCGTTTTTGCCGATTCGCCGACCACCTGACCGGAAAAGATATTCCCCACCGTGT
Organism: Tannerella sp.; assembly: GCA_031257565.1. Taxonomy (GTDB): domain Bacteria; phylum Bacteroidota; class Bacteroidia; order Bacteroidales; family Tannerellaceae; genus Tannerella. The sequence goes on along the minus strand of JAIROL010000080.1, from coordinate 39,000 downwards.
TCATCACTACGGCGGCCTCCTTGTCGCCATAGTCGCGTTTCAACTGCGAAAAGTCCTGAAAGCCCAGACAAACGGCCACCTTGTTGCTTCGGGCGGTGGCTATCAGGTTATCCAGACCGCGAAAATAAATCGTAGGCAACTCGTCGATGATAACCGAAGATTTCAATTGCCCCTTTTTATTGATTAACTTCACAATACGCGAGTTATACAGTCCCAAAGCCGCCGAATAAATGTTCTGCCGGTCGGGATTGTTGCCTACGCATAAAATCTTCGGTTCATTGGGATTGTTGATGTCAAGTGTAAAATCATTGCCGGTCATTACCCAGTAGAGTTGCGGGCTTATCATCCTCGACAGCGGGATTTTAGCGCTCGCTATCTGCCCCATCAACTGGTCGGCCGCACCTCCTTCCCATGCATCCATAAACGGACTTAAATAGTTCTCCAGCTGCGGATAAGAGGTCAATATCGGGAAAATATCCTCGTACTTGCGATTCAAAAATTCGATGGCATGAGGAAAGGTACAATACCTGCCGTTCTGATATATTTTCATATACCAGATAATTGCAGCTAAGAGAATTATCGGTGATTCGACAAAGAAATCTCCCTGCTTGGTAATCCAGCTTTTATTGAGATTGAGCATTATTGTATAAGCGCTCTCGTATGCGTCACTGATGTCTGTCATAAACTCCGGCGCAATCGGGTTGCAGCGGTGCGACTTGCGGGGATTGTCGAAGTTTATTACATAAAATTTCGGTTTTACCTTATATTTGTCCATGTTTTTAAGCAGTGTGTTGTAAGCAATTACCGAAAGGTCGTCGAATTTGTAATCATAGACGTACATCGAAAAACCTTTGACAATCTGCTGTCTAATGTAGCTGTTCACGATTGCATACGACTTGCCGCTGCCCGGCGTACCCAGCACAATGGAGGCGCGAAACGGATTGACCACGTTTATCCAGCCTTTGTTCCACTTCTTTTTGTAGAAAAAACGGGTAGGCAGGTTTACCGAATATTCGTTTTCAATCAACTGTGTTTCCTGCATAAAACTTTCATTATCAATATTAAATACATCATCCATAAGATTGTTTTTGAGTAAGCGGCTAATCCACAGGCCCGCAACCAGCAATAAGATATATCCCAGCGTCAATGTAAAGATATACAGGGCTGCATTGGCAACCAGCGGTAAAGGCAGGTAAAGCAGCCACCAGTTCAAAAAGAACAGAATAGAGCCGAAGAACAGGCACAAATGGATATTCCGCCACTTGATTTTTTCTTCCTTCACGCCCTTTGTTCCCAGACACGACAACGCTAAAAATACTGCGGCAAACAGTTTTGTCCACAAAACGGACGTAAACAAGCCTGTCGTCCGGTTAAAGTTCATCAGGATTTTATCGACCACGCCGATATTCACCCCACAGTCCACAATGTACTGATAGCAAAACCAGTAGACATTGATAACACAAAATAAAATACTAATCGCCCGCATAAACTCCATTGTTTTTGCCAGGCCTCTCAAATCATCTTCCTGCTGCATAATAAATTAAGAATTAAAAATTAAGAAATAAGAATTATTATCACATGCGTCTTTGACGCTTTTTTCTTTTCTTCAGTCGGCGGGTGAAGTTCTGTTCTTCGATTTCGTCGCCCCGCGTTTCGGGCGAAAAGAAGTTGAAGATGCCGCCGATGCCCGAACCCTGATTTTCTTCCTTATGGGAAGTATTTTCAAACGGCTCAAAGGGATGTCCGGCTCTATGGTCGTGCTGTTCCGGTATACGTCCGTTGCCGTTAAACAGGTCGTTGAACACGTTGGCCGAAAACTCCCTGCCCAGACGCGAGCCGTTAAACACGCATTTTTGCTCGTGATCGATAAAGGTTGCACCATAAATCCTGCCCCCGTCATTCGTGCGGAAAAGAACGGAAATGCCCTGTTTGGCCAGCAGCCGCTCAAAGTCGGAACGGCTCCCACAACCGCGCATGGCAGCGGAAATAACCTTTTTGCTGCGCTCTTTCAACCCTCTGTTTTTGATAATCTCCGTCGATTTTTCAATCCGTTTTTCCAGCGCTTCGACGCCAACGGACTTGCCGAAAAGCGAAGATTTGAACGGCATCCCCACCTTCTCGCCGTTGTCGTTCAGGGCGGAATAAACCAGTCCCCGATACGGTTTGCCGTTCACCTCGCCGCGAATTTCTTCCATGCCTGTATTATATAATGTAAGAAGCGCCCTGTATTCTTTCAAACTTTGGAAATGCCACGACCGGGCAATCGGGCGAATAACGTTTGCTATCTGATGTTTCACATCGCCTTCATCATACCGTACAGGTTTTAACGGTAAACCGTCCTGACGCTGTTTTTGGTCGGCGGGAATCAGCCCGTATTTCTGTTCCAGCTCGCGACAGGCATCCATCGAGCGGCGGTGTTCAAACTTATCGCTAATCTTTTTGCCGTCTCCGTCGACACGAAGCGATACGATATGAATGTGTCTGCGCTCTATGTCCTCATGCAAATAGACGATAAAAGGCTGGTCGCCGCTGTCATTTTCGGGAATACCGCTTTCCCTGTCATGCGAGGGATAAATATACAGTTTGCCTTCAAAAACATGGACGGCAGGGTCGGCCATGTAATCGTCCGGGACTAAATAATCGTCCGGCGTTTTTATGCTGCATCCGTGTTGATATGTTGCCTGTTCAATTAACTTTTGAACGATGGGTTTTGCGTTGTAATTACGGTCGAACAGCAGCGGATAATCTGTTCTTCCCCTTATCGGGAAATCATTCTTCCATGAGCCGCCGTCCGTTACCCCCCACATGGTAACTCGGGAAACTTCGCTGGAATATTTCAGAAACAGTTTGAATAAATCCGATATCCGGTTTGCCCATGCTATCGAAGCCGAATCAGGAACGCTCTCGGTATAAGGATTCAATTCTTTCTGATAGGCGAAATTGGTAGCTATATCAGCGCCTGCATTGCGGCGAGGCGGGGGCAATATGGATAAATCGAACTCCGTAACCATTACCTTAACCCCTGCATCGGTATAATCCGCTATCGTTTGTTCGTATTCCTCAATCGACGGGCTGTCCATGCCAACATGTCCCTGCATGCCTATGGCGTCGATACGGATTCCCCTTTCTTTCAACGTTTTTATCAACCGTACAACTGTTACCCGTTTTTCGGGATACCATTCATTGTAGTCGTTGTAATACAGTTCGGCATCAGGATCGGCTTCCTGCGCGTATTGAAAAGCCAGCGGAATAAATTCATCTCCAAGTATTTCATAAAATTTGCTTTTCCGGTACGAGCCGTCTTCCATGATGGCTTCATTCACGACGTCCCAGCCTTTAATACGTCCCTTATAACGGCCGACTACCGTTGAAATATGGCTTTTTATTCTGGCTTTCAGCGTTTCCGGCGAAACATCGTTTCCATGCTCATCGACAAAAAACCACCGGGGCAACTGACTGTGCCAGATTAAGCAATGCCCGGTAATCCACATTCCGTTTTGCTCGCCGAATGAAACAAACCGGTCAGCGTCCACAAAGTTGAATTCGCCTTCACGAGGCTGGAGATACATGCTTTTCATGCAGTTTTCCGCAACGATGGCATTGAAATGCCGTTTGATAATATTTACATCGGCTGCATCCCTGCCTGAGATTTGCTTAAGATTCAAGGCGACTCCCATATAAAACTTGTCTTTTAAGGCGTCTTTTAGTGTTTTCTCAGGAGATTGTGAAAACAAAATACTACTGCAAAACATTAGTAGTGTAATTGACCATATTATTCTTTTAATTTTCATAACAAATTGTATTTTTATTGTGATTGTTCATATTTTCGATGAAGATAAACACTGATTCAATTAATCAAATCTCTATGTATTCAGATAAAAAGCATTTTCCAACTCGCTTTTAAAAACAAGAAATAAATCCCGGACTCCATACGCATTTTTCATAAACGTTGTTTTTCAACCTATTTCGATTTACTTCCGGTATTTTCTATCTTGCAAGTCCCAAGGGAACACATTCAATAAAATCATTGATATTCCCATAGCGGCGCAAATAGTTTTTAATTTATCTTTCATCTCTTGCAAATAATTTTTTTTGATCTCACACTTCCGTCCGACATCTTTTGCCTTACAATATAAATACCCGGTGTAAGGTTGTTCGGATATATTGCCTGCCCCTTCAGGTTAAAATATGTCTCGGATACAACTATAGTACTTTTGAGTATTGTTGTATTACCGGAATCATCATTGTCTTTTTCCTCTATGACGATATTGTCGAGATAGAAGTCATAGGATGCTTTGTTTGCACGAAATTCGATACAGTTAGTTCCGCTATTCAAAACTATATATTGCGTATTCACACCCCAGGCGTCGTTTTTATCTTCGGTTTTGACAAATTCGGGTGAAGCAATTTTATTTCCATTTACATACAAGTCAATTGTTCTGACGGTTTCTTTCGGCGCCCGGTATTTTGTTTCAAGTCTGTATGTTCCTTCCTCCAAGGTGCAAACAGTATCTCTAACGCAGGCAGAGGCATTAGTCCCAAAATGAAGATAACCTTGACCCGTATAATTGCCGATTCCGCTATCAAAGCCATTCTTCTGAATTTTAGCGATATATTTGTAATCGAAATTTTCCGCTTCATACTGACGGGGACCTGTGTAAATCGCCGGTTTTTCAGGAACGACAATAACGGCATTCTTGTAGGATGTGTTTCTGTCAGTTGAACGGCCGGAACAGTTTACCGTAATATCAAGTGCGCCATTATGCGTAATCGTTAATGTAAATACACCGTCCGACCAGTTTTTTACAACGGTACTGGCCTGATGATTGGCTCTGTCTATATAAGAAAATACAGGTTCCGAAGAACTTCCGTAAATTTTAATTACGTCCGTTTTTACACTCGTATCGGCATTATCATAGTTCGTAAGATAGAAAGTCAATTTATCGGCATATTCCTTGATTATTCCCAATGAGTATTTTGAATACGTCAATTTCATGCTATCGCAAGTATTATATTTGAAAGGGATAGTTGCTGCAGCGCTTTGCCCTGTTTTGTAGGGGTTGTAGGTTATCCACCCGTTCTCGCTGCGTCCTGCATACAAATCGCCGGTATATTCCTTTGGAAATATACTGTTCATTTCGTTCACTTTTGTTTCCAAGTCATGCCAGCGGTATTCGTATGATGATTTGTTTATTTTGAGCGTGAAAGAATTTGCGTCGGTATCATTCAGTTGATATACCGTAGGAATAGTCGGGTAACGTCCGGTTTTCTTAAACCAGCTAAGGTTGTTAAGCCAATTGCCGTCATTATCCATTCTGTAAAGTCCTTCGAACAATGTTTCGGGGCTACAGTATTTATTGCGATCGTCGCCCGTATTCACATCGTTAATGATGACTACTTTCGTGCGGTCAATCACTTCTTTCCGGTTGAGAATACGAATAGTTCCGTCTAATATTTTGCGAAAAATATCCATGCTGATATTATGGAATTGAGGATAAAATTCCCAGCGTCGCATCGTATAACCGTCGTCGGTTATAGCGTCGCTTATTTCGTGCGAACATTGCTGCCAAATGAGTTCGGGACCGTCGATGACGGTTTGTCCGGTTAACATAACATGTTCCACCACAGGAATGGCGCCGGCCGGTACAGGAAATTTATCTTCACTGTCAACACCATTCCATCCACATTCATCAAAACGGATGCCGTAATGACCTGAAAAACCGGAAAGATAGGATCCGAGGCAAGTACTTTCTATATCAAAAAAGCCAAGTTTTGAGGTGAATTTTTCGCACATAATGAAATGTTCAGGATTTTGCCTGCAAATGGCGGCAAAGTCCGCATCACGTTTCATCATGGCCACCGGATTTAATGAGGATCCGTAAGATATTCCGCAAAAACTGACCACCAGATAACCGCCATATTTCTGATTGAGTTTCATCAGATTCGTCCAATGAGCGAGCCGTTGAGGGTAGGTTACAGAAAAACGGTCGTCGAACCCCCAGAATTGCTCGCAATAATTAAAGCCTAGGAAATTGGGATAATCTCTGAAAAATTCTTCATAAATGCTCAGATCAAAGTCCGAAAAATGGCTAAAGCCACCGCTCGAAGGTTGAACCATAGCCCATACGCGGTTTGCGGCACAGGTTCGTAACCACGATTTGGCTGTCTCATAACCATACTCTACAATCTTCCATTTGCCTGTATTCTCATCGTGATTCACAGAAAGCGAGATGTTGAATACTACGTATGGGCGAATATCTTCGGGCGTCATATCAATAATTTTCTGAGGATCGGCATAGTTCCATGTATCAATATGAATCAACCACATCGGTTGTTGCGGGGAAATCGGACGCCGCAAGGATGTTCCCGTCTGAGCGTTGGCGCTTAACAGCGCCAACGCAAGAAAAAACAAAAACCCTACGGGTTGTTTCAAACTGTATCTGAAAATAGATTTCATGATAATTTCTGATTTTATTTATTGACTTCTTTCCCTGCCAAACCGTTTGCAAAACCGGCATAAGTGGGTTTACGATTATAGTTCAAGTCCCAAAGACCGACAGAAGTGTCGGAGTTGTCTCTCGGATTCCAATGCGTAATGCCATACTGTTGAGAATCAGGAATGATTTCAAAGTATTTGCGAACAATGAAATTGTAGTACTCCGACATAGATTGTTGTTGAACAAATGAAACATTAGCCGTTTTGATTACTTCGCCATTTTCGTCCGCTATACCCATATATAGTATGGAAGCTTTAATCAGTTTACCGGAAACAGCCAGTAACTCATACATCTTTATTATGGCGTCTTCATTTCTTTTCTGCATTTCGGGATTCAGGGAATATGTTACGTGCATTTGTGTGCCGATACCGTCAATTTTGGTTATTCCGTCCGATTCCCAATACTCAACCATTTTGATCAAACCTTCGCACTTCCCATTGGAATTGTCACTTGCTTCGAGATTATAATCATTAACGAAAAGTTTTGAGTCATTGCCACCATACTGGCGGGCAAATCTAACAGCTACACGGGCATAATCCTCGCCAAGATAATCCTGCCAGTAAAAATTATCGGCATCCGAACGGCTCGGATCGCCCTTCAGATTAAATGGATTTTCGTCATCCATAGGTTCGTTTACGACATCCCATGCTCTTACATAACCGTCGCATGCTTCCATCATACCGGCAATCCACATTTCCAACGCATTCGTAAGGATTTCTTTTTTCTCTTCGGATGTTTTTTCTACGATAATGTCTTCGGACGGAGCTTCCCATTCCAGTACAATATTGTCAATGTAATAATTACCGGAGCCTGTTCCCGAACCTACGATAAGCGTAAATTCAGTCAGCGCTTTTTGGTCTCCCGTCAGATTCAGATCAGCAAGCGGCAATGCAATCAACCCTCTGCCCCAACCGTCGCCGGGACAACCAAAACTCGACGGACTGCCATATACTATCGCTGCGTTTACATCATTAATCGCCAATCGCATACCGCTACCATATAAACCGGTACTGCCGGTACCGTAAAAGTCCATTCTCAGTGTTTTGTAATCGCCTAATTTTTTTCCATCGGGCAATGTGACGTTGAATTTAGGATACGAGTAATTGGCAGGACCGCCAACATTCAGAACATTGCCGCTTATTCCCGCAGGATCATTCACTACGACAGCCGAGCCATTGCCCGACATCGGATAAGTGTCGCCGGAGTTATTTGATTCAAAATCGGCGATTGGCGCTGTTCCGGAGCGGATAACTTCCCATTGCATTTTAATATTGTCAATGTAATAGTCACCCGAACCGGTTCCGGAACCTACTATAAGCGTGAATTGTGTCAGTTCCTTTTCGGCTGCGGTTAAGTTCATAGTGGCAAATGGTAAGACGATCAAGCCTCTACCCCAGTTCCCGTCGGGACAACCAAAACCGGAAGGACTTCCATATCCCGTTAATGACCTGTCGTTTATTGCCATCCTCATGCCCTGACCATACAACCCGGAAGAACCGCTTGCCCGGAAGTCCAAAATCAAGTTTATATAATCGCCTAATTTTCTTCCTTCGGGCAAGGCGATTTCAATTTTGGGATGCGACTGATTGGCAGGACCGCCAATATGCAGGACTTTACCACTTGCTCCGGCAGGGTCGTTTTCGACCTGAGCAAAACCATTACCTGTCATCTGATAAGTTTTCCCAAGTTCATCCGCTTCAAAGTCGAGAATTTCCGATATCCCGGACGAAACTTCGGGCGGAATAACTACAGGAGCGATAAGTCCGTTCAGATAGGCATTATTCTGTTCGGAATGCCAGCACAACGTATGTCCGTAAATGGTAATTCCCGCTTCTTTTGCCGTCTCAACGAACGACCTTACGTTTGTAAAATCCATTGAACCATCGTCTTGTACGATAGAACCATACTTCATTGCATCATTGGCTGTTACTTCGTCGAAGTTGGAATGCACCAGACTAAACACTGTTTCTTTACTCAGTAAATCGCCGACCGTTACGCCTGTACCCAACCTGAAATTGGGATTGGCGTTACGATCTATATATGTTTTCAACACATCGTAATCCTTCAAATATTCATATTGGGCTACGATATCAGGCTTTGCAGGCAAAAATACGGACTCGTATTTGTCCGCACAGGATGCCAATGCAACAAACGCGACAGCCGATAATAATTTATATATACGTTTCATATTTTTTAAGTTTCAAAATTACTTTTTATTGACGGTAAAATATTCGGGAGCTACACCTCTGTCACGGACAACCAGCGTATCTTTGGTCGCATAGTTTAAGTCTAAACTTTTAAATTCAACCTGATAGTCCAAATAAAGCGCATCACGGTCATAGCCTCCCATACTGTTTTTCTCGCCTTTTGAAACAAACGTTCCGATACCGGAGGCTTCGTAAATGTCGGAAGCGCCGGAAACCGTACAGACGCCATCATCGGAAAAAGTCAGAACCAGATTAAAATTAATAGCAGTTCCCCCACTGTCATGAATACTCAAAGGTAATGTGGCCATATTCAATCTGTTCGTTGAAATGTTTACAACTTCGTCATTTTCGACATACTGTGCATGACGGACAGATATAGTTGTCGATCCATTTGATTGAGTAATATGGTCAGTCCCTCTTCTCAGATAATTTCCATGCCATTGATTAACATACTTAACGGCATAAAGGACAAAGTCGCGCGGTTTAATGCTCCAGTCGGCATCCACACAACGATTGGGATTATCGACCAGCGGAGCGCCCCGGAGAATGGAATCCGCTCCTTGTACGTCAGTCATTAACAGTGGAATGACATAAGTATTGCTCAACGATTTGGGATCATTAAAGAAAGCCTCGGTCAATTCTACTTCTACGCCTCCAAGAATACTGCCCGATGGAATTGTAATCCGGTCGGAAGCCAATTTGTAATAGTCTTTAGGCATTGGTGTAATGGCAACATCACTGTTTGCAAAATACAAACCTTCACACAACGATTCATCTACTCTGAAGTCTATCATTCTGTCTCTGTTATTTGTGTATACTCCGCCCATCGTCGCTTTAATTGACACTTTACGTTGATTATCAAGAGAGGTATCTACAAATAAATCTTCGCCGAGTTCGAGTGTTCTCACCGGATATTGACTGGCAAAATAGACTGTCTGATAGTCGAAATCCTGAAATGTAATCTCCTGATTTTCACATCCTGATATCACGGCAATTGCAGCCGCTATTCCTGTAAATATTCTATATATTTTCATGTTATCAATATTTTTACTGTTTATCAATACTTTATAGTTATTTCCAACCCTTATTTTGAACCAAATTGCTATATTTAAGCGTTTCGGAAAAAGGAATAGGACCATAATACATGTAATCTTCGTAAGAACGATTCTCTACATCGAAAATCCGGTCGGAAGCGGCACTTATATCCATACCGTGCGCCGTTTCGTTCAGATTTATTTTCCAACGGCGAAGGTCCCAAAAACGAAAACTTTCGAAACAAAGCTCCAGACGGCGTTCGTTACGGATCAACGTGCGCATTTTGTCTTGATCTGCCATACATTCTTCAAGATAAGGGTCTCCATTATTGACGCCAACACCGGCTCTCGTACGTATAGCCTTGATGATGTCGTAGGCAGAATAGGAATGCCGGCCTTTTCCGGTCGGGCCATACGCTTCATTGGCGGATTCGGCATAAGCAAGAAACATTTCAGTATAGCGGATTCGGGGTGTGTAATGCGTTTTCGCTGTGGTAGAAGATGGATTACAATTGACATCCATGCGGAGACGTTTTTTCATGTAATAACCGGTGCGGGTAGAAGTTTCCTTTTTGTTAATCCCATCGTCGGTACCGGATTGACTGCCGGTGTTGATTACGGAGTTATTAGTGCCCGCCTCACTGCCGTTGTAAATAATATACATGGACAAGCGCGGGTCTCTGCCCGAATAGGGATTGTTTGCATTGTAAAATCCTCTGGGATCGGTAATCGGATAACCGCTCGCCATAGGGAAAGCATCTACGAGATTCTGTGTAGGATTCATGTATCCCGAACCGAACAGCGAAGGTGGGAAATTCTGAGACTCCTGGGTACTGTTGTTCGTGCTCAGGTTTTCCCGCCAGATAATCTCCTTGGGATTTATACCTTCTTTCAGTTCATCAATTTCACTCGTATTGGCATAGTAAGTTGCGCCATCGGGATCAAGTCCGCCGACGCCTCCGATATAGTCAATCACTGCCGCCGCATTGTCTGCCGCATCCGCCCATGCAGTAGTGTTCGAAGCGTCCTGAAATGCAGGACTGGCCGCCAACAGGGATACTCTTGCACGGAATGCTTTCGCAATTAATCCGTTGTACAGTTGGCGGGCATACTGTCCCATTACGCGATTATAAACTTCCTTTCTTTTTGTAACGCTTTGGAAACGGGCGGGAATTTCACTGTCTGAATTTATATTTTCGTATTCCATTGGCAGATAGTAATCCGCACTGTCCAAATCTTGATATATCTGCTGTACACATTCTTCAAATGTGGCGCGAGGCCGGTTGAAGTCGGATTGCGCATCTTGGAATTCGGTGACGATGGGGATTCCCATCAGTCTGCCGTCATCCGTATAACCCACATGACTTTGCAGCAGGTAGTACATGAAGAGGGCACGCATCCCGTATGCTTCGCCTTTCATTCTCATTTTAAACAAATTCGAAGGCTCCTCATCGTCCGCCCATTTTACCTTATCGGCATTTTCAAGAAACTGATTGATACTCTGGATAGAGCCGAATCCTACCCATTTATCAACAGGATTGCTGGCTGCTGTCCATGCGCCTGTCGCCATCTTTAAAAAGTTGTTACTTTTTTGATTCGTTACAGCATCGTCCGTAGCATAGTCGCTATTATCGTAATAGGCAGGAATAGACCGATAGGTAAAGATTAAGAATCCTTGTGCATACTTTGCATCGGTGTACATTTGGCTTACATCCTTAAAGTTTTCACTTGCCGGTGTAAAAAGGTCTTCACAACTCGAAAACATCAGGATACCCGCAAAAATCAATAATACATATTTTTTCATTTCAGTATTTATTTAATCGTTTGTTAAAGAGAAATTTTAAATCCAATATTGAAGAAACGGCATTGTGGAACGCTCCCGACATTCATTTCCATTAATTTGCGCTCTTTAGACAATGTGAGCAAATTTTCTCCGTTGAAAAATACGCTCAAATCCTGAGCAAAAATATTCTTAAAGAGATATTTAGGAAAATCATACGTAATCTGTACTTTCGACAAATCAAAACGATTGGCTTTGTACATCCAGAAAGTCGAATTTCGGAAATTGTTGCTTGCATCTGTTGTGGTCAGGCGAGGATAAGTGGCTGTTTTTTTTGTTTCTTCCGTCCACCGTCCCCAAACGACTTCGGAGTACTTACTACTGCCTTTTACCCAATAGTAGCCGGTGTTTTTAAAGCCGATAGCGCCTGCATTTCCTGTTCCTGAAGCGAAAAATGTAAAGTTTTTCCATTTCAGTGTCAGGTTCAGTCCTAGCGTGAAAGGAGAAACCGCCCATCCATTTTGGCCGAGATCAACCTCGTCTTTGGAGTCTATTACACCATCATTGTTGACGTCTTTATATTTAAGGTCGCCCGGCTTTACTTCGCCGAAAGTTTGTGTAGCATGACCGGCTATATCGGCGGGGTCTTCGAAGAAACTTTCACAGATATATCCCCAATATGCATCCAGCGGTTTGCCTGTACGATATTGGTATGCGTCCTGATACACTTCATCCCTGCGAACGGCTTTGGACGAAAAATACATTCCGGCAAGTCCGAATGTAGCATCCACCTGTCCGATTTTCCTGTTCATATTTACTGTAAAGTCCACTCCCGTACGCTTATCCCTGTTATAATTCAGATAAGGCAGGAAAGAATAATCCCAGCTATTGAAGTAAGAAGGATAAATGGTAGAAGCGCCCTGCGTCAATCCGCCATTGGTATATTGCAGGAAATAGTTGGCGTCTAATGCGAGTAATTTGTTGAATAGGGAAGCCTCCAGGCCTGCACGGAATTCTTTTCGTTGAACGAATGTCAAATCCGAATTATCTCCGCGTTTGGATCCTGTCGCCCATCCGCCTGCCGAATTGTCGTGCCACTGGTACCATCCGCCTCTGTCATCATAATACCCTTTGTACAGGTAATAATCGGAAATGTCTATATCCTGATGCAGATTTGCATACGAAGCGGTCAGTTTCAGATGGTCTGCGAAGGAAACATTTTCTTTGAAAAAACTTTCGTCACTGATGCGCCAACCCAAAGTAAAAGCAGGAGAAAAGGCCTCGCGTTTCCCTTCCGGTAATTTAGCCGAATGAACGACCGCGCCTGTAAAATCCAGATAATATTTCCGGTTATAGTTATATGCAACCTGTAATCCGAGGTTGGCATTACTTACACGATGATAAGCACTGCCGTCATGGTTGGCATCTACCGAACTCTGGGTTTGATAGCCCCATCCAAGCAATTTCGCAGAAACATTATGAATGTTATCAAACGTACGATTGTAATCAAACTGTGCTTTGAAAGACATGGTTTGCGAATACCGGCTGTCGCCCAGATATTCGTTTGTAGAATTGGTGTCTTCGTTATATTTCGTCAAACCGATAATCATGTCTTTACCGTTCATATTCGCCCAGGTAGGCTCGTAAACGGCGTAATATACCCGCCAGGCTTCAGAATAATAATCCGTATAATCCACACTGTAACCCGTTTTGAATGACAGTCCTTTCATAATCGAACTCAAGTCGGCTCCAACATTGACATTAAACAGAAATTTGCGTTCCTTGTATTTGACATAACCGGCCGCCAGCATATCGGCGAAATCGTTCGTCAGGTCGGTAGATGTACCTCCGAGAAGATATTTTCCGTCAATGATGTGATTACTGTTATCCACAATCGTTTGAAGCGAACTGTTATTAGGGTCAAGCATATCGACCGGAATCAGCGGAGAGAACCAGTTGGGACGTAGAGTCGAAGAAGCTCCCCAAAAGCTGCCTCTTCCCGTATAATTGTCGGAAATGATAACCGCAGCGTCCGTCGAAGCCGTCAGCCATTTGGTCAGATTCATATCCAGATTGGCTCTTACATTGAATCGCAAATCATTGTTTTTTGCCTGGTCTCCGTATTTTACCAAACCGTTATTGTATGACATCCCGAAATTGGAATAATAACGTGCTCGCTCGTTTCCGCCGGATATTTCACCCGTAACATCCGTTTTATTATAAGCTTTTCTCAGATAATCGGAGTTGAAAAAATCAATGTCCGGGTAACGGTAGGGATTTTCACCTGTTGCCGTATGATAAATCAAGGCATCGTCGTAGCGTTTTGAAATTCCGTCGTTCACACAAGCTTCATTATAAAGCGTCATATATTCGGCCGCATTCAGGTAAGCGGGATACGATTTGGGTAAATACAGTCCGGTATTAGCCCGTATATCAATGCTTAAAGGTTTTACTGTCCCTCTTTTTGTCGTGATAAGCACAGCTCCTTTGGCAGCCTTACTGCCGTAAAGCGCTACGGCGTTTGCGCCTTTCAATATGGTAACGGTTTCTACTTCCGAAGAACGAACCATAGAGGCATCGCGGGGAATCCCGTCTATCAGAATCAAAGCTCCCTGTCCCCAAATATTTCCTGTATATCCCCCGACTAAACTCTGGAGGCCGTCAAGGCTGTTGACGGTATAATTTTTCTTCATCAAATCCGAAATATTGACGATTGAAACCGCTCCCTGCAAATCTTCCCGGGCAACCGTTCCGAAAGCCACATTTACAATACTGTCTTTTTCTTCCTGCGCCTGTACTCCCGTAACATTCGGCAGAAACATCGCAAAAAATACAATAAATACATTATTTATTTTCATATTCATATTAATTTAAGTTGATTACCATCCCGGATTTTGTTTAAATTCCGGGTATAGATTTACATCCGATTTCAAAAACGGGAACCAGTAATGCTTCTGTCCAAATTGCCTTTCAAATAAAATGACTTCTCTGAAATTCAGCACACGCGCATCCTGTGGATTTTCATAATCAAAACTACCCGGGGCACGGTCAAATTCAACCGCTTTCTTCAAAGTATAAGGTCTTTCCAGCAGAAGCATCCAACGGCGCAAGTCAACAAAGCGATGTCCTTCAAATGCCAACTCAACGGCGCGTTCCCGGCGCACTTCACTCAAAAAGCTTTCGGCACTGCCCAAAAACTTGTTATCGACATGCCCGACGCCTGCCCGGTCGCGAACTTTATTGATGGCGTCTTCGGCAGAAAAACCGTATCCTCCGGCTTTGGCAGACGGAGAACCATAGCCCACAGTTGTCGCTTCTGCATACATCAGGTATACATCCGCCAAACGCATGAAACTCAATACAAAAACATTATTCTCTTTGTAGCCGTCATAGTCGTTAGTTAATACCGGACATAATTTGGTAATCATATATCCCGAAAGCATACCTTTGGTTCCGTTACTTGTACGATAAGTTCCCCCTGTATAAAGACTTGCATATTGCCGGTCTTCCGGTAAATCGCCTTTACTGTTCAGGCAACACATCACACCGTCGAACACAATGTCTTTGTAAAAACGGGAATCTCTGTCTTTCCATGGATATTCAGGATCATAACCCGATTCCGAATCTGTCTTTTCAGGATCGGGAATCGGAAGACCATTTGCCATTCCATAGTAATCCACATAATTTGCCGGTGGAGTAACTTTTATCCCGGAAGCATTGATAGTCATCGGACGGTAATCATTTACCTGATTCCATCGCCACCGATTCGATGATTCCGCCATATTTTCCATAAAGATGGCTTCTCTCAGTCCGGGAATCTTATTGCTCTGGTTGTGTGTGTAAAACAGGTCTGAATAATTGGAAAAATTTGCCAATTCGTAACGACCGGTCGATTCGCAAAGTTGCAATACCTGTCCGAATGCATCGGCTGCCTTTTTGCAATAATCCGTATTGTATGACTTGTTGCCGGTCGATTCATCATTCATCAAAGGACTGCCTGCCCAAAGCAGATTTTTACCCAGATAAGCCAATGCCATAATTTTGTTGATACGCAAATTGTTGTTTCCCAAGGTCGCCTTCCCGACAGTGGTCTGATCCCAATCAACAGGAAGCAACGTAGATGCTTTTTGAAAATCTTCAGTCACTTTATCTGCTGTTGCCTGATAATTTAGCCGGGGAAGTCTAAAGACCTCGCCGGAAGGTAAAACTTCATCAATGTAAGGCAAACCTCCCCAATACTGCATTAACATAAAATGAAACCATCCTCTGAAGAAATACAATTGTCCGGTAATGAGACTTTTTTCCTCATCCGTAGCATCCGTCAGTTTGTCCAAATTGGCAATACCAATATTGGCTTTACGGATAGCATACCAGGACAATCCCCACAAATTGCCTTTGTCGCCGCGAGTTTGAGAGGAAGGATTTCCTCCATTTTTAAACCAGGAACCAAATATGGCCGTATTCCAGGGCCAATAATCGCCTTGGTCGATATTATACGCCAATAGCCGATTATCTGATGGTTCCCAATATTCATCTTCTCCAAAATTCCAATTATTGTGAGAGCCTATTCCGGTTACCAGAGGAATACAATTATACAATTCTTCGGTAAAACCCTGGAAATTCTTAAAATTTTTGTAGGCATCTTCAGAACTAATATCGCTGTTCGGAGCCTTATCCAAATAATCAGTACAGGAAGTTAACAAATAAACTCCGGACATAAATGCTACTGATAAGAATATTATTTTGAAATATTTTTTCATGCTCTAATTGTTTTAAAAGGTTATATCAATACCCAAATTGAAACGCCTTACTGTAGGATAGGCGCCGAAACTTGCACTGCCGCTGAAATTTGATTCGCGGTCGTCCGGCATCTTCGTCCACAACAATAAATTGTCTCCATTCAAATACAGTTTACAGGATTTTATCCCTAACTTATTTATCCACTTATTATTAAAAGTATAGGCTATCTCTGCGTTTTTTAACCGCAAATAAGAACCGTCGTACAGATAACGGGTTCCGTTATTACCCTCGCCCGGTAAGGTTGTCCAACGTGGAAGCGGAATGTCTCCACCACCGTCTTTTGTCCAGTAAGTTCCTTCCACATAAGCCACATTAGAAGTGGAATGGAAGGTTGGAAAATCTATATAGCGGGATACATTGTTAACACCATAAAATTGAACAAAACAACTGAAATTTTTCCATTCCAAGCCTAAAGATGCGTTATAAGTGTTTTGCGGAACACCTGTATATTGGTAGGGCGCCTGGTCGTAAGAATCAATAATACCATCGCCGTTGAAGTCAACGATATTATAGTCACCCGGCAGTTTGTTAGCATTGTTTGCCGACCTTTCGCTACTTCCATACAAATCATCCCAACTTGTAATAAATCCGTTGTTAATGTATGATTTTGTCTGTCCTATCGGGAAACCTTGCGCTTTTTGGTACAAGGGATATAATTCGGGATCATCGCGAAATATTACCTCATTTTGGGCATGTGTCATACTTGTGTTTGCCCATACTCGCAGTTTATTGGAAAAAGTATAGTTCAGTCTCAGTTCCAACTCATAACCGTTACTCCTGACAACTCCCAAATTAGCCGCAGGCGCTGTCGCTCCAAAAAAGGAAGGGATAGAACGCGAATCTCCGGAAATAAAAATATTCGACCGTTCATCGTTGAAAATATCAACGGAGCCTGCAACTAATCCCTGTAAGAAAGAATAGTCCACGCCGAAGTTTCGTTTCTCTACAGTTTCCCATGAGATATTTTCATTTCCTAAAGAACTGATGCGGTAATAATTATAAGGTGTATTGGCGGGAATACTTCCCATTAAGGTATTTCCTCCGTATGACCATTGGTCTGCATAAAGCCAGCGGCCTCCGGCATTGTCATCGCCTATTCTGCCCCATGAAGCGCGGAACTTCATCATGTCGAGGAACTTGACGGGTTTCATGAATTTTTCTTCACTGATCATCCACCCTCCCGAATAGGAAGGAAAGAAAGCAAAACGATGAGTTGGCCCGAATTTTTCGGAACCGTTGTAAGCTCCGTTTATTTCGGCAATATATTTCATTGCATAATTGTAAGTGGTGCGGAAGACCCAGTCTTCGCGAAAATGGGAAAATTCACTGCCGGTAGCGTACTTCTCACGGCTGAAAAGTCCCATAGCCGTCACATCATGCTTACCAAACTGTCGCGCATAATTTAATTGCAGAGAATAATACTGTTTGCGATAAGTTGCATCCATATCGACAGAACCCGACTGGTTAATCCAACGGATACTTTCGGAATAATCCAACTGTGTCCCGGCATCCATCACTTGTTCGTATGAAATAATGCCCGACTCGGGATTGACCCACATGCGCTGGGCAGCATTGTACAAATCATTGATGCCGCGGTCTTCTTCTTTAAAGGTATTGTCGACAGACAAGTCCGCTTTAAAACTCAGGCCTTTCGTAATCATATCCAACTCTTGATTAATAATGAAGTCGATATTGATTTGCGTCGTTGTCCGTTTCTCTATTCCCGACATGGCCAAACTGTAAACGGAATTAGGCACATCGGCGTTTCTCGGCGCATACCATCCCCACATACCGTTGGAATAAACAGGACGCATGGCATCCGGAGCTGTACGATAGGCGGAAGCCCAATAGGAAGCATCCGAATCCGAAGCGCCCCATGGCAATGTACGAACGCCGTTAGAACCGAACAGATTGGTGGAAAATTTGGTCGTTTTTGTCAGATTAAAATCCAGATTGCTGCGCACATTGATACGGTTGTAGCCATAACCTGAATTATAGCCTCTTCCGTTTTGAAAAGTCTTAAACAAGTCTCCTTCATGCAGGAAATCAATAGCTGCAAAATAATTAACCAATTTTGTCCCGCCTGCAACATTTACGCTCGCATTGTACGACATGGCCATATCCTTGAACAGTTCTTTTTCCCAGTCTACATTCGGATAACGGTCCCATTCCTCATCATTGAGAGGATTACGGTATTTGCTTATGATGTCCATTGGCTTGTAAGCCGACCATCCGCCCGGTGAAAGTGGCAACTCCCGTTCAATAGCAGTGTTCCGAAGCAAGTAGGAATCATATGAATCAAGTTTTTCCGGGAGTTGAGAAACAGTCTTTGCCGTCATATTTGCTCTGGCTTGAATATTCGCCTTTCCTTCCTGTCCTCGTTTAGTTGTTATTAAAATAACGCCGTTAGCTCCTTTCACTCCATATACGGCGGTTGCAGAAGCATCCTTTAATACGGAAATAGTCTCGACGGACGCTATGTCAATGGTATTCATCGGACGCTCAATACCATCTACCAGTACCAATGGCGCGCTGTTATTCCACGAACTCATGGTACGGATGATAATCATCGGGTCTTCCGCTCCCGGCATGCCGGAAGATGAATAAGTGATCACACCCGGCAGATTGCCAGTCAGCGCCATGCCGAGACTTGAAACACCTCCTGCGCGTTCCAGCACCTTACCCGAAGTTTGAGTAATAGCTCCGACGACACTCGCTTTCTTCTGTTGTCCGTAGCCTACAATGACTACTTCTTCGAGAGCAAGACTGGTCTCAAGCAATATAATACGAATATTGCGGCTCTGTGAATCCACATTTACTTCCTGTGATTGCATCCCGATATAGGAAACGACAAGCGTTTGTTTTCCGCCTGGAACAGTCAACGAAAATGCTCCGTTCACATCAGTAGATGTACCTGTTGAGGCCTTTCCTTTCAGAACAACCGTCACTCCGGCTAATGGCTCCTGCTGATCGTCAACAACTGTTCCTTTAACAGCATATTCTCCCTGAGCATAGGATGTTAAAGGGTGGTTGATTATCAGCAAAAACAAAAATCCTGTCCACAACAATTTCCACTTGGCATTAGATAGTAGAAATTTCAATAAACTTTTTTTAAACAATTTGTTCATAGTACTAAATATTATTAAAACATTGTATTTTATCTTTTTCAAAAAATGTATTTACGTATTTCCGGCCGGAAACGGTTGCCCTGAAAAACGGAATGTTTCCCTCTTTCGGATGCGGACGTTCCCGACTTTCGACGCGGACGCTCCCATACTCCGGATACGGACGTCCGTGTTTCGGGACGCGGACGTCCGCACGGGAAGCAAACGGACGTCCGCGCCGAAAACTGCGGACGTCTGCATTTTTACTTGCCGCTCACAAGGTCTTCCGAGAATACAAAAACAGCATTTTTCAACGCTTCACGCAACTCTTTCCCAGGTGTGAACCTGATATTCAGATTTTTGATGTCGGCAACCACAACTTTCTCTTTGCTGTCGCGACCTTCACCGTTGTTTGTAAGATGAAATGACCCACATTCGCCCAACTGTACGCTGTTGCTTGCCAGAAAATTACGGGCAAGTACTTTTCCCAACTGATTGAGCGCCATTTCCGCTTCCTTTCGGTTGAGAGTTGTTTCGTCGGATATTTCCTTCGCTACTTCTTTCTCATTCGTCTGCTTAATGGTTTTCAGTACAGGATACCATTTTTTCGGAGCTGTCCTGTTCTGAGGATTCGCCCGCTCTATTTTATTAAATATGATTGGCATAAATCTAATAATTTGATTTGTATTATATATTAAAAAAACTTCACTAAACAATAGGTGTTGATATCATCCATTAGCTGTAAGGGATTTCGTTTATATAAAGGGAGGATCAGTCCGGAGATAATCCTCCCTCAATAGCGCTATACAAGCCGGTCGGTACGGTATAAATACCATGCCGGCGACTTTTGTCTGAACTGAACAGTATAAATTGTAAAATCCCCCTTTTGTCGTTTCTTCCGAAAAAGACAACAAAAAGATTCTTAATTAATCCAAGACAGACCCAATATTTTACTTTCACAGAGTTCATATAATTTTTACTTTCACACTGTTTTTTTTCATAATTAACAGTTCATGTTATCTGTTTACTGTTGCATACATTCCGATTGTGGTACCGGTAAATCCTCCGGCATTGGCTGTCGACAAATAGCGAGCATCAATATTTTCACACAACAGTTTCCATTCATCTTTCTTTTCCGCATAATAACATTCAAATGTCGGACCCGTGGAAACCACTTTCAGATAGACCGGTTTCCCGTCATCTGCAACATGTTGGCCTGCCGGTATGCCGGCATTTGATGCGCCGATTCTTTCCAGACTTATTTCCCGCTTACTTCCCGATTTTCTTACCGAGAGAAAATACTGATGCGTCTCGTCTTTGTAAATCAATATGCCGGCCGCCTCATTTTCATCCGACGGATCAAAAAACATTTTCGTCGTACATTCAAAACTGTGATGCTGCAAACGGCGGCAGATAAATGCCGGAGTATGCTTTTCCGACGAGGTTATATCCGCACATTGCAATGAAAGGAATCCCGGATTATCCGTCAACGAATACAAATTCGAGGCGGACGCTCTCAATGTAAGCCATTCCATGTCCAACTGTCCGGAATTGAAATCTTCATTTTTTTCAAAGTTTCCGAATGTTGTTTCCGCTTCTCTGACGGCGCCGGCTCTGTTCAGAAGCATGGGTACAAGTTCGTCGTCCTGTGTCATATAGGGAAATCCGTCGTCACTCCATTTGACAGGCATAAGAAACGTTTCTCTCCCCAGGTTTTCAAACGTGCCGTTTATGGGACGGCATGCGAGGAAAACCGCCCACCAATCGCCTTCTTTTGCCTGAACAAGGTCGGCATGACCTACACAAGTGATAGGATTGGCACGATTGGAATCAAGGTGTCGCTGCGTAAGAATCGGATTGTTTTTCCATGGAGTATATTTGCCTGCCGGACTGTCGGCACTGAATATGACTTCCGAATGATTCTGCCCCGTACCTCCTTCGGCTGCCATCAGCAGGTATTTTCCATTGATTTTATACAAGTGAGGTCCTTCTATCCAGATAGGGTTGTCTTTCAGATTTACACCTCCGTTTACGATCATTTTACTTTCGCCAATCACTTTATCCGTGTTCACATCAAATTCGCGAATCCGAATGGCACGATGTCCATTATACAGGATGGAACCATCGGGGTCATCATTATTGACAATGTATGCTTTCCCGTCATCGTCAAAAAAGAAAGAAGGGTCAATACCCCTGACTTCAGGCAAATAAATGGGTTCAGACCATGAATCGAACGGATTTTGGGTTTTTACAAAGAAATTACCTGCGCCTACATTGGTGGTAATCATATAATATGTTTGATTATGCGGATTATAGCTGATGGCGGGGGCAAAAATTCCTCCACTTGTATTTTGTCCTTCAAAATTATTTAATTGGGACTGGCGGTCAAGTACATGTCCGATTTGTTTCCAGTTAATCAAATCCTTACTGTGAAATATGGGAACTCCCGGATAATAGACGAACGTGGAGGTTACTAAAAAATAATCCTCTCCATTCGTGCAGATGCTCGGGTCGGAATACCATCCCGGCAGTATGGGATTATAAAAAACGCCGGATTCGGACAGCGGATTGTTTTTATAATAATCATCCTCACCCTTATAATTGAAATAATCAAATATGGCGACCGATTCCCTCCTGTTCAACGGAATTTGTTCCGGGTTTTCTTTCGATTGACTGTTGCATCCCAATAGAGCAAGGCTACACGTCACTCCGGCCACTCCTGTCAATAAGCATATCAATAATTTGTTTGTCATAAAAATAAAATTAATGTTCTTCGGTGCAAAAGTCGCGAATACTTCCGTTTGGGGTTTTAGATTTTAGATATTTGATTTCAGATTTCAGATAAAAAACGATTATTTATTATGGATAGTGGTATCAACAGGCTTGGATTGTGGGTTTTAACAGGAGGAGTTTGAATAAAAGTATTCAGGGCAATCACATCAAAAATTTATTTGGTGCGGTTGCCCTGAAAAAATATCACGGTTGAGCAAAAAAAACGTTTACCGGTCGGTTCTTTGCGTTTCTATTCTTTTGTATAATTCAAATCCAATTGGATTCCCAGCAATTTATGTTCGTCGGATATATCATTCAACTCCAAAACCTCAGTATCAACAACCAATGTTTTATATTCTTCTTCACTCAATTCTTTTTGTAATAAGTCCAAGGTTGACTGGTTGATGGATAAAATATACTGAAAATCATTCTTTTGACATTCGTGATATGCAATCTTTAGCATTGTGGCCACTTGCCGGGGGTCATTTTCCGAAATGAGCCTGCTGTCATGGAAAATAAACTTAACATTGTGATTATATTGTCCTTTCAATAACGTCCAGTCAAAACAGAATGTCCGGACTCCATTCACTCCATCGCCGGTATCATCTTCAATTTTTGCCTTGATATCAAACCGGAGTTTATTCTGCTTCTCGTTGTTTTCTATAGTGATACCAGACGATTTGCCTTCATAAAATTGTTCGGAAAGAGTTTGGAAGATTAAAATATTTTTCTTTACTAATGGCTCAATGTCACTCAAATATTTAACAGTTGCAATATTTTCATCGGCAAAATTCTTTTTTACTTCTTCCTGCCGGGTTTTATACTCTTTTACCAATTGTTTATATTGCTGGAATTTTAATAAATTCATTTTATTCTCTGCCAGCAAGTTGGTGAGTTGTGTATAATCATCCAATGCACCATGTGAATTAAGATATTGTAGTTTTTCATCTTCCAAATGTCCCCAATGAGTTATTTTACTCTCTATTTCAGACAGTTGATTCTCAAAATTCCGCTTCTCCCTTAAAAGACCGACAGTTCTGTTATCCAATATTTTAGCATTAAAGGCCTCTACATCTTCAATCTTTTTAACGACCATGTCGCTTAACTGGATTTGAGCTTGGGCATAGAAATCTTTAAGCTGTTCATGTGTAATATCCGGCTTAACCTTTAAACTTTTTCCCAAACTTTCGACAGCTATCCTGATTTTTGCAGCTTGATTCCTTAAGTCTCTCAGATAATTGGAAATACTGTCGGCGTCTTTCTTTATTTCATTATAATCCTCCGCAATAACAAACCCGTCAATGTTTGCCTGTAACCTTGATATTTTTCTTTCTAATTCAACTATCTTGATTTCTACATTTTCAGAAGCGCCATCTTTCAGGAAGAAAGATTTCATTACAGGGTCTTTTTGAATTTTAGCGCCTATATCTTTCACTAAATCAAATTCTTCCTTCAATTCGCATTTCTTGATAACTTTGCGAATATCAAGCCCTAACAGATAGGAGTTATTCAATAACCGGGGGTAATCTTCTTCTTCTTTGATGAAATCCGAATATAAATCATAACTGCTTCTTTTAGGACGAATAAACCTTGAGATAAGAGTTCTGAATGTCAGGTAATTAACCGGAGTTGCTATGCCAAAAGCCTTATCTGCCAGATTGGTCCGAAAATCCGCTAACGTCATCTCTACATCGTTTAAAAATATGACAGTTTGATTATTTGTCCTTCTTTTGGATGTATATTCTTTTCCATTAATCTCAAAATCCAGATAGAATTCCCAGTCGGCAAGTTGTTCCTCAAACGCAGGAATTTTATTAGAAGCGAGACAAAAGTGAATTAGCGCTATTGACAAAGATTTTCCAACACTATTATAAGTATCTCTCTCATTTTCAGTTCTTTTTTTAGCCACAATAAGAGAAACTCCCGTTTTATTAAAGGAGATTGTATGGAAACTTTCCTTATTTGCACTTAATTTAAGCAGCTTCATATCTGTATAATTTCCCTTCTGCATTTATAGTTATAGCGCCAATCATGTATAACAGATTGACAGCTAAAATAACATTGTCAAAACTATGATAAGCAGGATATGAATCCTTTTTATTATTAATCTTAGAATATTCCTGCCATAACGCATCCAAAGAACAAGGCTGTTTTATCAGGATTTCCAATAAAACCCCGCCCAATCCGATGATAGATTCCGCTAAACTGATATGTTTGGATGGCAGTATCATACAGGCACTTCAAAAATATCACAATATTCAAAATAGTAGGCCATCAATGTGAATATTGCAGCATTAATGGCGACAGAATGTTTCGGATAAGATTTTTCATAGATATAGAAAAAGACCTTATCACTCTTATCTCCGGAATCGGGAATAATACTCAAAGCCTCATTATACAAGCCATTAAATACATTCCGCAGTTCGTTTTTGGCAAAGTTGCTGTTCAATTCAAAAAAATCATTGATAGCAAATTCATTAATTCTATGACATTGCAAGTAAGCGGCGACATTCCCGCTTAAACTGTTGAAAGATATTTTTCTGTCAAAATCAGGATTCT
The DNA here is from genome assembly GCA_031257565.1 of Tannerella sp. Classification (GTDB taxonomy): domain Bacteria; phylum Bacteroidota; class Bacteroidia; order Bacteroidales; family Tannerellaceae; genus Tannerella. Next base: position 14,247 of record JAIROL010000080.1, on the reverse strand, counting down.
GGGGGATTACCTCCTGTTGCGGATTGGTTACTACATTCAACAAGTAATCTACCACATCCCTCATAACTCCATACTCTACGGCAATATCATCCGGGGATGGAATTATTCCAATAATATCTATTACACTATTCTCATCCAATCCAAGAAATATATCTTCCAAATCTTTGGATAAAAAGGGATTGACTATAACATCAACATATTGACTTCTTATTTTTTGAAGTTCGGCATACAAACTTGGATATGTACCTTTATATTTATCATTTACAACATAGACGAAAGACTTTATCGGAGTAATAGTTTGCCAATAAGAATATAACCCCGCAAAATCCGCCACAAGTTTATCAATGGTTTCCTTTTCTCTTATTCTGATGTCCTCCGGAGCATACACCTGATAATAGGTACCTGTCGTATTATCAAATCCATCATTTTTTCTATCCCCATACTGTCCTTGTGGCTTAACTTGCCTGAAGTTAGAATTATGGCACTGCATTACCTGAGTGAAAAGACTCTCAAAAGCACCACCATCACATGAATAAATGCGATTCTGGAATATCAAACGGGTAATATAACGGCTACTTCTATCCATAAAAAATCAAATATGGCACAAAGGTAGTATTTTTCTGATTCTTCCCAGCAAATTCAATGTTTTTTTTCGAAAATAAAATGTCAACGCCATTCGTAGCCGTAACTGTGAGTATCATTGGACGAAAACGGAAGACGTTGTTGCCGGTTTCAGTAAGCGGACGCTAAAAACGCCGCCGGCGACATGTCCTGGTCTGCATTTGAACGTAACAGTTACGGATTCTTTTCCTCTTAACCGTTCAGCAGGAATTGGATATTCGACATTCACAAATTCATCTTTATTCCATTTGCCGGCAACGTTTTCGGTAACTAACAATTTGTCGTCAATCAGGATGTCGAAAGTGCGGTTTCCACCTTCGTTGCCCCAATAGCGAACCATCAGCGACAAGTCTTCGTGACCTTTTGTCAGCAGGTTGTAACTGAAATAACCATTGTCGCGGGCGTCGCGCCAACCCTCTTCATTATGGTAACCGGAATAGGAATTTTGGGTTTGCATATGGTGGTCAACTTCCGGTTGTTGTTCGGCGGGCGTTACCATATCTACCGTGCATTCTTCCAGTATCATTTTGCCCCGTTCCGCATCAGCCATTTCCTTTATGTATTGTTCATGTTCGGATTCGCTCATCGACATCCAGTAGATCAGGTAGCGGCTGTCGTGGATACGATAGAAAGGTTCAAAAACCAAATCTTGATCTTTCTCGGCTTTGAATAATCCGGCGGCACTGAAACATAAAGATTTTCCGGCTACCGGTTGCAGATTGTTTAGTTTCGCCTGTATTTCTTCTCTTGTGCCGATGCTGAAAGGCGCTTCGGTCAGCAGCAATAACCGTCCGGAAGCGATGTGCGCCCAACGGTCGTCGCCGGCAACCAAACCTGTGAGGTTTTCAGTTCCGGTCTTGATTCCTAACACAATTGGTCCGTGAAGGACTGATATGTATGCTGGAACGTTCGGCATTTCTTCAATCGTGTTTCTCATCGGCGTTCGGATGATTACTTCATCGCCGCTGTGCCATGTCCGGTCGATTTCGGCATAGGACGAGGGCGATGAATATGCGGCATAGTTTGTCCCGTCGCAATTCACTTGCATTTCGGAGGCGCCGACCCACCACGGATGGCGTACCAATAGTTTGAACCGTGTAGGAGCGGTTACTTTGATTATTAATTTGCTGCCTTCTTCTTCGGGAAATTGGGTTTGCTGTTCAACAACTATGTTTTTATCTCTCCAGGTGAGTTCCGAAGCGACAAACAAATTGACAAACAGCGAGTCGCCTGAATGACTGTAAATAAACTCGCCGTATTTTCCGTGATTTTCCATTCCTGTTCCCACACAGCACCACATCGCTTCATTGGGTGCGGAATAAACCCGGTAATGGCGGGGACGGGCAGGAGTGAAATAGACATAGCCGCCGTGTTCGGGATGTTGCGACGACAGGATATGATTGAACATTGCCCGTTCGTAAAAATCGGCATACTTGGCGTCGGGATTCATCCGGAATAAACCCTCAGTCAATTTCAGCATGTTGTTGGTGTTGCAGGTTTCAGGCCCCTCGCGTTCTTCCGTATAACTAACGCAATCAATTACGGACGGAAAATGTTCCCTGCGGCTGTTTCCACCAAAAGAAAGCGAGCGGTTTTGAGTAACTGTTTCCCAGAAAAATTCTGCTGCTGTGATGTAGCTTGATTCTTTGCTTAATTCTGCTACCCGCTGGTATCCGACGGCTTTGGGGACTTGCGTATTTGCATGTTTATTGTCCAGATTGTCAACCGTTTTTGCCATACTGTCGAATAAGTCTCTATGTGAAAACCGTTTGGCTGCGTTCAAGTATTTAACATCATCGGTTATTTGGTAAGCATCGGCATATACTTCATTCATTCCTCCAAATTCGTTTCCCAGCATGATTTCCATCTGCTCACTGTTCAAAGGCGTAATAATGGTTAATCCCCAATCGCACAAATCCAGAAACATTTGTTTTGCATCTTCATTTCCCCCGTAGAGCCAGGCGTCTCTCAGTCCGGCGTATGTTTTGTGAAGATTATACCAGGGCACCCAGTAATCCCATACGATACCCGGATTGCCATTCTTAACTCCGTTCCAGATAGTTGTTCCGTCCGGTACGCCGCCAATATATCCGTTTCCATACTGTTGCCGGCAGCGTTTCAATTCGGCAAGCATGTATTCCATCCGTTCCTTGCATGCCTGATTTCCCGTGGCGGCATAAGAAATGGCTAAAGCCGACAGATAATGACCGCCGACATGTCCGTCCAAACCAATCCAGTTAGGAAAACTTTCGCCTTTAGGCGTTAACCCGGCTTCTTTCAAAAAAGGAGCCAGCAGGCGGTCAACGTCGTATTGCAGCAACACTTGTATGTTGAGGTCGCAGGCTTGCTTAAAAGGACCATCCAATAATTTCACTTCGCTCAAGGGAAACGTGTTAAGATACAGTTTGTCCTGAGCGCAAAGACCGGAAATGCTTGCAACGGCAAGCAATCCCCATGCGATTAATGAAAATATTTTCCTGTTCATGTTCGTTTCATGGTGTAATGGGTTTGAATAATAGCGGTACAAACTGACGAAAACACTGTTTCCAAACTTCAAAGTCGTGTTTCCCTTGGGGAATTATTTGATAAACATGAGGTACGGCATTCATTTCCAGATAGTCATGTAAACGTTTGCTGAAGTGTATCAATCCATCCTTGTCGCCACAGGCGATATACAGCAGTTTCATCTGCATCTTAACCGTTTCGGGGTCTGGAATCAGTTCTTCGGGCGTTTTGGTATTGGGCGCCGACGAAAAACCACCTGTCCATGCAAACTTATCCGGATTGCCGAGTCCGAAGTTCAACGACTGCCCGCCGCCCATTGACAAGCCTGCAATAGCACGATGTTCGCGGTCGGCCATGACGGAATATTTTTTCTCAATAAACGGAATTAAATCATTCAGCAAATCCTGTTCGAAAACGGCAAACGCCTGCACTTTTTCGGGAGTCATCATATTCCCCTGCGCACGGTCATCTTTCATGGCGCGTCCATTGGGCATCACGACAACCATCGGCGTTAATTTGTTTTCGGCATAAAGACTGTCCAGAATAACGTGTGGATTTCCTCCGTGCATCCATTCATATTCATCTCCGCCTATTCCGTGCAACAGGTACAAAACGGGATATTTCTCATTCCCGGTATAACATGGAGGCGTATAAACCAAAGCATGACGGATGGTCCCGACAGTTTCCGAAGGATAGGATATTGTATCAATCCTGCCTTTCGCTACACTCGGCTTCTCCATACCGTAACAGTCGGAAACCGGAAGAACAGTCTGTCCGATGCAAAGTCCTGATAATAACAGGATAAAAAATGGAATAATCTTTTTCATACGGTTTTATTTAGAAAACATCCAATAATCAAAATACATGATTCTTCCGGGTTTTTCTCCCTTGAAAATAAAATAGAGGTCGTGCACACCGATTGCTTTCTCAATATCTATTGTTTGTATTGCCCACCTGTTATCTCCGCCCGTAAGAGGGACGTTCAACATTCCCAGAAGCGGGCCGTTTTTACTGTCAATCCGCACTTCCATTGTAATTCCGGCGTTGTGCGTCGTTCCTGTTCTCGCTGTGAATTTAGATGCCCCATGCGTTCGGAAATCAACATCTCTTACTTTGGTGTATGCTCCGTTTTCCATGGCATTGATAAAAACTCCAACCTCTTTATTTTGAGTTGCTTTAACACCTTCGGAAAAAGCGATTGTTTCGGCTTCGTTTTTTTGATACGGATTTAATGTTTCAAGCCCTTTCCCGATGTCGTCAGTCATTCTCATGGGTTTGATTGTCCCGTCTTTGTTAAATTCAATCCGCCCTACACAAACAGAACGTGTAAAACCTCCGCCTCCGGGCAGCGAACCATTGTGATAGAAGAAATATGTATCGCCTTTGTAATCAACAATGCCGGGATGATTGGTAAAACTTTTGCCTTCGGGCGGCATAATCGTTCCTCTGTATTCCCAGGGGCCTTCCGGGTTTTTACCGGTGGAATAACCGATATGTTCCGGAACAGGTCCGCCTGCCCATAACAGATAGTAAAGGTCTTTGCGTTTATACAACCACGGCCCTTCTTCGTACAATGTCGGTCTGTTTTTTACATTTCCTTCACGTTTTCCGAACGATTCTTCTATCATCGGCACTTCCATAATTTCCCCGCTGTAGGAAATCATGTCTTCGTTGAGTTTCACATAGAAGCAAGCCGGATTTCCCCAGTACAGGTAAGCTTGTCCATCATCATCCACCATTACTGCCGGGTCGATATCCCCCCAGCCGCTACTCTGAACCAAATGTTTACCGAGCGGGTCGATAAACGGGCCGTAAGGACTATAGGATACCGCTACGGCAATCCCTTCCTTGTTATTTCTATCGGTAACAGGAACATACATATAGAATTTTCCGTTTCGTTCCACGCATTGAGGCGCCCACGCATTTTTTTGCGCCCAATCGAAATCTTTATACGATAGCGCCACGCCGTGGTCTGTCCAGTTTACCATATCGGTTGTCGTATATAATTTCCAATTATTCATTACGAACCATGTCGATTCGTTTTCATCATGGCTTGTATAGAGGTAAAGTTTGCCGTTATACACCATCGGAGCAGGGTCGGCAGTGTACATTGTTTGAATGATTGGATTTTGCGCAAAGATTACATTACTGATATTTACAAGAATCAGGAAATAAAAAATCGAATTTTTCATTGTATATCAATACTTTTAATGTTTATATAATGTTCACTTTAATAATTCTCAAATCTTTATCATCCGAACTTGTTCCATAGAGTATTTCGCACGCTGTATGCCGGGCAATTTCAACGCTTAAATCCGGATTTTGAAACGGATATTTACAGGTGCTTTTCTTATGGCATGCTGTCAGCAGCGTTGTGCAACATAAAACGTAAAACGGTGTAACTTTTCTTTTCATTTTGTGTATAATCTATATTAATTCATTATTTCGTTGTAATTTTCACTTTGTATGTCTTGTTGTTACCTTCTATTTTTGCTTCGACTGTAATTTCACCTGCTTTGCGGGTTGATTGAACAACTATGAGCGCTTTGCCGAAATAAGTTTTAAGTTTGTTGCCCTGAAAGGAGTTATCACGACGTAAGTCTGCGTTCATCATTCCCATAAATTTCCCTTCGCCGGTTACTGTAACAGTTATTTCGCGGTCGTCGGTTTGCACGGAATTACCTTTCTCGTCTTCGAGTGTAACCGAAATATAGGATAAATCGTAACCGTCGGCATGTATTTCGCTATGGTCGGGTGTAAGTATTGCTCTTGCCGTATTGCCGGTTGTAGTTATTCTATATTGAGCTGCTTCTTTGTTCCCATTATATGCTTTAGCTATCAATTCGCCCGGCGAGTAAGGTACATTCCAAACAATCGTATGATTAGGGAAATCGTCGGTACGACGTTTGCCCATTAATTTATCGTTCATGTACAACTCTACCGATTCGCAGTTTGTAGTAGTCAGTACTTCCATAATCATTCCCTGATATGAATCGGGGAAATTCCAGTGTGATGCCATTTTAGGCCATTGCCAAAGGTCGCGTCCGTGCTCAATGTCGAGAGCATTATCCCTGACAGCCATACGAACCATCGGCTTGTTGTTCCACATTGCCCTGTGGAAAGCAGCACGCGGTTTTTCGTTCATACAAATATCGAAAAGTCCGTTAGGCCAACCCTTACCCGGATAAGTTGCTTCACCCAGATAATCCACTCCCGACCAAATAAAACCGCCTGCAATAAAATCATTTGTTACAATAGTATTCCATGGATTATTTGTGCTGTAACTGCGAATATTGCCTTCCTCTCCACTGTAATAAGGCAATTCTTCAGTTATAATTATGCGGCGTTGAGGAAAATTTATATGGTCGCTAACGGCACGGGCTTCGAGGTAGTTGTATCCGGTAACGTCGGTAACGCCTGCAAATTTGGTTTGATGGTTGTTCTGTGCCGAAAGTACGGTCGGACGACCCGGTTCTGTTTTATGAACAAAATTATTCAATATTTGTGCACGTTCGACCCCCTCGTCGTCGATATTCCATGCTTCCTGAAGTTCATTGCCAATGCTCCAAAGCATAACGCTTGGATGATTCCGGTCGCGGAGTAACATATTCTCCAGATCACGTTGCCACCATTCGTCAAAAAATTCGGCATAATAGCCTGATTTCCATTTGTCGAATGCCTCGTCGATTACAATAAAGCCCATACGGTCGCACAAATCAAGAAATTCGGGAGAAGGCGGATTGTGAGCACAACGAACGGCATTACAACCATATTCTTTGATGATTTGCAACTGTCTTTCGTAAGCGCGCATCGGAACGGCCGCTCCAAGTATGCCGCCGTCCTGGTGCAAACACATTCCTTTGAGCTTTACGGGTTTGTCATTCAAAAAAAAGCCTTTGTCGCTTGTAAATTCAAAACTGCGAATGCCAAAATTTGTCGAATAATTGTCAATCATTTTTCCGTTTTCCGTTATTGTAGTTATCAGTGTGTAAAGCGCCGGATTTTGGATACTCCAAAGCGCCGGGTTCCGGATTTGTGTGTTTTGAGTTATGTTGCTCGAATCACTGGCAGCAATTTCAATATTTGTCGAAAATCGTGCGATTTCTTTGCTGCTATTATCGACTATGATTTGCATAATCGTGATTTTTTTTGTTTCGGCAAGCAGATTTTTAACAGTAGTAACAGCCTGAATATCTGCTGATTGTTCGTTAACTGCCGACGTTGTAACGTAAGTCCCGTAAGTAGGTATATGAATGGGATTCACAATATTTAGCCAAACATGACGGTAAATTCCCGAACCGGCATACCAGCGTGGACGTTCACCGGTGCAATCAACACGGACGGCAATAATATTTTTGCCGCCAAAGTTTAAATAAGGAGTTAAATCGTATTCTATGCTGCAAAAACCGTAGGGACGGAAACCGAGAAGATTTCCGTTAATATAAACCTTTGATTTGTTGAATATTCCATCAAAAAGAATTGATGTTTTTTTCGACGAATAATTTTTTGGAATGTTTAATTCCCGGCGATACCAGCCAACCGTTCCGGGCAGGTATGCAGCCGCACCGCCTGCTTGACGGTCGAAATTCATCGTTATATTCCAGTCGTGCGGCAATTGAACATCTTTCCATACAGCAGTATCAAGTTGTATCTGCACCTGCGAGAATGATTCATCATCGCTTTGAATAAATTTCCAGTCGAAATCAATATTTTTCTTAATTCGTACATCTTTGCTACCTTTATCTTCTATTTTCAAGTTGCCTTTTACAGTAGCGTCTTTCGCCAATAATTCAATACTGTTTCCGGCATAAACACCCTGATTGATTGTCAGCGATAAGCCAAACAGGATAACAGATACAATTTGTGATTTAGACAAGAATTTTTTCATCCATTTACTGATTTATTAATTTGAGATTTTGATTTTATCCAAAGCAATTATTCCTTTGTCATACCGGCTCCATACTCTAAACTCCATCCGTTTTGTTGATTTTAATGCTGTATCTATTCCGAAAGTTACAGTTTGATACCCCTTTGCATTGGGAAGTTTAAACGTTCCGATGATTTCACCGGTATCCTGATAGCGAACTTCTAATGAAGCATCATCGGAAGTACATTCAAAAGTAAGTTCCATGTGAATCAGACCGGTATCCGTTACGCTTATATCGTTAAATGCAATTAACCCGCCATCCCGAAAAACAACATCCTGATTGCGATTGTCTCTATCATTACCCGACAAGCGTACTTCCGAGCAATATTGGTGGTCGAAATATTCGGCTTCGATTATCTTTCCGTTATAACAATCGCGTGTAAAAAGCGGTTCGTGAGTTACACGAAACCAGTCAACATCAATATATCCCCCTGCCTTTTCCGTCGCATAATTGAATATCCCGTAACGGTTTCCGCAGAAAATACTCAAACGAAATTCCATTTTAAAAACTTCTCCGAATGGCTGATAAGTAATGTCGTCGGTACTGTAAAAAAAATCCACTTTATCGGAAACGCCATTCACTTTGGCGCGTAAATAAATAACCGGACTTTTGATTGTGGTCGAGGATTTGACTTCTTCATTGAAAGTCATTTGCAGTTGATTGTCTTTTTTTGTTTTGTAAACCATAAGCGTAGCAAAAGGGTCTTGTAATATTACCAAACCGGCTTTATCGCCTGTTTTCATTTTTGAAATGTCTATCTTTACTGTGGCTTCGCTGTGAGGGCCAAAAATTCGCTGGCAAATCGTATTTCGCGCTTTAAGAAGCGAATCTGTTACACTGACTGTATGCAAACGTAAAGCATCTTTGTTTTCGGTCAGAGAATATTTCGATTTGTCGGGATTATGGTTGAACTGCCATTGTAAGCCCAAAACCGGTTCATTAAATTCGTCGGTTGTCGGAAAATTTATAATTTCATCACTTGCAACCGGCTTTTTCAACGTTGTAATCCCGTCCATCGGATTACTAAGCATAGGCCAGTCATCTACCCAATATACCGGAACCAGATAGGGAATACGTCCCAAACCGTTATGATCTTGAAATATCATACCCCAGTAGTTTCCATCCGGTAAATCAACCAAACAACTTTGATGCAATACCATCGGCGCGTAATTTGCCGTTTCGTTCATAACGACCCGTTCTTCAAACGGGCCGTATATAGATTTTGACCGCAAGCATACCTGGTTGCCTTGTGGACCTCCATACGTGCAAAAAAGATAATAATAGTCGCCGATTTTATATAAGCGATTTCCTTCCAAACCATTACGATGAGCCTTGTAAATGAGTTTACCCGGTGTTTTTACGCTTAACCCGTCGACATTAAGTTCTGTTACCTGAATGTCGGTATTTCCATGCGCCACGTAGATTTGTCCGCTGGTATCGATAAACATTCCCGGGTCGTACAGGAAGACATCCAGCTTATGTTTTTCCCACGGACCTTCGGCTTTGACTGCCGTATAGATATATGAACCTTCCGTCAGGGTTGTAAAGAGAATATAAAACTTTTCATTAAAATAGCGCAGACTGGTTGCCCACTGCCCTTTGGCGTACCGGCCACCGCCTTTCAGATCATAAAAAGGATGTTCTTTAAATTCATCGACGACATTGGAAGCAATGTTCCAGTTTACCAGATCTTTCGATTTCAGAAGCGTTACTCCGGGAAAATAGTGCATACTTGTCGATATCATATAATACGTATCGCTGACACGTATTACGTCAGGATCGGGAAAATCGCCCCAAATGACCGGATTTCGGAATGTGCCGTTTCCGTTATCGCTTGACTGTGCCGGCGTATTGTTGTTTGATAGGAATAAAATGCTGATAATCAGCAATGATTTTAAAATGCGATTTTTTATGAAAACTTTATAGCCGCTCATGATTGATATTTGTGTTATTTATTGTGTGCAAATGTAGGGAGGCGCCCTGTTTTCAGGTTTATAATTTTAGATATTTTATTTCCGATTTTGAATAAATATGTACTCTTGTGTGAGAAAACTTCTCATATTTCCGTAGGAGTTTTCCCAAAATATTTCCTGAAAGCCGTGCTAAAATAGCCTATACTGGAGAACCCGCAAAGTTCACTGACTTCCGTAACGGTATATCTGCGTGATTGCAATAATTCCAGAGCATAGTTCAGGCGGATGGCTTTTATGAAATTGACGGGCGACTGGTCGGTAAGTGATTTTATTTTTTTGTAAAGGAGAGACGGACTGACATTCATTGCCGAAGCAAACTCGTCCTTGCCAAATTCGGAATTATCCATGTTGACGCGGATAGTTTCCACTGCTTTTTTCACAAATTTATCGTTCAGTTCGTTTACCAGCAGCGGCTCGTTATCGTTTTTCCTTATCAATTTAAACGCCTTTTCCCGGATTGCTTCCCGGTTGCGGATGATTGATTTGATGCGCTGGGAAAGGAGCGTCATGTCGAAAGGCTTGGTCAGGTAATCGTCGGCGCCCAAACCCAAACCGTGCAGTTGCTGCGTTTTTTCGGAAAGGGAAGTAAGCAGAATAATCGGAATATGAGCGGTTTCATACGTTGATTTCATCCGCCGGCACAGTTCAAAACCGTCCATATTGGGCATCATCACATCCGAAACAACCAGGTCGGGCTGTTGTTTTTGAACGGATTCCCAGCCCTGTACCCCATCGCCGGCAGTCGAAACCTGAAATTCCCCGCAAAGGGCGGAGCGCATAAAGTTTTGCATGTTGGGATTGTCTTCAACGATTAACAGACGCATGCCCTGTCGGGGACTGTCTGCCGGTTGAGGCAGGAATTCAACCGGAACGCCGGGAAGCGAAGCGAAAATTTCGGAGGCTTGAGGAGCAAGCGCCGGATTTTTCTTTTCTTCCACTTCTTTATACGGTACAACAATTTTGAACGTGGAACCTGCATTTTCCCTGCTCGCAACGCTGACGTCGCCTCCGTGCATGAGGATATAGTGCTTGACGAGCAACAGCCCGATGCCGGAACCGATGATTTGGGTATTGACGGCATTTTCGCTCCGGTAAAATTCCTTGAAAAGTTTTGCCTGTGCCTTCTTGCCGATGCCAATCCCGTGGTCGCTTACTTCCAGCGTCCACTGTCCGGGAGTGCATTTCAGGACAATGTCAACGGAACTGTCGGGATGCGAATATTTAATAGCATTGGAAATGAGGTTGTCAACCACTTTTTCTATTTTCAGTTCGTCTATTGCCGCTGGATAAGCGGATTGACCGGACGAGAAAACCAGGTTTATCCCGTTGTTTTTGGCATACGAGTCGAACATCAATTTGCGGTGAACGACTAATTGAACGACGTCGACCATTTTCAAGGCTAACTGTCCTTTTCCGACGTCCACTTTCTGAAAATCCATCAGTTGCGTAATAACTGCCGATAAACGCCGGGACTGTTCGGTAACTAATCGCAAATAGTGACGTCCCGGTTCCGAGAGTCCCGATTCTTTTAGCAATTCTTCAACGGGGCCTTTTATCAATGTGAGCGAAGTACGAATGTCGTGCGCCGTATTGGTAAAGAAACGCACTTTTTCTTCCGAATGAAGTTGCTTTAAACGATTGATATAAAGCCGCAGGGAAAAATAAACAATGCCGGTGAGAATGGAAATGAGCAGCAGCCGGAACCATCCTGTTTCCCAAAAGGGCGGGATAATGTGTATTTTCAACTCCCGTTCCGCCACAATCTGTGATAACGAACTGTCATACAGCCTTATTTTCAATTGAAAAATGCCATTGGGAAGATTGCTGTAAGTCAAACTTCCGGATGGGGACGGCTGGCTCCAGTCACCGTCCAAACCTTCCATTTTCCATGAAAATTTCGAGCCTGTTTCCGAAATATCCAAAGGAAGAAAGTCCATGCTCAGGGTGTTTTGCTTATAGTTTAACGAAATTTCCCGAAGTTCGTCTACTGGCGTTTTCAGGTTATAAACGGAACTGTCCCGGACGGAACGTCCCGACAGGCTTAAATCCTGAAAGAAGATTCTTCCGCGAGGCTGCACTTGCCGGATGGTGTTCGGGTCGAAAAAGATTGCGCCGTGATTGGCGCCCCATATCAATTGCCCGTTTTTAAGTTTATACCTCGAATGTCGGTTGTATGAAAGCCTGGACAAATTTAACAGGGAAGCATAAGTAGATACTGTTCTGTCGTTCGGGTTGAACCGGCACAAGCCACTTTCCGTACCAAGCCATAAATAACCGCCGGCTGACAATATGCTGTTTACATAGTTGGACGGCAACCCCGATTGAGTAGTGTATTTCTCTATGGTTTTACTTTGCCGGTCGTAACAAATAAGTCCTTCTCCACCAGTACATGCCCAAATATTCTTTCCTGTCGCCACCAGGTCCGATACGGGATAATCTTCAATGAGTAATTTTATTTCCCCCGATTGCTTGTTCAGACTGCACACTCCGTAGGGGCAGGCAAACAGCATTTCTTCCGGCGATGATTCGGTAATTGCCGCAATCGGCAAAAAAGAGTAGGTACGAAAACTGTTTTCTTTGGAAATGTAGCAAACAACTTCGCCTTGATTACTGCCGAACCACAAATTTCCCTGACTGTCCTTGAAAATATCAAAAATAAAATTGCTGGAGATTGAAGCGTCCGGCTTGTCTGCCGTATAATGTGCAACCTCGCGTCCGCTTGTTCCGTCCAGCACATATACTCCCGAAGAATAGGTGCCTGCCCAGATTCTCCCCCTGTCGTCCTCGCATAACGAAAGAAAGACATTGGCCTGTTGCTGTTTGTCGTGATAAAATGTCGTCCATTGGTCGGACGATACATTCCAGCAACTGATTCCATTGTCGGTTGCAAACCAGATATTTCCTTTTTTATCTTCAATTACGGAATTTATATTGTTGTTTACCAGCGAATGGCTATTGTTTGTCTGATGCGTAACCTGATTGAAGAGTGGTGTTTGCCGGTCAATAAAGGAAACTCCGCCGGTAATGGTACAAATCCATATCCGTTTGTTTTCATCGCACATGACGTCATACACGCCATTCCCCCGAAGAGAAGCCGGATTGTCAATATCTTCCTTATATACATGGCGTACCTGTGCGCCGTTTTTATTCACTTCCCAGATACCCTGTCCGTCTATCCCGACCCAAATCGCAGAGTCCGAGGTTGCCTCGACAGCCATTACCGGCTGCCTGGGGATAATTCCGGGCAACACTGCCGAGAATGTTTTGGATTTTAAATCGCAGGTAAAAAGTCCGCTCGACTGCGAGCCTATCCATAATTTTTTGAACGTATCATCGTAAAAAAGGGTTGAATACCGGATGGGACTGTCGGGTTTGCCGGCATAAATCTGCTCTCTGTGCATGGAACGGGTATCTATCAGCCATATACCTTTCGTATTTGCCATAAATATATGTCCGTTGTCGCGCCACGTTCCGGCATATACTTCCTCCACATCATCCCACAACAAAGACAGTTTTCCTTCGTTGAATTTGTAAAATCCGGTTGAGGTAGCAATCCAAAAGATTCCGTCATTGTCAATAAACACGTCTGAAACAAACAGATGCCTGTTGTTTAGCAGTTTAGACAGGTTCGACAGGAAATCAAACCGGTCGTACAGGGCATTATAGCGGAATATTTGCCCGTTGTTGGTGTAGGCCAGCAGCAGGGAACCGCTATATACGAGTTTTACGGATAATATATTAACCGTTTCATAAGGCAGTTCGTAAATCCGGGAATCATCTTCTGTAAGCCGCAAAATACCGGTTTTGGATGAAACCCAGACAAATCCGTCTTTGTCCTTACACACCGACGTCGCTTCGCGCATGGATGTCCCATACAGAGCATTGACACTGTAAAATTTTTCATTTCCCGGATAAACGGAAAATGAAGTCAAAATAACGGCGATAATAAACAGACTGACAGATTTCATGAAATATAGATTTGCAAATATACTCATAAAAGAGACTTATACTAATTTTCGGGCAAAGATAATCAAAAACAGATCAGGTTTGCAAATTATTTAGGGTGTAGTTTTTATTTAATGTTAGTTCCATATCTCATAGCCTTATCCCAAAATTGTTGCCATTTACCGTCAGTTTCATTGAAACATCGTAATAATAAGACTGTTTTAGCTCCTTTATCTGTCCATTTCATACCAGAACTACACATTCTTTGTTTGATA
>JAIROL010000038.1 GCA_031257565.1 Tannerella sp. | reverse complement strand
TGGTGTATGAAGATGCAAATCACTATCCCAACAATGCGCGGATAACGCAAACCACTGTACAGGCCATGCTGGCAAGGGTCTATCTGCACATGGCCGGCGAGCCGCTCAAGGATGCTTCGGCCTGGATGTCAGCGCGTGACTGGGCGCGAAAAGTGGTTGCTTCCGGACAACACAGATTAGACCCGAAATATGAGGACGTATTCATCCGTATGATTCAGGAAACGCCGGATTTGGATTACAGAGAATCCATGTGGGAAGTAGAATTTCATGGAGTGGATGGTGAAAGCCCGCGTACAAACGGAATCTTTGGCGGACAGAACGGCATTTATTGCAGGAATCCGGACATCGGTTTTGCATATCAGGCCTTATGCATTACCCGTACCATGCTCGCCTGCTACAATGAAGATCCCAACGACAAACGCAGAGACTGGAATATAGCTACATATACCTACGGAGCGTCAGCAACCAATACGACCAAAATTCCTATAACCAATGTAGAAGGTTATTTTATCGGGAAATACCGGAAAGATGTTTATACCGGCCCCAAGGGAAATAACTTCACCAGTACCAATTACCCGGCAATGCGATATGCCGATGTGTTGTTAATGTTGGCTGAGGCTGCCAATGAAGCAGATGGACCTACAGACGAAGCCATTAACGCATTGAATCAGGTAAGAGAGCGAGCAGGAGTCGCATTGTGCGCCAACAAGGTGGAAACCGGCAAAATTTCCTTGACCAACAGGGACGAATTCAGAGCTTTTATCAAGAAGGAACGTGCACGCGAACTTTGTTACGAACTGAGAACCAGAGCCGACTTATTGCGATGGGGAGACTTGGTTTCCGAAATCAAGGCTACCGCCAGTACCATGGCTACCTCCCTCGCCAAACTAGGAGGCAACAATATTACGGATAAGCATGTCTTATTCCCTATACCGGCTACTGAGCTGAATACGAATAAACTGGCGGTTCAAAACCCCGGATGGTAATTATTTTAAAATCAGAAATTATGAAGAATATACATATTATTATTTTGATTGTTCTTTCCGGAGTATTTTGTAGTTGTGAAGAAGAAGTGATCGCTCCGGATTTTAATGTAACGGTTGAGGCTGTTACCAAGTCGTTGGCGGCGCCTGCCGCCGTTGGACAAGACAGTATAACCATATATGACGTGACATACCGCTTCTCGGGTGCTCCGGAAAGTATTGTGATGTATTCCGGAGAGCCCGGTAAGGAATATGCCAACCGGAATCGTTATACCAAAAACGTAAAATCCACTGTTCAGTTTTCCACTGATTTCAGCGATGGAGATTTGAGCAATACGTTGCGAGTATTCATTTCAACAGATTTTGTCCCTTTCAGTAAATACTCAGGCCAAACCGTAACTCTCGCCTACGCTAAAGAAGGTGTGGCTGACGCCCGCTGGACAGATATTACCAACCGTTTCGTCTTGCCCGGTAATGCTTTGGCGACAGGAGTTACTCCTGCAGGGGAAGTAGATATCTCCTCCTACTTAAGTGATGACAATCCTGTCTTTTTAGCTTTCAGATACGATGTAACCCGATCTTCCGGATTAAGTAACGGAAAATGGATCATTTCAAATTTCAAACTCGCCAATTACGATCCGAACGACAACAGTAAAAGTGAATTGTATTCCGACAAACTCAATGCCAATTGGCTCCCGGTGAATATGATTGAAGGCGATTCCACGCAATGGATTCGAAGCGAAATAAACGCCACTGCTAATACAACTGCCTCCGTAGACGGAAACTTCTCGGCAGCGCCCGCCGCCCAAATTTATTTGATATCCAGAGCCTTTTATCCCAACAGAGTAATACCGGATAAAGGTCAAACGGTGAAACTGATATCGGAAATTCGGGATGAGTATACCTATCGTTACACAAATCCTCAAACAAACTATAAAGCGACTTTTATTGCCACCAATACCCGGGGTAATGAAAATATTCAGGTTGTCAAGGAAATCGAACTCAAATTCGATTAAACGGATGTCCGACAGAGAGTAAAAAGGACTATTTCTCAATGAAACTTTATGAAGAGGCTGTCTCAAAAGTAAGACAGTCTCCTTTTTATTTCTCCCTGAATCGCCGGTTGTTTTGCAACTTATCCCGCTCCCATTTATTCCTGCGGGCTTGCGGGCAGATTTCTTTTCCTCAGTAACGTTGTTTTCCTTTCAAGCGGGGATTCTGCTTACTTCCGGACTTGCAATGGGCGCAAACAAAGATTCGTGTTGAAGCCATATTTATTTGATTTTTACAAATACTTATGTGGTTTCGGATAGCGGCAGCAATTTAAAATGTGCTGTTAAAAGTCTTAATATTAAACATGTACAGGATGTAAACCATAAATTTTCACTGATAATCCGCGATATTTTTGAGGAAGACGAATCATTTAAGACTTATATATTTAATGTCTCTTATTCAGTCTTTTCGGCGTAGGTTATATTCACTGCATTCATCCCTCTGTCTCCTCTTTCAAGATCAAATGATACTATACGACCCTCGGTTACATCTTCCGGAGCATTACTGATATGAAAGAAATATTTATCTGTTTTGTTCATGTCTTTGATGAAACCATAACCTTTTGACGAACTGAAATATTCCACATGTCCTTTATAATGGTTTGGTATGTTTTCATTCTCTTTCTTAGGTACCGATATGAGTATTTCTTCATGATCTATCGGTTCCTTATTCTGCATATCCGGAGGAGTATCGGTGATTACTCCGTTTTCATCTACATATGCTATCATATCGTCAAAACTACTTTTACCGGATATCTTCCTTTCTTCTTTTCGCTTTTGCTTTTCTAACTTTTTTTGCTGTTTCTTTTTTTCGTTTTCCCGTTTGTTAAATGATATTGCCATTCTATATTTATGTTTTGTTTGTCAAAATGAAAGTTCAAAATATTCTTATATCGGAAGCGTTAGTTTATTCGTTTTCCTCCATTCGTCCGGATATTGTTTATCAATTTGAGTTCTTTAAATGTCATTGTTTTTATGGTTATACGTAAAATGCAAATTTCTTCTAAGAATAACATTCTATTTTTAAAACTTAATTGTATGTTTGCTGTCAATTCAGATGAAATGGACAATAAAAAAGAAGACATTTACTTGTATTATTACAAGTAAGATTAAGTTTATATAAACATGATAGGGGAGTACAGGAAGCGTTCACCTCCTGTACTAATTTTTATTTTCAAGTATTAATAACGTCTGTTATGGCCATTATTTCTTCTGTTCCGATCACCACCACCACCACCTCCGAAAGAAGAACGTTCTGTTCTAGGACGAGCAACACTTACGGAAATTACTTTACCGTCATATTCAACTCCATTCAATTCATCAATAGCTTTTTGCGCCTCAACTTCGTTTGGCATTTCGACGAAACCGAATCCTCTTGATCTTCCGGTTTCCCTGTCTGTGATAACTCTCGCTGAAGAAATTTCTCCATACTCTGTGAATAACTCGTTTAAGTCTGCGTCATTTACGTTGTAACTTAAACCTGAAATGTAAATGTTCATTTAAAATTTAATTTTAAGATAAATACTCATTAAGGATTGAGAGGAAATATTAAAAGGAGAGACTACTTAGATTTGTTAAATAAAAAGAAGAACTATACTATAAATCTTTCGAACTCAATTCCGCACAAAGATAAAATATTTTATTTAAAAAACCCTGTCTTTTCTGTTTTATTTGCACTATTAACATTAGATTAAATTTATTCTATAATCTTAACTTATCAATCTGATTTCATGTGCGGGTCCGAGGCCCGGTCTTTGCCTCCTGGTTACTTAGGTCAGTTTCATGTGTACATTATCTAATTTTTAACACTAAGGAAACATAGAACTCACAGCATGTTCATAACTCTCTGGCGCAAGCCGTTTTGCATGTTCGTTTCATGTGTACATTATTTAAATTTTAACATTAAGGAAACATAGAACTCACAGTATGTTCATAACTCTTTGGCGCAAGCCGTTTTTTTAACGCTTCGCTAAAAGACCGTTGGTTGCATGTTCGTTTCATGTTCGGACTTGTCAGACATGTTCAAATGTCATTATTCCAGTAAAAATCGACCATAGTATCATTGTGCGTCAAGCGCTTATCCGGTTCGTCGATCAATAATTGTATCCGGGCAATATCTTTACGAATGACGGATAGCATGAAGCGATGGTGATCTGTCATCTGACCGCGAATAGCCTCTTTTATTTCTTCAGGACTTGTTTTAAGATTCTTGCGGATACACAGTTTGATCAATTCTTCAGGATATTCTTCTCCTCCATAATTTATTCCTTTTTATTGGGGTTTTATGGACAACAAATTTATCAATTTTTCCCTTTTTATCCTAATTTTGATGCGGTTGCCCTGATTTTTATTTCATGCGTTTGGAAAAACCGATTTTTTTATCTAATTTTGTAAAACTTTAAAGTTTCAACAAATGGAAAATCGTTTTTTAGGTCTTATAGAAAACAGCATCAAAATTCATTGGGATATGCCGGTTTTCAGCGATTATGAAGGAAGAACATTCCTTTATAAAGATATGGCTGAAGATATAGAAAAACTTCATATTATATTTCGCGAGGCAGACATACAAAAAGGGGATAAGATTGCTATCATCGGAAAAAATTCAGCGCGATGGGGTATCAGTTTTTTTGCAATATTAACTTACGGTGCGGTAGCCGTTCCTATTCTCCACGATTTCACGGCTGAGAGCGTCCATCATCTTGTATGCCATTCCGAAGCAAAGATCCTACTTGCGGCACAACACAACCGGGATTCTTTAGATGCAAAAAAAATGCCTGGTATACAATGCTTTATGCTACTTGACGATTTGTCTGTTATTGAAGGTCCGGAGAACGTAAAGAATGCCTGTAAAAATATCGAAGTTCTTTTCAAGCAGAAATATCCTGCTTTTTCCAGGGATCATATTAAATATCACATAGAAAAAACAGACGAACTTGCCATTATAAATTATACATCAGGCACTACCGGTTTTTCCAAAGGAGTAATGTTGCCATACCGCAGTCTTTGGAGTAATACACAGTATGCCTGCGATCGTCTCCCTTTCATCAATGACGGAGATGATTTTGTCTCAATGCTTCCCATGGCGCACATGTACGGATTGGCATTCGAAGTTTTAAACGGAGTGAATAAAGGTTGTCACATACATTTTCTGCCGCGCGTACCGGTTCCGAATATTGTGATACAAGCATTTAACAAGATACGTCCTACACTTATCATAGCCGTGCCGATCATCATTGAAAAAATAATTCGCGGCCGGGTTTTTCCCCTGTTAGAAAAACCATCCATCAAAATTTTATATCGCATTCCGGGAATAAAGCAGCTGATTAACAAAAAAATACTGAAACAACTCAATGCCGCTTTCGGAAGTAATTTTACGGAAATAGTAATCGGAGGCGCGGCAATTAATAAAGAAATCGAAAGTTTCCTGAAAACAATCGGATTACGATATACCGTCGGCTACGGTATGACCGAGTGCGGTCCGCTTATTTCCTATGAACAATGGGATACATTTAAACAAGCCTCTGTCGGACGTACCGTTGATCGCATGGAAATAAAAATTGACTCATCCGATACGAATGAAGTCGGAGAAATATTAGTTCGCGGAATGAGCACGATGTTGGGTTACTACAAAAATCCGGAAGCGACAAAAGAAGCGTTTACCGAAGATGGGTGGATGCACACCGGGGATCTTGGAGTCATAGACAAAGAGGGATTCCTTTTTATACGTGGACGCAATAAAACAATGCTGTTAGGATCTAACGGACAAAATGTATATCCGGAAGAGATTGAAAATATACTAAACAACATGCCATACGTAAGCGAATCCCTCATCATTTCACGCGAAGATAAGGAAAAGCACAAACACATATTGATCGCCCTGGTCTATCCCGCATGGGAACAGGCAAAAAAAGAGGGATTAACCGAAAACGCGCTGCAAAACATTATGAAAGAAAATCTGTCTGCACTTAACAGGCAGATTCCGAACTATAGTAAAATAACGGAAATCCGATTGCGCGAACAGGAATTTGAGAAAACGCCGAAACTGAGTATCCGCCGTTTCATCTATCAAAACGACGGATACTAAAACCTAATTCTTTAACAATTTGCTCACTTCGATTCCTGCCAGAAAAATAGAACCTAAGCCATGAATATCATTAAAAGGCGCAGGACGATCGTAATAGAATTTAATATCATCGCCTATGCCCGTTCCTTCACAGATGTTAGTAACGGCCCCTGCCGGAGTGATTTGCGTCAATATTCCCCTCCACCCTTTAATGGCAATGGTTTGATAACGAGGTTCTATCCATCCGTTGTTTACGGCAAGCGCTACGGAATAGGTAAACATTGCCGTACAGGATGTCTCAAGGTATGAATCTTCTTTGTTCAGTACCTGATGCCACAGACCCGTCTGACTTTGATACTGTGCGATGTTCAGTATCTGTCGTTTCAGCAGGACGATTACTTCGGCGCGTCGGGGATGATCGGCGGGCAACAACTGCAACAGGTCTGCCGTAGCCATCATCATCCAACCGTTGCAACGTCCCCAGAAAGTTCCGCCGTTCACCTTGATATCATCGTAATAGCAATGCCACATCAACCCGACACGTTCGTCAAAAAGATATTTATTAAAAAGGACGACCTGACGCACCGCTTCATCAAAATATTCCATTTTTCCGGTCAGGACGCCCATTCGCGCCAGAAAAGGGACGCTCATATAGAGATCGTCCGCCCAAACCGTATTCCGGTGCGGATGAAGACGTGCAAGAATACCTTCCGGCAAACGCAACTGTTTTTTCATGATGTGTTCTGCGGCGGCGTCTATCCATGTTTTATAAGCAGGCTTTTTGTCGATCATGTAAAGTTCTATCAGGCTTGCTCCCATGGCGCCGCAGTCGTCGAGTTCAGTAATTTTGACAGCCTGCGCCAGCGGAAACCCCCAATGGTTTTTGCCGTCATAAACGGATTTCAGGTATTCGTAATCCTTAAAGAAAAACTCGAAATTCTTCCTCGCAAAATTTTTATAACGGTCCCTGCCTGTTTCTTCACCGAGGCGGTTGAAACCGATATGTATTACGCCGTTCCAGTATTTCCAGTCGTTGTAACCATTCTGCGGAACCACGTTACGGTTGTAGCCGTATTTTTGCAGATCGGCTATTAACTCGCCCGTCTCCCTGTCGTAGTAGAGGCAGGTAGTGTTTTTAATGACATTGTCAGCCACTTTCCCGACGGTATTCAAAACGTCCTGTTTTGTAAGATTCTGTGCAAAGACAGAGGTTGACATCATTGTCAGGATAAAATAATAAAAGTACTTCATCATCTTTATTTGTTTTTCGGATTGATATTTTCAACATGCAATTCATGCCGTTTATATTGTTCAATCGCTTGTTTTTTCTTCGTCAGCGACAGCTTCCTGCCATGTTTCCCATTTAGGGTCGGAGGGATCGTAACCGTCATACCCATAATTCTGAGCGAGTATGCCTTTGTTGTTAGCCGTAATTGCCGCATAAGGGATAGGCCAGTAGATGTTCTTTTTGTCCATCGTATAGTTAGGGTTGGCGTTTCCGGTAGCGTCAATCTGTATGGGGCCTTTGTTGTACATGCTATAATGTATGATTCGCTGATACCAGTAACTACCTCCTTCGGGATCAGTACCGCTCTGTTTGTCGAAATCTGCCAGGCGGTAGGTGTTGCCCCATTCGTCGGGTTTGCCGCTACGGGCAAGACAGAGCGAGACGCGGGTCAGTTCCACGTTGCGCCATTCCTCCCAATACAATTCGCGGGCGCGTTCATTCATGATGTCGCCGATGGTGATGGCGCCGCTGTACAGTTGGGAACATTTTGCCCGCTGCCTGAGTATATTCAAATCGTCCTTGATAGTCGGATCGTTTTCATTCAGGTAATACTTGGCTTCGGCGCGAAGGAGGTATGCCTCGGCCAGCCGATAAAAATACCAGTCGGCATTGCCGCCGTTAGTAGCGCCGCGATTACCGTCGGAACCGGTGATGTTCGCATTGTTCACAGGGTCGTCCAGATAAAATTTGTAGTGAGGAACGTCGAACCAACGGCGGATGGTATCGCTGCACAGCAACTTCCCGTTGTCATCGAAGAGCGTGATGTTTTTTCCAAATTCCGTCGATGCTTTGTTGTTCACGCGAAGCGAATCCATACGCACCCAATTGCCTACATCCGCATTATGGCGCAAGTCTGCGTTGTCTTCCCGTCCGTCGACGACCCACAAGCCGTGAGTAGACCAGTGTGTAGGACGGAACGTAGCGATACCGCGACCCAACGCCCGCATATAGTCGTATTTAGGATTGTAGTCGGCGTGGTTACGTTTCAGGTTTAACAACGCTTGCTTGCCGTCTTTTGTCTTCACCCTGCCGTCAAAGTAAAAAGGATACATGATACGCACCGTAAGCATTTTGACAAATGATTCCTGATCCGAACCACGATTGGGCAAACCAAGTATAACCTCCCGATTAGCGGCGATGAGTTTGTTTTCTGCGCGGTGTAAATCCCAGATCACATTGCGGGTAATCGGCCATGTTTGCGGTTCACCGCCACCATTGAAGACGCCAAAAGTATTCGTCATCAACGAATAGCCCGATTGCTCAATCAATATATCGGTCTGTTCCCTGGCTTTACCATACTCGCCGATTGCCAGATAGCACTTGGCAAGCAACATGCGGCAGGCGCCTTTGTTCACCATACCTGTCAAATCCATGTCTTTCTGGTCGGGCACCCACTGGACTGCAAATTCCATGTCCTGGATAAGCATTTGCAGGATGGCGTCGCGCTTCGTACAGCGGTAATTTTGCTTGGGTACGTCTATCAACCTGGTAACAAACGGTACGTCGCCGTACTGAAATATCAACGCCATATAACGGACGGCACGGTGAAAATAAGCCCTGCCCTTGTAAGCGTTTTTAGTGGTTTCGTCCAAGCCTTCCACCTTATCGACAAACTGTATGATCGTGTTGGCATACATAACGCCCTTGTAGGTCTCTTCCCAGAAAAACCAGATGCTGTTTGTCCGGTCGAGGTTTTGCTGCGTTGAATTATCGCTTGTCGGCGTGAGCATGTTGGCGACGTCGCAGAGCATGCTGCGTTTGTCGGTTGCAGCGGCGACCATCATATCCGAAAAGATATATTCCGTTCCTATCGTGAGCATTTCGTTGTGGTCGGTCGCATAATAGAGCTTGAGATGGCGGTCGCATATCGCCAAGGCTGACATCAACCCCGATTCGGAGCTAAACGTGGCTGTAGGTTCATAGAACGATAGCGGATCAGGTTTCAGAAATTCTTCCGAACAGCCGCTAAAAGTCATCATTGCAGCGCACAGGAACGCTACCGGCAATGCATGTTTTTTATTTCGATTTGTGAGTTTCATATCTGTTGTAATTAAAATATTTTAAAAAGTCAAGTTTAATCCGAGTGTGTAAACGCGCGACGCCCATGCGCCGGTTTCCGGGTCGCCATATTCCCAATCTTTCGCCCAGGCGCCTACGTTGCGGATAGCGCCGTAAAATTTAATGCGTTCCATATCCCGCTTTGCGTACCACTTCCGGGGTAGCGTGTATCCTATTGAGATGTTCTCAAAGCGGATAAAAGAACGGTCATAAATCTTTTGTGCTCCGGCGGCTCCGGTGGGTCCTTTTGCTTCGATACGTCCGTAATCGTTGGTAGGGTTATCGACGGTCCAGTATTCTTTTCTGGGGAGGTTAATCATGGCGTAGGCCATGCGTCCGCCATCGTCGTCGTTGTTAAGGTAGTTGCCCGACAGACTTTTGTGTCCCATGTAGGAGTAGATATTGAAAGATATGTCGAGGTTTTTCCACAACGTAAAGTCATTACGTATCGACCAGTGGACGGGCGGGGTTGTCTGGCCCAAAAACTCCTTGTCCTTATTGTTATAAACGTGCGTAACGGAGCCATCGGCATTCGTCACGTCGTCGGCGGTATAGTTATTGGCTACTTTGGGATCGCCCGGCAACTGTCCGTATTTTTTCGCTTCTTCTATTTCGTCCGTCTGCCAGATACCCGTGACGCGGAAGTTCCAGATAGCGCTGATGGGTTGCCCGATAAACCAGCCGTTGGATATATCGTCCATTTCCTTTGTGCCGACGACGTTTCCTTCCTCATCCAGAATGTCTTCGTTTTCGTAGTAGAGGTGTTTGATTTCGTTTTTGTTGTACGAAAACCCGACAGTAGTATTCCATTCCAGGACGTTATTTTTGATGTTAAGCGAATTTAAAGAAATTTCGAATCCACGGTTGTCTACCTGTCCAAGGTTAGTGGTAATATTGGGGAATCCGGTAAAATTCGGAAGGCGCTGGTTCATGATCATGTCGTGGGTATTCATGTTATAATATTCGATGGTACCTGTGATACGATCGTCGAGAAGCCCGAAGTCAAGTCCGAAGTTCCACGAAGCGGTTTTTTCCCATTGCAGATTGGGGTTTGCCATGCGTTCAGCCATCAGGTACCGATACAGGTTAAGCGTCCCCGACGAGTTGATGTATCCCTGCATCTTTCCCGCTCCTTCATAAAGGTTGGCAAGCGCGAGGTAGGGATTGGCGAGCGACCTGTTACCATTTTTTCCGTAAGAGATGCGCAGTTTACCGGCGCTCATGAGTTGCCGGTTAAAGAATTTTTCGTTGGCGAACGACCAGGCTACGGCTATCGAAGGAAACGTAGCATATGGATTGGACATGCCGAAAGCGGAATAGCCATCCCGACGAATGGAGGTCGTGAGCATATAACGGTCATCATAAGAATAGAACGCGCGCGCCAGCAGGGCGTCGGCCGTTTGGTGCGTATCTTCACTCGAAAAGACGCTATTTTCTTTCGTGCCGTTTTTGGTATTATGGAATCCCAGCGCGTCCGAAGGCAGGATTTTACGGGCTTCGATGCGATCTTTCCAAAACTGGCGTTCTTCCGCTTCCTGCACAAGGGTCAAATTGACGTGGTGCTTTTGGGCGAAGGTATAATCCCAGTTGATAGTGTTGTTGAGCGACCAGTCGAAACGTTTGGATTGCTCGCGGTTGGCGCCTCTCGACGCCGGGTCGGCGCCGGGCAGGTCGGCAGACATGAAGTAACGATCGTAGAACCACTGGAAGCGAGGCGAGGCGTTGAACGAGTAGGTGATGTTAAAGGGTAACGTTATTTTAGCATTCAGGATAGTGTTGAGCGCCGTGTACCCTTTTTCCAGTTCCAGATATTGCTTCTGAAAGTCGTAGTTGTAACCTCTCTGACTGTAGTCGGAACTGAGCGGATACTGCAACGGATGACCGTTTTCGTCGGCATAGTCGGCATAGGGGCTGTTACGCAAAGACTGGTCCATATCAATGTCGATATTTCCGTCCGAACGGTCCTGAAAGTTAACGTTCGCGCCAACATTGAGCCACCTGTTTACCTGACCGTCCACTTTCATGTTGACGCGTATAGCGCGGTAGTCGTCGCTCACGACGGCGCCTTCATTTTTCAGGTATCCCATGGAGAGGTAGTAGTTCATTTTTTCGTTGGCGCCGCTTACGCTGGCATTGTAGTCCTGGTTGAAGCCCGTACGGAAAGTTTTCTCTGCCCAATCGACGGTTTTTCCGGCAAGGAAATTTTCGAGAGTGTTACCCATGAAACCGATTCGTCTCGCCCAGATGATGAGGTCGGATTCGCCTTCCTGGTTTGTGGTGTAGGCCCTCCAAGCGTCCAGGGAAATATTTGAAGGAAGCTGGTCGGGGCTGTGAAAGAATCCGGGCTGCGCGGCGTAAACGCCGCTTTGATAGGCTTCATAAGCGCCTGTTTCGGGATTCACGCCATAAGTGTTTTTCAGATACCAGTCTTGGCGGTGTCGCACGTTTTCTTCCGGGGAGAACCGTTCGCGATAGACGCTTCGTTGCGTCCAACCGGCATTCGTAGCTATGTTTACAACCGGCTTACCCTGCTTGCCCTTTTTGGTGGTAATGATAATGACGCCGCTTGCGGCCTTGGCGCCATAAACAGCCGCTGCCGAAGCATCTTTCAGGATATCCACCTGGGCGATATCGTCGGGGTTGATTTCCGAAAGTTCGCCATAGAAAATCATCCCGTCAAGGATGAGTAACGGGCTGTTGTGATTACCGTCGGTATAGACCGAACGCTGTCCGCGTATTTGCAAGCTGCCGCCGCCTTTGGCCGAAGCGTCATATCCGACGTTCAGACCCGGCGTTCCACGCAAGATGTCCTGCACGGACTTCGGGTTTTCGTTAGCGATCCTGTCCGGACGTACTTGTATGACGGAGCCGGTGAGGTCTTTCTTTCGCATCGTTCCGTAACCGATAACGACCACTTCCGCTAATTGTTCGACATTCTCCTCTAACCGAATGCTCAAGTTCCGGCGACTCCCTACTATAATTGATTGAGTAACATAGCCTATATAAGATATTTCGAGTACGGAGCCATTGGGAACGTCCATCTCAAAATTACCATCCGCATCACTTATCGTTCCGTTCGTAGTACCTTTCTGCGTGATAGAGACTCCCGACACAGGCTCGCCTGAAACGTCGGCAATATGTCCGGTTAGCCGTCCGGGTTCGCCTGCGGGATTCTTTTGAACAGGTTTCAGGAAAATTTTTTTATCCGTTATTTCAATTTCGACGCTGTCGGTATTGATAATCTGCGTAAGAACGGAATAAAGGTCTTCGCTTTCTACGCTAATACTAACCCTTGCGTCAGGATTAATTACAGGACGGCTATAAGAAAACGACTTCCCTGTCTGTTTAGTGATAGCCTCCAATACTTTACCGAGCTTTTCTTGCCGGAAGTCCAAAGTCACTTTCTGGGCATACGATATGCCTCCGATAGTCAACAGAAAGATGACTGCTAATAGAAACTTGTTTTTCATAGTTAATGTCAATTATTAATGAATAAATTTGTTTTATTCAATTGACACAATCTTAAGAAAAACGGGTGAGCCGGACTCGTTTTTTTTTGTTTAGCGTCCGTTTTCCCCTGTGAATGATGAATGAGCGGAAAGGTTACTTTTTCATTTCTACCCGGATATGTTTGTTGTCTTTTATGACAAAAACAATCGGGGCGACTTTGGATATTTCGTGAAGTACACCATCCAGACTGCCATTTACGTTCATGGTAAGCGAATAGGTATTCACGCTTTCTTCGCCGATTTCGAAATATACGTCATACCATCGCTCCAGCTTTTTCAGCGCTTCGGCTATATGGGTGTCGCGGAAAATGATGATATTGTTTTTCCAGGCGCTTAGCGAGCATGGCTCGTGACGGTGCGTGATGGTACAGAGGCGATCTATTTTGTCGTATGTGAGTCTGTCGCCGGGAGCGAGTACATATTGTTCGTCGGTATCGTCGGGTTTGAAATTTACTTTCCCGTCGTCCAGGGCGAGTTTTATTTTCCGTTCTTTCCGGCGGGCTTCCAGTTCAAAACTTGTGCCTGTGACGAATACCCGGCCACCGGGGAAAACTACTATAAAAGGACGTTTTGCGTTTTTTTCGACAACGAAATAGCCGGCTCCGTCCAAGTATATTTTTCGCGTCCCTATCGCAAAGTTTTTGGGATAGCGCAGTATGGTAGCAGGTTCGAGATATACGCGGCTTCCGTCTTGAAACATAAATTGCAGACATTCGCCGCGCGGAGCTTGTATTTCTGCCATTTCTTCGTTATTAAAAAGCGGGACGCGGTTGTTTACATAATTGTAGAAAATGGCCAGTACGAACAGCGGAATCAATACGGCCGCCACCCTTAGTCCCCGTGTGCGGATGTTCCGCCAACGGATACGACGATTTATTTTCGTATATATTTTCCCTTCCGGGACGTCATCTTCGAGCGGATGGAGGCTTTCCGTCAAGAGTTCAAAGTCTTCGTCTATCTTTTCGGATAACCAATGAATTTCATTTTCATATTTCTTCCGTTTCATGCGTACATTATTTAATTTTTTAACACTAAGGAAACATGGAACTCACAGTATGTTCATAACTCTTTGGCGTTAGCCGTTTTTTTTAACGCTTCGCTAAAAGACCGTTGGTTCATGTTCGTTTCATCTGCGCTTCTTTTTATTCATCTTATTTAATTGACATAATTTTATCAAAACAGAGTGAGCGTCGCCACAAAAATAATCAGTCGGCACAGGACTATCCGTAACATCCGCAACGATTGAAGATAATGCGTTTTCACCGTATTCAAGCTAATATTCATACGTTTGGCAATATCTTCATTCGTTAGACTGCCATCCATCTTCAGCAGGCAAATTTTACGTTTTTGTTCAGGCAGGCTATCGATAGCATTGTAAAGTCTGTCCTCCATTTCTTTTCTGTCAAAAAATTTTTCCAGTGATTCTTCTTCTTTTTGAAGAACTTCGTCACAATCAACGGACAAAAAGATGGACTTCGACTTACGCAACCGGTTCAGGATACGGTTCTTCGTCATCGTGTACAAATAATTTCTAAAATTTGTCTCTACTACTATATCCCGTCGTATTTCCCATAAATGCACAAACACGTCTGCAACCACATCTTCCGCATCTTCCGTCGATGATAAATAGCGCAAGGCTATGGTATAAAGCATACGATGATATTTCCGGTAAATAACTTCGAATGCCTGTTTACTTCCACTACGCATGGCTTCCGCCATATTCATTTCCGAAAATGAAGAATCCAACATTTATCCTTTCGTTTGGAGCATAAGTTTAATCCGCAACTTGCGTATCCATAGATGCAGCTATTATTTCGTGATCATTATCCAATCTGAGTTCTTCAATTGCATTATTTTCCGGATTTCTCGGTTTTTCAATCTCTTCATATCGCTTAAGTTTTTTCTCTAATTGCTCGATTTCACGTCCCTGATTTCGAATCGTTGTCAGCAATGAGTTTAACTCTTCATTTTCAATGGAAGACGGAAATTGCGCCTCTACGCGAAGTATAAAGTCGGACAATACATTCATATAATTATTAAAAGCGTCATAAGGATTGTCATACGGGCTGAACAGGTTATAATGTTTCGTGTTCATATAGTAGAAATGATCGCTGCTTTGCAGATAAAGCCAGTCCTGAAGTATACGACGATCGCTACAAAGACGGACACGCTCGCTTATATCGTTAATTTTCCGGAACGCCTCCTGCTGAAGTATGTTTCCCAGCCAGGAGCTACAATCCTTTTCCTCGTCAACCCATGACATAGGATAAGGTACGACAATCGAATCAACCGCTTTATTTTTCTCAAACAGTTCGGAGGGTAGAGAAAATGAAATATCATTCTGTGCGGCAAATTGCGGTAAAGCCTTGAAAAAATCAAATATACCCGTAGACGATGCATGAAGAGAACCTAATACCTCATAATTCAAGAAAATATTAATTATATTCTCCGCAGCGGCAGTAGATGCGATCCACGACATATATTTATCTGCCGTCAAAGGATATTCCGACCAACTATAATCGGCAAAACGCAATGACAGGTCCTCGCTAAAACGATCGTTCTTCAGCAACAGCTTCAATTCCGGATGTGCAGCCGACGAATACATATAATCAGGACTTTTCCATCCCAAAACATGTTTGGCTCCTTCTGTTAACATTCCGCGAAATCCCATCTCATAAACCGTATCCGATATGTCATCCGAATAGATAAGCTCTGTGTTTCTGAGCGTTTTGGGGGTTATGCCAAAAAGAGACTTTATTTTTTCCGTATGCATTTTAACCTGAGTTCTGAATTCATCCTGATTACCGAGAGACGACAGTGAATGAGCATACGTTTCGGCAAGTAGTTCAATCCTGCCCGACTTGATTAATTCGACAAAACTATCAATCAATTCCGGCGCATAAATTTCCATCTGCTCCAGCGCAACTCCCGATATGGAAAATGCAGCTTTGAATTTTCCATCGCTCTTTTTTATCATCTCCAGTATGGCGCGGTTAGCCGGTATATAACACATCTCCGCAACCTTTTTAAAAATCTCTCCGTTCTGAAAATCATCATAATAATAATGATCGTTACCTATATCAAAAAAACGATATCTCCTCAAGCGAAAAGGTTGATGTATCTGAAAATATAAACAAATTGTTTTCATATATTTAAGTTATTTACTGTTAATAATCATTTTATCATAGTTAACAAATACAATATTATCAGGACAACATGCGGTCATATATATTACGCACTTTTTGTCCCGCATATTCCCATTTGATATTATTTACCTCATTCAAACCTTCTTCTTTAAGAAACTTATGCAATGCAGGATATGTTATTAATCCGTATATGGCGTCGGCCAAAGCGTCTATATCCCAATAATCGACTTTTATTGCATAATCAAGTATTTCGGCGCATCCTGATTGTTTTGAAATGATTGAAGGTACGCCACATTGCATTGCCTCCAGGGGGGAGATTCCGAACGGTTCCGAAACCGAGGGCATCACATAAACGTCGCTTGAGCGGAATATTTCGTATACCTGCTTTCCTTTCATAAAACCGGTAAAATGAAAACGATCGGAAATATTCCGTTCGGCGGCAAGGCGTATCATCTTATCCATCATATCTCCGCTACCGGCCATTACAAAGCGCACATTCCCGGAACGTGAAAGAACTTTGGCTGCAGCTTCCACATAATATTCAGGTCCTTTCTGCATTGTTATGCGCCCAAGAAACGTTACAATCTTATCTTTTACCCCGCGTTTATCCGAAATAGATAAAATATCCTTGCTTAAAGGTTCCACTGCATTATGCACGGTAGTTACTTTTGACGGATCCTGATAATATTTTTCAACGACGGTATTTCGCGTAAGATTACTTACCGTTATTATATGATCCGCATGATCCATGCCGTTTTTCTCAATATTATAAACATCGGGATTTACGCTTCCGCGACTGCGGTCATAATCTGTCGCATGCACATGCAAAACAAGCGGTTTTCCGCTAACCGCCTTTGCATAAATACCTGCCGGATAGGTAAGCCAGTCATGCGCATGAATAACGTCATACGATTCCGTACGCGCAATCACGCCGGCAACAATCGAATAATTATTGATCTCTTCCAGAAGATTATCGGGATAACGTCCTGAAAACTCGACACAGCCTAAATCATTCACATGCATGTAACTAAAATCCGCATAAATATGATCCCTCAGATCAAAATATTCCTGCGGATCCATATATTTTGATAATTTTTCGGCAACATGATCATAACTGACGTCTTTCCATACAACAGGAGTATTACATGCGCCTATGATCTTGAGAAAACTCTGGTCTTCATCACCCCATGGTTTAGGCATAACAAAGGCGATATCAAGGTCCGACTGTTGAGACATACCTTTTATTAAACCGTAACTCGCTGTTCCCAAGCCGCCGAGAATATGCGGAGGAAACTCCCATCCAAACATTAATGCTTTCATGTGTACATTATCTAATTTTTAACACTAAGGTAACATAGAACTTACAGTATGTTCATAACTCTTTGGCGCAAGCCGTTTTTTTTAACGCTTCGCTAAAAGACCGTTGGTTCATGTTCGTTTCATGTTCTATATTCCATATTTTTTCAACATATCCATCACCGTCAATACAGCGGAAAGATTCATCAGAAAAGATGTTGCTCCACGACCGGTAAAAGGAGGGGTTCCATCAAATAACTCTGAAATCGTACCTATACAATGATGCGACATTTCTTCTTCCATGCTGATAAGAGAGCGCTCTACAAATGATAATCCTGCACGACCAAATAAATCCAGATAAGTGGATATATACATATTCATGATCCACGGCCAAACCGTTCCCTGATGATATGACATATCCCTGTCATATTGGGAACCTACATAATTAGGTCTGTACCCGCCACTTTTAGGGCTTAATGAACGAAGTCCCTTCAACGTAAGCAGTTCCTTCGTTGCAATATCAAGGACAGATCGTTTTTGAGTCTTTGTCAAAGGAGAATATACGCACGACACGGCAATTACCATATTGGGGCGCACACTCCAATCCTGAGCCGGTCCATCCACATAATCAAACAAATAGTTATACTTATTGACAAAAGTTGCCGGAAATGATACATCCAGCGATGCGATAAGCGAATCTATCCGGTCCATAGGAATATCATTATTAAGCTCTTTATGAAATTTCAATGCATTGTACCATAAAGCGTTGAACTCAACAATATATCCCGAACGCGGAACGACAGGGCGATCATTTACAATAGAATTCATCCATGTAACAGCTGTTTTACGTCCGTTTGAATACAAAAGTCCATTATCTGAAAGCTTTAAATTCGGATGCGATTGAGATAAAATATATTTTATTATCTCCTCAACAATTTCGCCATATTTTTCCCTGGCATTGTCAAGACCTTCTTTCAGGCGGTATTGCTGCATACTCCAGATCGCCCACAGCAAAACGTCCGGACTATCTATTTCACGAATAACAGGATCGACTTTATCTCCTTTTATAAACGCGTACAATGCCTTAACTGCCGTATGCATGATTTTTTCGTAACGCTCTTTTTCGCCAATCAGCAAAGTCGCCCCGCAGACAGAAACAAAAAGATCGCGCGCCCGTACCTTAAACCATGGATTGCCTGCCAATAAATAACAATCATCTCCCTGAGGATTATAATACAGTTGATGCACCGAATTGACAATGCAATTATAGAAACCGGATCTCGGCATACGAGAATCAACTTCTCTGTCAAAACGCTCCGATAATGAATCCGTATCAAATTCCACATCTCCGGCACAGAAAACAATCGATTCTCCTTTTTTTATTTCCATCTCAAAATATCCGGGCACATACAAATCTTCCTGATACGGATAGCCTCTCTCCTGTTCTTTCGGATATTCAATACCATTATACCAGTTTCCCTTGGAAATAAAATTAACCGGCTTACTGAATTGCATATACAAATTGGGATATCCGGAATATAAACACATTTTTATACCATTTTTAACCTCGTCATAATGTCTGTTTATATGATCGTTTACATAAGTTAATTCCGTCACGCTTCTGAATGCAAGGAAAGGGTGAAAACACAAGGTCGTCATGGAATGCGCATCCAATAACTTATACCGGATCATAATCAGGTTATCCGTTCTGGAAAAAATCTTTTCTTTAGACAAGATAACCCCTCCTACTCTGTAAATTGTACGAGGAATCACTTCCGTACTGTATTCCCTGATATACTTATGCCCATTCGGACTGAAACTGCCCCCCTGATATTTATGTAAACCAAGATTAAATGCCGCCCCGTGTTGTATAACCGTTTCGTCAAGGGAAGACAGGATCACATGATTGTTGTCATCCAACTCCGGGACGGGCATCACAAGGAGGCCATGATATTTACGCGTATTACAATCAACAATCGTAGTACTATGATAGGCGCCTTTTTGGTTAGCTCTCAGAATTTCTCTCGAAAGAGATTCCTGAAGATTTATCATCAATGTTTTATCGAACTTAAGATAGCTCATAGAATGTGCGTTTATGGTATTATATATTAATTTTCAGTATTCCATTTATCAAATATACAACCTTTTTTTTACTTTTCCAAATTTTTTACATTTTTTTAATGTATACTATGATCTATAGGAAATTTTTCTCCCGACCAAACTTTTACCTGGGTCCAAGGTTCCGCCGGAGAAAGCCAAAATTCGTCGGAAGTCGGCAATCCGAGCGGTAATAACGCGACAGAACAGAGATACAGGCTTCCCGTACATATATATGTTTCACCGACACATATCTGGCTTCCGTACATCCCGATCTTAAGCCAACCGTTCTCATCAAATGTTCCCGAAGCCGTCATTTGTTTTTTCATTACTGCCGTAAGAGCGCAACGCACTTGCGCCGGTTTTACTTCTTCCGGAAGTTTCTTCAGTAACGCCATTTGCGATAACGACTGTAACGCCCCCATCCTATATGCCAGCGAACGACCTATCGGCGGATAGGTTCCTTCCGGAGAGATAAGACGTTCAAGTACGGCGGCGTAACGAACGGATCGTCGCATAAATGTCTCTGCACGTTTTTCATCCATTTTCTTATGCCTTACAAGGACCTGAGAGATATCTATCATCATAGGCTGGATAACAAAACTGTTATAATAATCCCAGTGAAAATCCGGCCCGTCACCGTAAACCCCGTCTCCTTTATACCACTGTTCATGCTGGCGAATTGCATAATCAACGCGCATAGCGTCCCATTCTTCTCCGACTTCAAGGAAAAAAGCCTCAATCATTGCGGAAAACAACAGCCAGTTACTAAAGTAGGGAGTTATCTCGCGCGTCTGACGTAAAGCGTCAAGAACCATTTGTCGCGTTTCTTTATCCAAACCTCCCCACAGAACATTGGGAGAACGTAAAAATGCCTGAGCTAAAAAAGCGGCGTCAACAACCGGCTGAGACCCGTGTTTTTTCGTAAAATTCATATAATCCGGCGAAGAAGGATCCACCGCATTACGTATACCTTTCATCGCCAGGCCCGTCAATTCGGCGCGTTGCTCGCCTTCTTTGCCCGTCAGTTCTCCGGACTCAAGCCATGGGGCAATACCGCACAGGAGTCTTCCCAT
The DNA here is from genome assembly GCA_031257565.1 of Tannerella sp. Taxonomy (GTDB): domain Bacteria; phylum Bacteroidota; class Bacteroidia; order Bacteroidales; family Tannerellaceae; genus Tannerella. The sequence goes on along the minus strand of JAIROL010000038.1, from coordinate 6,850 downwards.
TGCCTCAAGATGGGCAAAATGTTCACGTCCGGTAGCGCCCTTTTGATGTTCGACCGGCATATTTTTTTTCAATTCGCCTTCACTCAATGCGCGCAGTAGAGGATATGCTATTTTGTACGTCATATCGCACCAATACCGACGATCCGGAAAATCTTCCTTTATTTTCTCTTTCGCACCTGCATTATTAACAAATAATAAACTAAGAATCAAAGCTATAGCAACAGACATTTTTTTCATAATATAATTATTTTTCAATTATTCCACATCGTATTAATTTTTTATTGTCTCAAAATTAAGGATTATTTTTTAAATTGTCTATTAAAACAAAAAAAAATTGTATTTTTGTCCATCTTGTAAATCAATATTATTTTAGAATGAAAACATTTTATTTTTACTTTTCCATTGCTATTATTTGTTTTTTACCTGTCAGCAAATCCATTGCAGACAAATTCGATCCGGTTGAATACGTAAACCCATTAACAGGTACGCAATCCTCATTCGAACTTTCCGCCGGTAATACATATCCTGCTATAGCGCGGCCATGGGGAATGAATTTCTGGATGCCGCAGACCGGAAAAATGGGCGACGGATGGGCCTATGTATATACGTCTCACAAAATACGCGGTTTCAAACAGACGCATCAACCCAGCCCATGGATAAATGATTACGGCCAGTTCTCCATTATGCCCGTAACCGGAACGCCTGTATTCAATGAAAACGAACGCGCCAGCTGGTTTTCACACAAAAGCGAGGTTGCCAAACCATATTACTACAGCGTTTATCTGGCCGACCATGACGTCATAACGGAAATGACGCCTACGGAGAGAGCCGCGATGTTCCGGTTTACATTTCCGGAAAACGACAGTTCCTTTATTGTAATAGACGCGTTCGATAGGGGTTCCTCCATTGAAATTGTAAACGGCAGGAAAATCGTCGGATACACTACGCGCAACAGTGGAGGCGTTCCGGAAAATTTCAAAAACTATTTCGTTATGGAATTTGACAAACCGTTCCTTTACGAATATACGTTTACAGACAGCGCGCTAACCCATGACAAAATACAAGCCGCCGATCATGTCGGAGCCGTTATCGGCTTTAAAACGCGCAGAGGAGATATGATACACGCAAAAGTGGCTTCGTCATTCATCAGCTATGAGCAAGCGGAGATCAACCTGCGCGAATTAGGGAATAACTCTTTCGACGAGATTGCCGCACAGGGAAAAAAAGAATGGAATAAAGTATTAGGCCGCATCAAAGTCGAAGGAGGAACAACCGATCAATACCGCACATTCTATTCCTGTCTGTACCGTTCATTACTGTTTCCCAGAAAGTTTTATGAAATAGACGGCAGCGGTAAAATGTTCCATTATAGTCCGTATAACGGCAAAGTCGTGGAAGGCCCGATGTATACCGACACCGGCTTTTGGGACACATTCCGTTGCCTGTTCCCGCTTCTGAACTTCCTCTTTCCCGCGCAAAACAAAGAAATGCAGGAAGGACTGATTCATGCATATAAAGAAAGCGGCTTTTTCCCGGAGTGGGCAAGCCCCGGCCATCGCGGCTGTATGGTAGGCAACAATTCCGCTTCCATATTGGCCGATGCATACTTGAAAGGCGTAAAAGTAAATGATGTGCAGACATTGTACGAAGGTCTTATTCACGGAACAAACAACGTACATCCTGCCGTATCATCAACCGGCCGGCTGGGACACGAATATTACAATAAACTCGGATATATTCCCTACAATGTGGGGATTCGCGAAAATGCTGCACGAACGCTTGAATATGCCTACAACGATTGGTGTATCTACAAAGTGGCGACAGCATTGAAACGTCCGAAAAAAGAGATTGAACTTTATGCCAAACGCGCTATGAACTACAAAAACCTGTTCGATCCGGAAACAAAACTGATGCGCGGAAAAAATCAGGACGGCACATTCATGACTCCGTTTTCTCCGCTCAAATGGGGGGACGCCTTTACAGAAGGAAACAGCTGGCACTATACATGGTCGGTATTTCATGATCCGCAAGGTTTGATAGATCTCATGGGCGGACGCGAAACATTTGTATTGATGCTTGACTCGGTTTTTGCGGTACCGCCCTTATTTGACGATAGTTATTACGGCTTCCCGATCCATGAAATCCGCGAAATGCAAATCATGAATATGGGTAACTATGCACACGGAAATCAGCCGATACAACATATGATATATCTGTATAACTATGCCGGCGAGCCATGGAAAGCGCAACGCCGGTTACGCGAGGTAATGAACCGTATGTACACGCCGGGACCCGACGGTTATTGCGGCGACGAAGATAACGGGCAAACATCGGCCTGGTATGTATTTTCCGCACTTGGCTTCTATCCGGTTTGTCCCGGAACAGACCAGTATATAATAGGAGCGCCGCTATTCAAAAAGGCGACGCTGGAAATGGAAAATGGAAAAACGCTTATTATTAATGCGCCGGAAAACAATGACTGGAATATCTATATCAAAAACATGACTTTTAACGGCGCGCCATACACAAAAAATTATCTGACACACAAAGATCTGCAAAACGGTGGCGAGATAAACATACAAATGAGCGACGTCCCTGACAAAAACAGAGGTATCGACAAGGAAGACGTCCCTTATTCATTCTCTGTTCACGAAAAATGACCGACGCTAAAATCCTCATTTTCAAAGATAGCGCTTGTACCTCGAGTACGGAAGTAAGCGCAACAGAGCGCCCTGAAGAAAAACTCCATCGTCGATGTAAATTGTCTTGACTGCTTATCAAAACAAACTATCAATCGAACAGATTCAGGCATTTTCCAACTTGAGCAAAGAGGATATTCTTGAAATCCTGAAGCGAAACAAGATAGCGCCGACTACTGCGTAATCATTATGTAATGAGAAATTTTATGAATAATTAAAATTAGTCGTATTTTTGCAAATCTGTAGCAAAAAGGAATAAAAAGCGCTATATGTCGAAAGATGAGAGCATTAATCATCTCGGAACCATGTGTTCTTCGAGGAAGTAGCAATAAAAAAGCAAAATAAAACATGGCAGAAAAATTCGGAAAAACGTGGTGGGGAGAGCATTGGTTGCGCTCTCTCGAAAATGTAGATTATGACAATCGTTTGCCTCGCGGCGCATCATACGCTCGAAGCGGACATGTGAAAGATATTAAAATAAAGAACAATCAGATTATTGCTAAAGTGCAGGGTACCCGTCCTTCGCCGTACAAGGTAACAGTCATTGTTCCGCCGTTTTTTGAGGAAGATATTGAACGGCTGATGACGAAAATAATTGAACGTCCTGCGTTGATATCCAAACTGTTGAATCGGGAACTTGACTCCGAAATCCTGACCATTGCCGAACAACTTGGGCTAAAAGTCTTTCCACATCAATGGACGGACTTCAAAATGCAATGCTCATGTCCCGACTGGGCGGTGCCGTGCAAACACCTGGCATCAGTCATTTACATGATTAGCAGAGAAATAGACAACAATCCTTTCCTTGTTTTTTCCATTCATAATGTTGATTTAATCGAAGAATTGAAAAAACGCGGAATATTCATTGCCGATCCGAAGAAAAACGAGATTCCAATACTGGAAAACATTTTGAAACCTGCAAAAACCCCGCTGAAAACGCCATTGCAACAACCGTGCACAATTGATTTTTCGCAACTTCAAAACATTTTGCAGGCATTGGTACAACTTTTGCCCGATGCGCCGCCGTTTTATCCTTCAGGTAATTTCCGCGAGAACTATGCAACGCAACTCGTCCGTTTGGCAAAAGAGACCAGTCGCATCTTGTCGAAAAAATCGGATTTTAATACCGTTTTTCCTTTCAACGAAAGGGAACGAATTACCAACCGGACAACGCTGACACTGACGGTTGACGCCGACAATCAGACAGGGACAGGCGGCGAAAACCATGCCATCAAGTCGTTAGACCGGCTTATTCCGGCGCTCTTCGCCCTCAATCCCGATTTTTTGCCTGATTTTGAACCTTCGGTCGAGGCTTTCCACAAAGTATTGCTCGCATCGCTGCACTTGACGGCAAATGGAATGATTATCCCGCAGATTGTTCAGCGAAACGATAAAAAGTTCATTATCCGCTGGCTGCCCGCAACAATTGACAGTCGGGTACGGAGTATTGTCGAAAAACTTTCGGCGATTCTTCCTCCCGATTTATTGCTTGTAAAGAAAACTGTTCGCAAAAGAAACGGCGACCTGCGCACGGAGCTGCGTCCTATAGAAAATCAGGCAAGCGAGATTATCTCGCTGTTTCTCGGCAGCTTGGTGGCGCATTTATCCAAACAGACAGACGATTTGTTTGAAAAGCTGTTTTTCAAAAACAAGGCTTACGCTTTCGACGGCATTGCCGAAAATGCTTTGAGCGGCGGCATAAAAGTCTGGATAGACCGTTATTACCTCACTGCCGAGCAGTACAAACCGGCGATTACCGTTTCCGAACTTCCCGATGAGACTTTCGACGTGCAGATAAGCGTTGAAGATACAGCAAATCCCGAACAGTTGCCGATACCGATTTCCAACATCCTGAAACAGAAACAATACGAGAAACAGCGTTTCAAAATTCTGCAGGGCGTTTCCCTGCTTACTCCGTTCATTCGCGGTTTGGATACGCATATCAATCTGGGTGGCGATGCTCCTGTCCGTTTCAACAACAGCGAGTTTGCTCCGTTTTTGATGGAAGTTTTGCCGGCCATTCGTTTGCTTGATATTAAGATTATGTTGCCAAAAGCCCTGCAGGAGTTGCTGCACCCGAAAGTATCCGTCAAACTCAAACGGAACGCGGACAGTCAGGGTTTTATCCGTTTGGACGATTTGCTTTCATTCGACTGGCAGGTGGCGATAGGTGAAAATATTATTTCGCCCGAAGAATTTAACCGTTTGATGCGCACGGCTTCGCGTCTGTTCAAATTCAAGGAAAACTATATCTATGTAAGCGACGCCGATATTGAAAAACTGCAAAAAGCTTTCGAAAATTCTAAACCGCTAAATTCTTTCCGGCTACTTCAAACGGCGCTGGCGGAAGAATACGACGGAGCGCCTGTTTTGCTGACGGACGAAGTCCGCAACTTAATCCGTGAATTTACCTCCACCGAAGACATTCCTTTGCCGCAAGCGCTTAACGCCCAACTCCGCCCGTATCAGAGGCGCGGTTTTTCGTGGATGTATCGCAACAGTCGCATTGGTTTCGGCAGTATCATTGCCGATGATATGGGCTTGGGAAAAACATTGCAAGTAATTTCCATTTTGTTGAAATTCAAGGAAGAGCAAGCCATCAACAAAAAACATAGAGCCTTGGTGGTTGTGCCGACAGGCTTGCTGACCAACTGGCAAGCCGAGATTGCGAAATTTGCGCCCTCGCTTTCGTCGCATATTTTTCACGGTCAAAGTCGTGAAATAAAGGAGTTTGACGCCGATATCATGCTCACCACTTATGGCGTTTTGCGAAGCGACTTTGATATTTTGAAAAAGCAAAAATGGCAGGTCATGATTATCGACGAAGCACAAAATATTAAAAATCAGGATACCGCACAATCGAAAGCCGTCAAGTCTATTCCCGCCAACATTCGTATTGCAATGAGCGGAACGCCCGTAGAAAACCGCCTGACCGAGTTCTGGTCGATTATGGATTATGCCAATAAAGGTTATCTGGGCAATGTGAAAACATTTAAGGATGATTTTGCTACGCCCATTCAACTGTATAACGATGAACAGGTTGTGGAAAGATTTCGGAAAATCACCGCGCCGTTTATGATGCGCCGGATGAAGTCGGACAAGAGCATTATTTCGGATTTACCCGACAAAATAGAGCAAAACCAGTTTGCCCAACTAACTAAACAACAGGCAGCTTTGTACGAAAAAACCATGCGTGCGGCGATGGAAGAAATCGAAAGCATGGGAGGCGATGACCACCAAACGCTTTTCAAACGGCAGGGACTTGTCCTGCAGATGATTCTGGCATTGAAACAAATCTGCAACCATCCTGCACAGTTTCTCAAAAACGGACAGTTTGACGCTTCGCTGTCCGGAAAAATGGAATTACTTTTCGAACTGCTCGACAGCATTACCCAAAGTGGCGAGAAAGCGCTGATATTCACGCAATTCTCGGAAATGGGCAAAATGCTGGAACGGTTTATTACCGAACGGTTTGGCGACCGACCGCTGTTTTACCACGGCGGTAGCAGCGTAAAACAGCGGGAAGAAATGGTGCAACGCTTCCAGCACAACCGCGCTGACAAGATATTCATCCTTTCTCTCAAGGCGGCGGGCACGGGCTTGAATCTCACAGCCGCGTCGCACGTCATTCATTACGATCTTTGGTGGAATCCCGCCGTCGAAAATCAGGCAACCGACCGCGCCTACCGGATTGGGCAAAAAAAGAACGTAATGGTGCATCGTATGATCTGCAAAAATACGTTTGAGGAGCGAATTGATGAAATGATTCAAAAAAAGAAACACCTCGCCGAGATGACCGTCGCCACCGGCGAAAATTGGATCGGCAAATTGAGTAATAAGGAGTTGCGGGAGATTTTCGGATAACCTGTCAGTTCGCATACCGGAGAGTTATCTTTGATATGCCGATGGCTTCCTGTTTTCAGCCAATTGTTTTCTTAATTCCTCAATCGTTTTGTCCTTTTCCTCAATCGTTTTGTCCTTTTCCTCAATCGTTTTGTCCTTTTCCTCAATCGTTTTGTCCTTTTCCTCAAGCGCCTTGTCCTTTTCCTCAATCGTCTTTTCTTTTCGGGCTATCTCCCGCTCTTTGTCCTGAAGCTCTTTCAGGTAGTCGTCTTCCATTTCCATCTCTATCTGTATATCTTCGCTTTCGG